>NZ_JBSFEV010000005.1:0-405311 GCF_053594615.1 Streptomyces sp. NPDC001858
GTCGAGCGGTGCCGGGCGAACTCGTCGAACTCGACGAAGGAGCCCTCGTCGAGGAGGAGGTCGATGCGCTCACGGGCCGTCAACTTGCCCTTGGCATGCTGTTTCTCGACGGCGCGTTCCGAACCGGCGTGCGTCGCTTCCTCGATGCGGCGCTGGAGATCCGCGAGCTTGCCCGCGGTCGTGTGGATGTCGATCCCTGGGATCTCGTGGCGCTCTTCCGGCTCGGACATCGGGATTCGGCTCCCTGCCTGCTCAAAAGGGGGGACGGTTACTCATCCGTAGAGTAGTGGGGGCCCTACCGATCGGCAGTGCGGCATTGAACACACCTAGGGTGGGTTGCATGACACCGCGAGATGCAGCAGACGCAGGCGGCAGCCGGTGGTCCGATCTGGACCGTCCGCCCCTCAACGCCCCGGCCCTGCGCCGGGCGCTGGTGCGCGAGGGCGGGCTGTGGTCGCAGGTGGACGTGGTGCAGCGGACCGGCTCCACCAACTCCGACCTGGTGGCGGCGGCGAGCGCCGGCAAGGCGGGCGAGGGCGCGGTCCTCGTCGCCGAGGAACAGACCGCGGGCCGGGGCCGGCTGGACCGGCAGTGGACGGCGCCGCCGCGCTCCGGGCTCTTCTTCTCCGTGCTGCTCACCCCGAGCGAGGTGCCGGTCGCCCGCTGGGGCTGGCTGCCGCTGCTCACCGGGGTCGCCGTGGCGACGGGACTGTCCCGGGCGGCGGGCGTCGACACGGCACTCAAGTGGCCCAACGACCTCCTGGTGACCGTCGGGGGCGAGGAACGCAAGGCCGGCGGCATCCTCGCCGAGCGCGCCGGGGAGGACGCGGTGGTGGTCGGCGTCGGCGTCAACGTCTCGCTGCGCACGGACGAACTCCCGGTGCCGCAGGCGGGCTCGCTCGCCCTGGCCGGCGCGGTGACCACGGACCGCGACCCGCTGCTGCGCGGCGTCCTGCGGGCGCTGGAGGAGTGGTACGGGCGCTGGCGGACCGCCGGCGGCGACCCCGAGGCGAGCGGTCTGCAGGAGACGTACGCGGCCGGGTGCGCCACGCTGGGACGAACGGTACGGGCCGAGCTGCCGGGGAACCGGTCCCTGGTGGGAGAGGCGGTGGCGGTGGACGGCGACGGCAGACTCGTGATCGCCACGGCGGAAGGCGTCCAGCAGCCGGTGGGCGCGGGTGACATCGTGCATCTGCGGCCCGCCTGAGGCCTGCACACGGCCCGCATGAGGCCGCGTCTTTCCGGCATTTTCCCCGGTCGGCCCCCGTCTGACAGGAACGCCGGGCAACATGTTCCCGCCGGCATCGAACGGAGTGAGCTGGCGCACACCTGCCGTAGAGTTGAGGCCGGTCGATACCTGACCGCGGAAGATCGGAAGGGCAGCAGGCGTGACCGTCGACGACACGGGCTCCGGCGCGGGCGCGGACGGCCGGGTAAACCTGCCGGCCGCTGAACCCGGCGAACCGGGCGACCCCGGAGAGGACCCGCATCCTCTCGCGCTGCGCCTCGAACAGCTCATCCTCGGCGCCGAGCGGCGCTACACCCCTTTTCAGGCCGCCCGTAGCGCCGGCGTCTCCATGGAGCTGGCCTCGCGGTTCTGGCGGGCCATGGGCTTCGCCGACATCGGACAGGCCAAGGCGCTCACCGAGGCCGACGTCCTCGCCCTGCGGCGGCTGGCCGGTCTCGTCGAGGCGGGCCTGCTGAGCGAGGCGATGGCCGTGCAGGTGGCGCGGTCCACCGGACAGACCACCGCCCGGCTGGCCGAATGGCAGATGGACTCCTTCCTGGAGGGCCTGACCGAGCCGCCCGAGCCGGGTATGACCCGCACCGAGGTCACCTACCCGATCGTCGAGCTGCTCCTGCCCGAGCTGGAGGAGTTCCTCGTCTACGTCTGGCGCCGCCAGCTCTCCGCCTCTGCCGGGCGGGTGGTGCAGGCCACCGACGACGAGGAGATGGTCGACCGCCGGCTCGCCGTCTGCTTCGCCGATCTCGTCGGCTTCACCCGGCTGACCCGGCGGATGGAGGAGGAGGAACTCGGCGAGCTGGTCGAGGCCTTCGAGACCACCTCCGCCGACCTGGTCGCCGCCCGCGGCGGACGGCTGATCAAGACCCTCGGCGACGAGGTGCTGTACGCCGCCGACGACGCGGGCACCGCCGCCGACATCGCGCTGCTGCTGGTCGAGACGATGAGCAATGACGAGACGATGCCCGAGCTGCGCGTCGGCATGGCCTTCGGCACGGTCACCACCCGGATGGGCGATGTCTTCGGCACGACCGTCAACCTCGCCTCGCGGCTGACGTCGATAGCGCCCCGGGACGCCGTCCTCGTCGACAGCGCCTTCGCCGAGGAGCTGATCCGCACCGGCGACGCCCCGGCCTCGGAGGCGGAGGCCGCGGAGGAGGCGGCCGCCGCCGAGAAGGAGGGCGAGGAGCCGCCCACGTACCGCTTCGCACTGCAGCCGATGTGGCAACGGCCGGTGCGCGGCCTGGGAGTGGTCGAACCCTGGCTTCTTACCCGCCGCCATACCGTGGACGGCTGAGGGCTCTGGCGCTGGGCTGTGCCGCGCTGTGCCGTCGTTGCCCCGCGGCGCCGTCGTGGCTGGTCGCTCCCCCACTCTCGACTGCGCTCGAGCGGGGGGACCCCCATCGCGGCGGAGCCGCATATGTCAGCGCCCCGCGCCCCTTCAGGGCGTGACCAGCGGGTCTACGCAGAGGCCGATGATCGGGACGCAGACGGCTGGGTGGCGGGGGGTTTCCGGGATTTCCGGGGTTTCCGGCTCGGGCTCCGGGGCCGCGGTGGTCGGGGTCTGCTGTGCGGGCTGCGGGGCCGTCGTCGGCGTGGGGGCGGGGGCCGCCGGGGTGTAGGTGGCGCCCGGGGTGAGGGCGACGGACGTCGGGGAGCCGGGGGCGCCCGGGAGGAGTCGGCCCGGCTCGGGTGTCGGGGCGGTGCGCGCGCCGCCCATCGCGCTGGGCGCGGTCGGAGTGGCCGTGACGAGGTCCGGTGTGTCGGCCGAGCGGCCGACGCCGCTGTCCGCGTCCGCGTCCGCGTCCGTGTCTCTGTCCGCGTCGGCGCCGAGGTCGTCCGTCGTGCTCGCGACCGGGTCGGGCTGCGGCTCGGCCTCGACCGTGCCGAGACCGCTCGCGCTGCCCGGATCGGGGGTCAGCCGGACGAAGCTCAGCACCCCGGCCGCCAGCGCGAGGCCGCCCGCGGCGAACAGCACCTTGCGCGGGCGGGGGCGGCGATGCCGGCCCCGGGCGCGCGGGGCCCACGGCCGGTCGGCCTCCGCCGGCCCCGCCACGTCCTGGGCCGCCGTGTCGTCGTGCCCGGTCCGGGTGCTCGTCATCGTGTTCCCTCCCCGATGCGGTCGCGCCCCCGATGCGCCGGGGCGGACGCACGTTATGCGCTCCCGTGAGCGGTGCGGGGGGAGTTGGGCGGGATGTCACTCGAACGGGTGGGCGGGGCCGTTTCCGGGGACCGGTCCGCCCTTTCGCTCGCGGGCCCGGGCTGGGATGATCGGACGGGAGTTGTTAACCGTCGTTAACCGGAGGGTGTCGTGAGCGGAGTCGGCGAAGAGCGGTTCGGGGAGTTCGTGCTGGTGCGGCGGCACGGGGACGGCGGGCAGGTCGCGGAACTGGCCCTGGACCGGCCGAAGGCCATGAACGCCGTCTCCACCGACATGGCCCGGTCGATCGCCGGGGCGTGCGCGGCGCTGGGCGAGGACCGGGACGTCCGGGTGGTCGTGCTGACCTCGACGCATGAGCGGGCGTTCTGCGTCGGCGCCGACCTCAAGGAGCGGAACTCCTTCAGCGACGCCGACCTGCTGCGGCAGCGACCGCTGGGGCGCGCGGCGTACACCGGGGTGCTGGAGCTGGCGGTGCCCACGGTCGCCGCGGTGCACGGCTTCGCGCTGGGCGGCGGGTTCGAACTGGCGCTGGCCTGCGATCTGATCGTGGCGGACGGCACCGCCGTGGTGGGGCTGCCCGAGGTGTCGGTGGGCGTGATCCCCGGCGGCGGCGGGACGCAGCTGCTGCCGCGCCGGGTCGGGGCGGCCCGGGCGGCCGAGCTGATCTTCACCGCGCGCCGGGTGGAGGCGGCCGAGGCACGGGAACTGGGGCTGGTGGACGTCCTGGTGGCGGACGGGCGGGACCGGGCGGAGGCGCTGGCGCTGGCCGAGCGGATCGGCGCCAACTCGCCGGTGGGGCTGCGGGCGGCCAAGCGGGCGCTGCGGCTGGGGCAGGGCCTCGACCTGCGGGCCGGGCTCGAGGTCGAGGACGCCGCGTGGCGGACGGTGGCCTTCTCCGGAGACCGCGCGGAGGGAGTGGCCGCGTTCAACGAGAAGCGCAAGCCGCAGTGGCCGGGGGAGTGAGCCGGGGGCCAAGCGGGCCAGGCGAAGTCAGCTGCGGTGAGGCAGCTCCCTGAAGGGGCGCGGGGCGTTGACATATGCGGCTCCGCCGCGCGGGCGCGATCAGCCACGATGGCGCCGCAGCGGAACGACGGCACATCGCGGCACTCCCAGCGGAGCGCTTGGTCGGGAGCGAGGGGGCGCGCTTCGGGGCCGGGTCGTGTGCGGAGTGTCACCCGTCACTCTAAGTGGTCCTTCGCGTCCCCTTTCTGGCTGAATGTCCCTAGCCTGGGGATATGGGTGAGGACAGACGCCTGGTGGCCGTGGTGGCGCTCGCGCAGGGGATGGCGGCCGCGCACACCCCCCGCGAGTCGTGGCGCGCGGCCGCGCTCGGCGCCTGCCGTGCGCTGGCCGGGAGCTTCGCCGCGCTCTCGGTGTGGGAGCGCGACCTCGGTCGGCTGCGCGTCCTGGTGAACGTGGGGGACCGGGCCGCCGACGAGGACGAGTTCCCGGAGGCCGAGGCCTACCCCGTGCACCAGTTCCCGGAGATCACCGAGTTCCTGCACGAGCGCTGGGTGTCCGGCGGCGAGCCCGACGCCTGGGTGGAGACCGCCGCCGGGTCGGCCGCCGCCGGGCGTTCCGGCTACTGCCATCAACGGGTCGCCGCCCTGCGCCGCCGGGGCCGCGGCTCCTGCGTGGTCGCGCCGATCGTGCTGCACGGGCGGGCCTGGGGCGAGCTGTATGTCGCGCGCTCGGCCGGCACGCCCGTGTTCGACCGGGCCGACGCCGACTTCGCCACCGTCCTCGCCGCGGTCGTCGCCGCCGGGCTCGCCCAGACCGAGCGGCTGGAGGAGGCCCGCCGGCTCGCCTTCACCGACGCGCTCACCGGCCTGGCCAACCGCCGGGCCGTCGACGTACGGCTGGAGGAGGCGGTGGAGCGGCACCGTGCGGAAGGGGTCGTCGTCAGCCTGGTCGTGTGCGACCTCAATGGGCTGAAGCGGGTCAACGACACCCTCGGCCACGCCGTCGGGGACCGGCTGCTGGAGCGGTTCGGGTCGGTGCTGTCGCTGTGCGGGGCCATGCTGCCCGGCGCGCTGGCCGCCCGCCTCGGCGGGGACGAGTTCTGTCTGCTGGCCGTCGGGCCGCCCGCCGACGACGTCGTCAAGGTCGCCGACGACCTCTGCCGCCGGGCCGGTGAGCTGGAGCTCGGCGAGGGCGTCGCCTGCGGGGTCGCCTCCACCGAGGACCCCATCGGGCCGGTGCGCTCGGCCCGCCGGCTGTTCCGGCTGGCCGACGCCGCCCAGTACCGGGCCAAGGCCGTACGGGCGGCCCGGCCGGTGGTCGCCGGGCGGCAGGGGCCCGACGACCCCGTCGTACGCCTCGCCGACGAGCCGCGCGGCGAGCGGGCGACGGGCGAGCGGCGACGCTTCCGGGGGCGGTCGTGAGCGCGTCGGCAGCCACGGCGGTGATGGCGGTCGTGACCAATTCGGTAAGGGGCAAACCCGTGCCCCACTCGTGACATCCTCATCTTCACTGCGTACGCTCCTGAATATGGATATGCACACTGTGGTGGTGGGGACGACCGGGGTCACCGCGTCCGACGTGCTCGCCGTGGCGCGCGACGGCGCCCGGATCGAGCTCTCCCAAGAGGCGGTCACGGCCCTGGCCGCGGCCCGCGAGATCGTGGACGCCCTGGCGGCCAAGCCCGAGCCCGTCTACGGCGTCTCCACCGGTTTCGGCGCGCTCGCCACCCGGCACATCAGCCAGGAACTGCGCACCCAGCTCCAGCGCAACATCGTCCGCTCGCACGCCGCCGGCATGGGCCCGCGGGTGGAGCGGGAGGTCGTCCGCGCGCTGATGTTCCTGCGGCTGAAGACCGTCTGCTCCGGGCACACCGGCGTGCGGCCCGAGGTCGCGCAGACCATGGCCGACATCCTGAACGCCGGCATCACCCCCGTCGTCCACGAGTACGGCTCCCTCGGCTGCTCCGGCGACCTGGCCCCGCTCTCGCACTGCGCCCTCACACTGATGGGCGAAGGGGACGCCGAGGGCCCGGACGGCGTCCTACGGCCCGCCGGCGAGCTGCTCGCCGCCCACGGCATCGCCCCCGTCGAACTGCGCGAGAAGGAGGGCCTGGCGCTCCTCAACGGCACCGACGGCATGCTCGGCATGCTGGTCATGGCCCTCGCCGACCTGGAGATGCTCTACAAGTCCGCCGACGTCACGGCCGCGCTCAGCCTGGAGGCGCTGCTCGGCACCGACAAGGTCCTCGCCCCCGAGCTGCACGCCATCCGCCCGCACCCGGGTCAGGGCGCCTCGGCCGCCAACATGCTGGCCGTGCTGGCGGGTTCGGAGCTCACCGGCCACCACCAGGACGACGCGCCGCGCGTCCAGGACGCCTACTCGGTGCGCTGCGCCCCGCAGGTCGCCGGCGCCGGCCGCGACACCATGGACCACGCCCGGCTCGTCGCCGAACGGGAGCTGGCCTCCGCGGTGGACAACCCCGTCGTGCTGCCCGACGGGCGCGTCGAGTCCAACGGCAACTTCCACGGCGCCCCGGTCGCCTACGTCCTGGACTTCCTCGCGATCGCCGTCGCCGACCTCGCCTCCATCGCCGAGCGGCGCACCGACCGGCTGCTCGACAAGAACCGCAGCCACGGCCTCCCGCCGTTCCTCGCGGACGACGCCGGCGTCGACTCCGGGCTGATGATCGCCCAGTACACGCAGGCCGCGCTGGTCAGCGAGCTGAAGCGGCTGGCCGTCCCGGCGTCCGCCGACTCGATCCCGTCGTCCGCCATGCAGGAGGACCACGTCTCGATGGGCTGGTCCGCGGCCCGCAAGCTGCGCACCGCGATCGACAATCTGACGCGCGTCATCGCCGTCGAGCTGTACGCGGCCACGCGTGGCGTGGAGCTGCGCGAGGGGCTGACGCCGGCGCCGGCCACCCGCGCGGTCATCGACGCGGTGCGCGAGGCGGGCGTCCAGGGCCCCGGCCCGGACCGGTTCCTCGCGCCCGACCTCGCGGCGGCGGACGCGTTCGTCCGCGCCGGGCGGCTGGTGGCGGCGGCGGAGACGGTCACCGGACCGCTGCGGTGACATGGACGGGGCCCTGCCGTAGAGATCTACGGCAGGGCCCCGGTGTCCGTGGGTCCGTCGTGCGGATTACTTGAGCTTGGCGACCTGCGCGGTGATGAGGGCCGCCGGGACGTCGCCCATGTCGCCGCCCTTCTCGAACGCGGCGAAGTTCACCGTGTAGAAGGTGGCGAGGGTGTTGCCCTTGCGCACCACCTCGGTGTGGAAGGTGGCGGTGCCCGCGCCGTCCATGTCGACGTCCTCGTTGAACGCCAGCGACTCGTCGCCCGTCCCGGAGGCCTTCTCCGCGGCGACCTTGGTGACCTTCGTGTCCTCGCTGTCGGCCGAGAGACCGTAGCCCGCGGCGCAGGCGGTGATGCCGTCGGAGACGGCCTTCATGGCCTTCGCGGCGCCATCGCCCTCGTAGGAGGACAGGCCCACGAACGTGATGTCCATGTCCAAGGCGGCCTCGAGGTCCGCCGGCGGGGCCGTGGCCGTCGAGGACTTGTCCTCGGTGAGGCTGTTGCTGGCGTTCGCGGTCGTGTCGCCCGGGGCGAGCGCGCCCGTGGCCCAGGCGAGCGGGTCGCAGGCCGGCTTGTCGGTCTTCACCTCGGTCTTGGACTTCGGGAGGGTGTCGTCCCCCGAGTCGACCTTGAAGCCCTTCGCCTCGCCCTGGGCGAGCAGCAGCTTCTCGAGTTCGGCGGTGGTGAGCGCCTTCGCGGCCGGGGCCGAGGAGGAAGCGGACGCCGACGCGGAGGACTTCGAGTCCTTGGCGTCGGCGGAGTTCGATCCCTCGTCCGAGCAGGCGGTGAGGAGGGAGAGCGACAGTGCGCCTATTGCGGCAGTGGCGCACAGCCGCGCCCCCGAGGTTCTCTTCATGAGCGAACTATGAAGAGCCTGTCAAAGGAGAGTCAAATCAATTCAAAAACCCAGACGTTCACGGCGAATGGAATAAACCACGAAGCCGGCGCCGAGGGCGAGGAGCGTGGTTCCGCCGACGACGTAGGGGGTCGTGTCGAAGCTTCCGGTGTCGGCGAGCCGGGTGCCGTCGTCGGCCATGGTCCGGGCCGCCTGCTCGCCCGTCGTGTCGGCCGTCGTGTCGGTCGTCCCGTCGGTGGTCGTATCGGTCGACGTCGTGTGCGTCGTCGTCTGAGTCCTGGTGTTCGTGGTGTTCGTGGTGTTCGTGGTGTTCGTGGTGGTCGACGCGGTGCGCGCCTGGGTCGTGACCTGCGTCGTCGGCTCCGTTCTGGCCGGTGTGTCCTGGGACGCGTTGGCGGACGGGACGAACCACAGGGCACCCAGCAGGGTCCCCGCGGCGGTGGCGGTCAGCAACGGACGGCGAGCGGATGACACGGAATATCTATCCCCTTGTGGCGCTGGCGAATTGGCCGTGTGGCCCGATGCTAATGAAAGGCGCGGGTCGCGGGAAAGTTGCGGGAGCCATGAGCCGTACGCTCCGGCCATGAGAACTGAAGAGACATCACGTTTTGTACGGGTTCGAGTGGAGATTCTCGTCGAGGTTCATGACGAGGACGCCCTGACGAAGGCGGCGCTGCGCAGACTCGCCGAGGATACGGACGTCGCGGACGACGAACGGGCGCATGCCGAGGGCGCTGTGACGGAAGACACTGCGGAGGCTCTCGCCTGTCTCGTCGACCCGTTCGACCTGATCGGAGAGGTGCCCGGGGTGGAACTCCAGCAGGCCTCCTGGTCCAGCGAACACGTCGACTACGACCCGGATTCGCCCGAGTGGGACCTCGACGACGATGATGTCGACGAGGATGAAGAGGCGTTCGGCGACGACGAGCGCGGCATCGGCTGAACGTCTTGGGGAATTCGTGACCCCGGACGGCAACCGCCGCCCGGGGTTTCGTCGTCTCAGCAGACGCACGAACCGACACCCGCACCATCCGATGTCTGCACCACGAACGCCGCGAACGTGGCGTGCCCCACACCTTCGGAAAATGTGGAACGGGAAGAAGCGGTCGTAGCGTTGAAGATTCTTAGCGGGGATCTCGGGGTTTTGTTAACGGCAACGATGGAGAAGCGTGTGATGACGGACAGTAGGCGGCGTCGGGGTCTCATGACCGCGTCCGCACTGCTCGGCGGTGTTCTGGTGCTCTCTGCGTGTTCCGGCGGTGACAGCAGCGCCTCGGACGGAGGGGACAGCTCCTCGCAGGCCAAGGCCGACGAGGCGGCGGCCAAGAAGTCCTCCGAGGCCCAGATCAAGATCACACCTGCGGACGGCTCCGACAACGCCTCCATCAACAACTCGGCGGCCGTCACGGTGAGCAAGGGCACGCTCACCGAGGTGACGATGACCACCTCCGAGGGCGCCGCCGTCGAGGGCACGCTGTCCGCCGACAAGACCAGCTGGAAGCCGAACGACCAGCTGGAGCGCTCCACTACCTACAAGCTGGCGGCCAGCGCGAAGGACTCGGCCGGTCTTGAGGCCCACGAGAACGCCTCCTTCACCACCGTCTCCCCGGACAACAGCTTCATAGGCAACTTCACCCCCGAGGGCGGCTCGACCGTCGGCGTGGGCATGCCCGTGTCGATCAACTTCAACAAGGCGATCACCGACAAGGCCGCCGTCCAGAAGGGCGTCACGGTCACCTCCACCAGTGGCCAGGAGGTCGTCTGCCACTGGTTCTCCGCCCAGCGCATGGACTGCCGTCCGGACGACTACTGGAAGGAGAACTCCACCGTCACGCTGAAGCTCGCGCTCGACGGAGTGGAGGGCGCCTCCGGTGTCTTCGGCGTCCAGCAGAAGACCGTCACCTTCAAGATCGGCCGCAACCAGGTCTCCTACGTCGACGCGAAGACCAAGCAGATGAAGGTCACGCACAACGGCGCCACCATCAAGACCATCCCGATCTCCGCCGGCTCGCCCGACAACACGACGTACGAGGGCAAGATGGTGATGTCGGAGATGTTCAAGGAGACGCGCATGAACGGCGCGACCGTGGGCTTCACCGACGACGACGGCAAGGGCGAGTACGACATCAAGGACGTGCCGCACGCCATCCGCCTCACCAACTCCGGCACCTTCGTGCACGGCAACTACTGGGGCGCGAAGTCCGTCTTCGGCTCGGTGAACACCAGCCACGGCTGTGTGGGCCTGTCCGACACCAAGGGCGCCAACGACAAGGGCACCGCGGGCTACTGGTTCTACACGAACTCGATGGTCGGCGATGTCGTGGTCGTCTCCAACACCGGCGACAAGACGGTGTCTCCGGACAACGGCCTCAACGGCTGGAACATGGACTGGGCGCAGTGGAAGGCGGGTTCGGCCGTCTGACGGTCGCTCGGCCGGTCCGCTTTGCCGGCTTTTTCACAGCTTTCCGATGCCGCCCTCAGGGGCGGCATCGGTGTTTCCGGGGTTCAACACAGTCTTCTCATCGTTCTCTTATTTCGGCCTTATCCAGTCATCACCCGCCGTACCTAGCTTGCGGCCATGTTCTTCACCTACCTGAGGCGCGAGCTGCGCCGCCGCAGAAAGGCGGCCCTCGTCGTCGCCTCCGGCCTCGCGCTGGGCATCGCGCTGGTCATCGTGGTCACCTCCGTGTCCTCCGGCATGGGGAAGGCCCAGGACAAGGTCCTGGAGTCCCTGTACGGCCTGGGTACGGACATGACGGTCACCAAGGCCGCCACGCCCACCGCCAACGCCTCGGACCGTCCGCGCTTCCAGTTCGACGCGCAGGACCAGGACTCCGACGCCGAGCAGAGCACCGACCGCGTCATGGTGCAGGGCTTCCAGACCCTGTCGACGGCGACCGTCACCAAGGTCGGCAAGCAGAGCGGCGTCTCGGACGCGGTCGGCGGGCTGAGCCTGCAAGTCCTCAAGGTCAGCGGCCAGTTCACCCGCGGCCAGTTCCAGCAGGACGGCGGCGACACCGGCGGAGGCGGCGGAGGCGGCGGCCAGCCGGGCGGCGGCAACGGCGGCGGCCAGCCGCAGGGTGAAGTGCAGGGCGGCGGCGCCAACTTCGACGTCAACAGCTACTCCGTCTACGGCACCGACGTCACCCAGCCCGCGCTCGGCCCGCTGACCTCCTCGACGCTCACCAGCGGCCGCACCTTCAAGACCTCGGAGACCAACGGCAAGGTCGCCCTCCTCGACTCGGCGTACGCCAAGGAGAAGTCCCTCAAGGTCGGCTCCACCCTCACCATCAGCAGCACCAAGTTCTCGGTGATCGGCATCGCCACCGCCGACAGCGGCGACGCCGCCGCCAACGTCTACATCCCGCTGGCCCAGGCTCAGACCCTCAGCGACTCCAAGGACAAGGTCACCACGATCTACGTCCAGGCGACCGACTCCAAGAAGATCGACAGCGTCAAGTCGACCATCCAGAAGAACGTCTCGGGTACGACGGTGACGACCTCCGCCGACCTCGCGGACACCGTCTCCGGCTCCCTGTCCACGGCCTCCTCGCTCGCTTCCAACGTCGGCAAGTGGCTGTCCATCGCGGTGCTGCTCGCCGCGTTTCTGGTCGCCGGTCTGCTCACCTCCTCGGCGGTCTCCCGCCGCGTCCGTGAGTTCGGCACCCTGAAGGCGCTGGGCTGGAAGTCCGGCCGGGTCACCCGGCAGGTCGTCGGCGAGGCCATGGTCAACGGTCTGCTCGGCGGCGCCCTGGGCATCGGCCTGGGCCTGGCGGGCGCGTACGCCGTGACCGCCGTCAGCCCCACGCTGCAGGCCCAGTTGGGCGGCGGCGGGGGCGGTGGCGGCGGCCAGGGCGGTCCCGGCGGGGGCGGCGGCTTCGGCGGCGGCTTCGGCGGCGGTCCCGGCCGCCAGGCGGCGGCCAAGACCCTCGACGTCGCACTGACGGCTCCGGTGAGCGTCACGACGGTGGCCGTCGCGGTGGGTCTCGCCGTGGCCGGCGGCCTGATCGCGGGGGCGTTCGGCGGCTGGCGGGCGTCCAGGCTGCGCCCGGCGGACGCGCTGCGCCGCGTCGAGTAGCAGCCAACCCACCTACCAGCTCCAGGAGTTGTTGTCCCCATGTACGAACTCAGAGGCGTCACCAAGCGCTACACCCGGGGCAAGGACACGGTCCACGCCCTCGACGGCGTCGACCTGACCATCCCGGACGGCGACCGGCTCGTCATCCAGGGTCCCACCGGCGGCGGCAAGTCCACGCTGCTGCAGATGATCGGCGGCCTCGACCGGCCCAGCGAGGGCGAGATCGTCCTGGACGGCGTCGACCTGGCCAAGCTCTCCGAGGCCAGGCTGACGAAGGTGCGCAGCGAGAACATCGGCTTCGTCTTCCAGTCCTTCAACCTCATCCCGACGCTCAACGCGCAGGAGAACGTCGAGACGGCCCTCGTGCCGCTCGGCGTGAAGGTCAAGGAACGCCGCGAACGGGCCGCCGAGGCGCTGAGGTCCGTGGGCCTGGGAGAGCGCCTCGGACACCTGCCGTCCGAGATGTCCGGCGGTCAGCAGCAGCGCGTCGCCATCGCCCGCGCGCTGGTGAAGCAGCCGAAGGTGCTGCTTGCCGACGAGCCCACCGGCAACCTCGACGAGGGCATGCGCGACGAGATCATGGAGGTGCTGCACACCATGTGGAAGGAGCACGGGCTGACCTTCATCATGGTCACCCATGACTCCTCGATCGCGAAGAAGGCCCCTCGCGTGGCGACGATCCGCAAGGGCAAGATCACGGTGAAGGAGAACGCGGTTTCGTCCTGACGCGGCAGCCTTCGGGTTCGACGTATCTCACCCCCCGGCGCACTTCTGTGTGTTCCGGGGGGTTTGCGCGTGCAGCGGGTCAGGCGGAACGGGTCTGCAGGCCCGAATTCCGGGCGTCCGTGCCCCAGCTGGCCAGCAGGCGCAGCGCCTCCGCCGAGGGCGAGCCGGGCTCCGCGTGGTACGTCACCAGCGACTGGTCGCCGTCGTCCGCCAGCCTGAACCCCTCGAAGTTCAGGGAGAGTTCGCCGACCAGCGGATGCCGCAGCCGCTTCACCCCATGGCTCTTCTCCTTGACGTCATGGGTCGCCCACAGCCGCCGGAAGTCCTCGCTCTTCACCGACAGCTCGCCCACCAGCGCCGAAAGCCGCGGATCGTCCGGATAGCAGCCGGCGTCCATGCGCAGATGGCACACGATGTCGATCGCCTTCTGCTCCCAGTCCACGAAGAGCTCCCGGTAGTCGGGGCGCAGGAAGACCAGCCGCGCCCAGGTGCGCTCCGCCGGCGGCAGCTCCGCCCAGTCGCCGAATACCGCGGCCGCCATCCGGTTCCACGCCAGGATCTCCGAGCGCCGTCCGACGATGTACGCGGGCACCGAGTCCATCGTGTCCAGCAGCTGCCGCAGCGCCGCCCGTACCTGCTGCGGCCGGGCCGTCTGCTTCTTCTTGTGCTTCGGCTTCGCCAGGTGGGTGAGGTGGGCGTGCTCGGCGTCCGTCAGCCGCAGCGCGCGGGCGATCGAGTCCAGCACCTCCGCCGACACGTTCCGCCCGTTGCCCTGCTCCAGACGCGTGTAGTACGCCACCGACACCCCGGCGAGCTGCGCCAGCTCCTCGCGCCGCAGCCCCGGCACCCTGCGGTGCCGTCCGAAGTCGGGCAGGCCCACGTCCTCGGGCTTCAGGCGGGCCCGCCGGGTGCGCAGAAACTCGCTGAGCTCGGCACGCCGGTCCAGGGAGGCGCCGACGGGTTCGGGGCGTTCGTCCATGCCGTCCAGTATTCCCGGTCGTACGCACAGCAGCCTGACCCCGCCAGTGGTAGGCACAGCGGACGTACGCAAAGCCGTGACCTGGGTGAATCCGCAGCGGTGCGGCAGGCTGGACGCCGTACCCGGCCCGAAGGCAGGCCGGGACGACGAACCCCCCGCTAGGAGAACCCGGCATGACCACCGTTGCCGCGTACGCCGCACCCGCCGCCAAGGCTCCGCTGGAGCGCACGACGATCGAGCGCCGCGCGGTGCGCGAGTTCGACGTCCTGATCGACATCGAGTTCGCCGGCATCTGCCACTCCGACATCCACCAGGCCCGCGAGGGCTGGGGCGAGGCGATCTTCCCGATGGTCCCCGGTCACGAGATCGCGGGCATCGTCTCCGAGGTCGGCCCCGGCGTGACCAAGTACGCCGTCGGCGACCGCGTGGGCGTCGGCTGCCTCGTCGACTCCTGCCGTGAGTGCGACAACTGCAAGGCCGGACTGGAGCAGTACTGCACCGGCGGCAGCGTCGGCACGTACAACGCCGTCGGCAAGGACGGCGAGCCCACCTACGGCGGCTACGCGCAGAAGATCGTCGTCGACGAGAACTACGTCGTCCGCATCCCCGACACCCTGAAGCTCGACGAGGCCGCGCCCCTGCTCTGCGCCGGCATCACCACGTACTCCCCGCTCCGGCACTGGAACGCCGGCCCCGGCAAGAAGGTCGCCATCCTCGGCATGGGCGGCCTCGGCCACATGGGCGTCAAGATCGCGCACGCGCTCGGCGCCGAGGTGACCGTGCTGTCCCAGTCCCTGCGCAAGAAGGACGACGGCCTCAAGCTGGGCGCCGCCCACTACTACGCCACCAGTGACGAGAACACCTTCGAGGAGCTGCGCGGCGCCTTCGACCTCATCCTGTCGACCGTCTCGGCCCCGCTGAACCTGGACGCCTACCTGTCCCTGCTGAAGACGGACGGCGCGTTCGTGAACGTCGGCGCGCCCGAGGAGCCCGTCGCGCTCAACCTGTTCTCGGTGATCGGCGGCCGCAAGACCCTCGCCGGCTCCGGCATCGGCGGCATCCAGGAGACCCAGGAGATGCTGGACTTCTGCGCGGAGCACCGCATCGGCGCGGAGATCGAGCTGATCGGCGCGGACGAGATCAACGAGGCCTACGAGCGGGTGCTCGCGAGCGACGTCCGCTACCGCTTCGTGATCGACACGTCGACGATCTGACGACCGACGGGATCGGCACGTGGGCTGAGTCGCGCCCTGAAGGGGCGCGGGGAACTGCGCGACCAGCCACGACGGCGCCGCAGCCGAACGACGGCACATCGCGGCACCACGTAGGCACTCCCAGCGGAGCGCCTACGTGGTCCCGCCGGTGGCCGCCTCGGCGGTGAGGTCCGTGGGCGGGTTCGTGGTCCTCAGGAGGGCCGTACCTGCTGTGGCTCCCGTCCCAGCAGCCACAGCAGGTACGGCCCGCCGACCAGCGCGGTCAGTGCGCCGACCGGGATCTCCAGCGGCGGCAGCAGCATTCGGGCGGCCAGATCCGCGCCGACCAGGACGACCGCACCCGTCAACGCGCTGGCCACCAACGGCAGTTGGGGCGTACGGGTGAGGCGTCGGGCCAGCTGGGGCGCGGTCAGCGCGACGAAGCCGATCGGCCCCGCCGCACCCGTGGCGGTCGCCGCGAGGACGACGCCGAGGACCGTCAGACCGAGCCGCGCCCGGTCCACCCGAACGCCGAGCGCGGCCGCGGTGTCCGGGTCGAGACCGAGCGGACGGACCGCCCGGCTCGCCCACACCAGCGCGGGCAGCGAGAGCAGCAGCACCGCGGCCAGCGGCCCCGCCTGCTCCCAGCCGCGGCCGTTGAGGCTGCCGGTGAGCCACAGCTTGACCTGCTCGGCCGCCTCCAGCTCGCTGTCGGCGAGATAGAGCTGGACCACCGCGGAGAGGGCGACGCCGATCCCGACGCCGGTGAGCACGAAGCGGCTCGGCTGCATCCCACGACGCCAGGCCAGCGCGTAGACGAGGGCCGCGGCCGCGAGACCGCCCACGACGGACACGGCCGGCATCGCACCGGGCGAGGAGACCACGCCGGTGGCGAGCGCGAGGACGGTCGCGGCGGCGGCGCCATGGCCCACGCCGATCACGTCCGGGCTGGCCAGCGGATTGCGGGTGACCGTCTGCACGAGCGCCCCGGACATCCCGAGGGCGACGCCGACGAGGGCGCCCAGCACGATCCGGGGCACCCGCAGCTCGCCGACGATCAGGTCGTAGGGGCCGGTTTCGCCGCGCAGGGTGCGGTAGACCTCGTCCGGCGGGACATAGGTCTGCCCGCAGCAGGCGGCGGCGAGCATGACGCACCCGAGGAGGAGAAGAAGCGCGGTGGCGACGCAGGCGGCACGGCGGTGCAGGAGGACCGAGATCCGGGGGCGGGGCCGCAGCACGGTGACGCCCTTGGGACGGGCGACCGGAAACCGCTGCTCAGGGCGCACCTGTTCTGCCGCCCGTTTTGCCGGCAGCTCTGCCGGGACTTCCGCCGGGACTTCCGCCGGGACTTCTGCCGGGAGGGTCACGAGGCGATCGCCTTCCGCCGCACCAGTACCACCAGCACCGGCACCCCCACCAGCGCCGTCATCACCCCGGCCGGTACCTCCGCCGGAGCCCGCACCACCCGCCCGGCCACATCCGCGAGCAGCAGCAACGCGGCGCCCAGCAGCGCCGACAGCGGCAGCACCAGCCGATGCGCCGCGCCCCGCGTGACCCGGCGCGCGAGATGCGGCACCGCCAGGCCCACGAAGGCGATCGGCCCGGCGGCGGCCACCGCTGACGCGGTCAGCAGGGTCGCCCCGAGCGCCGCGCACACCCGTACCGTGTGCACCCGGTGCCCCAGCGCACGGGCCGTCTCGTCGCCGAGGGCCAGCGCGTCCAGCCCCCGTGCGCACGCCAGCACCAGCAGCGCGCCCGCCCCCAGGAACGGCAGCATCCGGACGACGGTGTCGGCGTCGCGCCCGCTCAGCGCGCCCACCTGCCAGAACCGGAACTGGTCGAGGGTCGCCGAACTCGACGTCAGGACGACGGTCGTGGCCCCCGCGGTCATCGCCGACAGGGCCGTACCGGCCAGCGCCAGCTTCACGGGGGATGCCCCGCCCCGGCCCCGGACGGCGATCCCGTACACCAGACACGCGGCGGCGACGGCGCCGAGGAACGCGTACCAGACATACCCCGAGAAGCCGTTCGCGAGGCCGAGGGAGATGGCGAGGACGACCCCGGCCGCGGCGCCCTGGCTGAGGCCGAGGATGCCGGGATCGGCGAGCGGATTGCGGGTGACCGCCTGCAGCGCCGCCCCGGCGAGACCGAGCGCGGCTCCCGCCGTCAGCCCGATCTCGGTCCGCGGCAGCCGCAGCGACCGGACGACGAGGGCGTCCGGTGAGCTCCCGCCGTTCAGCAGGGCGTCGAGCACGGCGGACGGCGGCACGGCCCGCGCGCCGACGGCGAGGCTGAGCACGGCCGCGACGGCCACCAGCAGGGCGGCCGCCGGCCAGGCGAGGTGTCTCACGGGACGGCAGACCCTACCCGCCGAGGCGGTCGGCAAGCTCGGTCACGACCAGCCGCGCGGCCGTCGGACCCGCGTTCAGGTACCAGGGGTCGTCGTCGACCTTGACGGCCTGCCCGGACTTCACCGCGCCCATCCCCTTCCACAGCGGCCCGGCGACCACGCTCGCGGCGTCCGTCTTGCTCGCGTCGCCCTGGACCGAGTAGAAGATCCAGTCACCGTCCGCGGTATCGATCTTCTCGGCGCTGATGTCCTGCGAAATGGCGTTGAACTGCTGCGACTTGGGGCGGGAGAGCCCCATGTCCACGGCGATCGACCCGGTGAAGGACGACACGCCGAACATGCGCGTGCGGTCCGGGGTGAACCGCACCATGGACACGATCGGGTCGCCCTCGACTGCGGCGCCCTTCGTCCGCGCGTCGCCGACGATGCCGTCGAGCAGCTTCTGCGCGGCCTGCCCCTTGCCGATCGCCTCGCCGACGAGCAGCAGGTCCCGCTTCCAGTTGATGCCCTGTCCGGCCGTGACGACGGTCGGCGCGATCTTCGACAGCTTGGGGTAGAGGTCGCCGAGGGAGTCGTTGAGCAGGATCAGGTCCGGCTTTGCGGCCGCCAGGGACTCCAGGTTGGGCGCCTGACGGGTGCCGGCGTCGGTCATCGCGGCGAGCTTCGCCTTGTGCTGCGGGAAGGCGTCCGTCAGATAGTCCGGGACGAGACCGGCGTTGTCGGCGCGGGTCGAGGCGGTCGGGACGACGCCGAGGCTGAGCAGGTCGTCGAGCTGTCCCGTGCTGAGGACGGCGATCTTCTTCGGCTCCGTCTTGACGGTCGTGCTGCCCTGGAAGTGCTTGACCGTGCGCGGGAAGGCGCCGTCCGCGTCGGTGTCCGCGCCCATGCCGTCGGCGAGGGCGCTCGGCGCGGCGGTGGGTCCTTCGGAGGCCCCGGCGACGAGGTTCTTCTCACCGTCGGCCTTCGCGCCAGCGGCGGCTGAAGCCGACGAGTCGGCATCGTTGTCAGAGGCGGACGAACAGCCGACGAGCAGTCCTCCGACGGCAACGACGGAGACCACGGAGACCCGGGAGACCACGGGGACTTTCCACTTCAACGTACGCACTCCACTGCTTCCGGTCATCCACTAAGGCGAGCCTTACCTTAACCGGTGTTGGAGTGCGGTGATGACGGGGGTCGGGGTCGGGCGACGGAGGCCCGCCCCCTGGAAACACCCTCAGCCGCCCGCCTGGAGGCCCTGAAGACCGTCGTACGCGGCCATGACGAGCTCCATTCCCCGCTGGTCGTCGGCGGGTTCACGCATCTGGTTCGTCACGTACGCGACCGTCATCCGCGACTCGGGGTCGATCACGACCAGCGAGCCGCCCCAGCCGCCCCACCCGTACGTGCTGCCGAAGCGCCCGTAGCCCAGACCCCAGCTGACCGGGACGCCCAGGACGCGGTCCTCGCCGCTGAACTGCTCCTCCCACGCGCGCTCACAGCCTGCCCGCGACAGCAGCCGCACCCCGCGCACGGAACCCCCGCAGGCCATCACGGACTGGACGAGCGCCACCGAGCGGGCGTTGCCGAAGCCGCTGGCCGCGGGGATCTGCGCCCGGCGCCAGGCCACGCTGTTGCCGTCGCGGACCCGGATCGCGGTCGCCGCGGTCGGGGCGGCGGTGCCGCCGGGCGCGCTCGCGGCGTAGTCCTCGTCGCGCGACGGCGGCGGGATCGTCGCCGCCACCCGGTGGTCGTGCTCGGGCGGCAGCCCCATGCGGAAGTCCGCGCCCAGCGGTCCGGCGATCTCGTCGGCGAAGAACTCCCCGGGGCTCCGGCCGGTGATCCGGCGGACCACCTCGCCCACGAGGAACCCCTGGGTGAGCGAGTGGTACCCGACCGCGCTCCCCGGCTTCCACTGCGGTGCCGTCGCGGCCAGTCGTGCCGTTGCCGCCGACCAGTCGTAGACCTCCGCCAGCGGACCCTCCCAGTCGGGCAGGCCCGCGGTGTGCGAGAGCAGGTGCCGGACGAGCACGCCCTCCTTGCCCGCCGCGGCGAACTCCGGCCAGTACCGGGCGACCGGCGCGTCCGGATCGAGCTCCCCACGGTCGGCCAGCACCAGCGCGCACAGGGCCGTCATCGTCTTGGTGACGGAGAAGACGTTGACGATCGTGTCCCGCTGCCACGCAGCCGTGCGCTCCGCGTCGGCGAACCCGCCCCAGACGTCCACCACCGGCTCGCCGTCCACGAACACGGCCACCGAGCCACCGGCGTCCCCGCCGTCCAGCAGCGCGGCGAGGGCGGTGGGCACGGCGCGGAAGAGATCGTCGTACGAGCCTTGAACGCCGCCAGTGCGAGCGATGCCAGCCATGTCAGCCATGTCAGCCATCTAGCCTCGGTCCGTCCGCCCACGGCAACCGAATTTCGCTGCCGCGCGGGATGCGCATGTTGCTGCCTACGCTCGAAGGGAGATCGCGCGGAAACGGTCGCGGAGGTGACAGCCATGCGTGCCTCGCTGATACAGCTGTCCGTGGACTCGTCGGACACCGCCGAGGAACGCCGCCGCAGGGCAGCGTCGCTGGTCCGCGGCCGCGCGGGCGACGATCTCGTGGTCCTGCCGGAGCTGTGGACGGCCGGCGCATGGTCGTACGACCGCTGGGGCGACGATGCCGAAGGCGTCGACGGCCCCACCGCCGAGGCCATGTCGGCAGCCGCCCGGCAGGCCGGGGTGTGGCTCCACGCCGGATCGATCGTCGAGCGGGACGCGGACGGGACGCTCTACAACACCGCGCTGCTCTTCGACCGGACCGGCGAGCTGCACGGGCGCTATCGCAAGATCCACCGCTACGGCTTCGACACCGGCGAGGCGACCCTGATGGGCGGCGGCGACGACATCGTCACCGTGCCCGCCGACTTCGGTGTCGTCGGCCTCGCCATCTGCTACGACCTCCGCTTCCCCGAACTCTTCCGGGGCCTGCTCGACGCGGGCGCGGAACTGATCGTGGTGCCGGCCGCATGGCCCGCGGCCCGCCTCAGCCACTGGCAACTCCTCACGCGCACCAGGGCCCTGGAGGAACAGGTCTTCCTGCTGGCCTGCTGCGCGGTCGGCACCCACGGCGACATGGAACAGCTCGGCCACAGCGTGGTCGTCGACCCCTGGGGGACGGTCCTCGGCGAGGCCGGCACCACGCAGGAGACGCTGACGGTCGACCTCGACATGGCCGAGGTCACCCGCATCCGCACCGAACTCCCCGTACTCCGAGACCGAGTCCTCTCCATCGAGGCCCCCACCAACCGATGAGCTTCGCTCCGCACCCACAACCGGCCGCCGCGACCATCGCGTGAAACAGCCATCGGAGCCCTGCCCTGTCCTGTCCTGTCCCGTCCTGCCCTGCCCTGGCCGCATGTTCTTGGCTGAAAGGATTCGGGCGGTGGTGGACAGGACGGGTTGTGGAATCCATGACGGAAGAGGAGTCGCGCCAGAGGCAGCGGGCGCGCTTCGAAGGACTGGCGCGCGTGGTGGTGGAACCGTTGCACCGGTACCTGCTGCGACGGACGAGCGCCGACATGGTCGACGACGTCCTGGCGGAGGCGATGCTGGTGCTGTGGCGCCGCATCGACGACGTGCCCGGCCTGGGGCCGGCGCCGCGTTCTCTGCCCGACCCCGATGACGTGCTGCCGTGGTGCTACGGGGTGGCGCGGGGCTGCCTGGCGAATGCCCGCCGTGCCGACGGGCGCCGGCTCCGGCTGGTCGAGCGGTTGATGCGGACGCAGGAGCAGCAGTCGGCCGGGGTCGCCGACCACAGCGAGCTGCACGCCGCGCTCGCCGCCCTCGGGGCAGTGGACCGTGAGGTGGTGCGGCTGTGGGCGTGGGAGGGGCTGGCGCCGGGGCAGATCGCGGAGGCGACCGGGCTGACGTCCAACGCCGTGAGCATCCGGCTGCATCGGGCGAAAAAGAAACTCGCCGAGCAGTTGAGGCGAAAGCATGACGAACCGTCCGGACACAAGAGCGATGAAGGAAGGAGCGGTCAGTGAATGACGACGAGTTGCTGGCCCGGCTGAAGCCCGCGGATCCGGCGCTGACCCCGCATGCTCCGCTGCCCGACATCGACCGACTTGTGGAGGACATCTTGACCACCGACACCGCGCTCCGGACCGGCGATACGGTTCCCGCGAAGACGGCTGTGTGGCGGAGTCGCCGTCAGCTCGTCGGGCTCGCGGCGGCTGCCGGGCTGCTTCTGCTCGGCGGCGGCATCGCCGGCGGAGTCATGACGAACGACGACAACGGGCACGCGGCTTCCACCGGCCCACTGACACTCACCGTCCAGAGCGGCTTCGGCAATCAGAAGTGTGTGGCGCCCAGTCCCGACACCCTGGGTGCGTATCCGACCCTCTTCGTGGGCACAGTCACCTCGATCAAGGGTTCCACGGCCACCTTCCGCGTCGACCACTGGCTGAAGGGCGGCGACACGGAGACGGTCGTGCTCGACGGCGACGCGAGCCGGCCGGAGGCGTTGACGTTCTTGGAAGGCGAGCGCTACGTCGTGGCCGCCGAGAACGGCGTCGTCCCAGTGTGCGGGGCGAACGGGGCCCCGGACGAGACCGTCGACGAGTTCCGCCAGGCGTTCGGGAAGTGACGCCGGAGGATCCGGACGGCTTCGCCGCGCCTCAGAGCAACAGCGGAAGGGCCACGAGTGCCGCGGCGCTCGTGGCGAGTGCGGCCATGAGTGACTCGGGCCAGTTGCCCGTCCGGGCGTAGGTCAGCAGCCCTGCCAGCAGTCCTGCCACCACCGAGGCTAAGAGTATGAGCCCCCAGCGCAGGGGCAGCCGCTCCGACGGTGGGGGTGCCGGCGGTGGCGTGGGTGAGGGGGACGGTGGTGGCGAAGTCGGTTCGGACATACGGCACTCTCCCGTAGTTGCATCAGGAACCTCTCGAATGAGGATCACCGTACCCATATGAGCGCAGTCCAGGAAGGCTCCTAGTGCGTCATCGCGGGCGGGAAGGGAGTGAAGGGGTCGTGAGAGGGCGGTCGTGCGCAGACGTGCGCTCCGGTGCGCGCCCATTCGGTGCTCCGTGCTACTTCACGCGTGGCCTGACGGCTGACCAGAGCGGCGCTGTGACCTAGCGTTTATGTCATGACTGGTCATGAGTTAGACCCTCGCGTGGATTCCGAGGACGCCCTGCGCAGTTCCACCGTCAAGGTGGTGGAACTCCTGGGCTGTCAGATCGTGGAGGGGGCCAAGCCGCGCGACCAGCACCTGACCGTGGACGCCGTCGTGCACGAGTTCGGGATCACTCGGCCCATGGCGCGCGAGGCACTGCAGACGCTGCATCAGAAGGGCCTCGTGAATCTGCAGCCGCGGATCGGAGCCACCGTCCAGGCGCTGGAGCGGTGGGACCTGCTGGACCCCGACGTGATCACGTGGCGTCTGGAGGCGGCCCCCGACAGCCAGATGCGGTCACTCACCGAGCTGCGGGAGGTGATCGAGCCACGGGCCGCCAGGCTCGCGGCGCTGAGCAGGTCCGCAGAGGTCTGCCACGACCTGACCAGCCAGGCCCGCACCTTGCTGGCCCTCAGCGAGGAACCGGACTTCGCGAAGGAGGAGGAAGGGGCCGCGATCCGGCAGCGCTTCCGGGACGTCGACGCCGCCTTCCACCGCACCCTGCTGGCCGGCTCGCGCAACGAGTTGTTCCTGCGGCTTTCCCACCCGGTCGTCATGGCCCTGAACCACCGGATCGACCGAGACTGGGCGGGCGGCCACCAGGAGGCGACGGTCGTGTCGGCGCGCGCGGCCGTCGGCGCCGACACGGTCCAGAGCTACCCCTCCCGGCCGGAGCCGATCGCCATGTGGCTGCACATGGGGCTGGCCTACGCCGTCGACCAGGGACTGGCGACGGCGTCGGAGGCCTTCGCGGAGGCCATCCTCGCCGAGATCCGGGGCGGACGACTGCAGGATCCCGCGGTGCTCGACCATCTTCGGGCGGGGTTGGCCGAGTTCAACGCGAACGGACTGCCGACCGTCCATCGAACCGGTTTCGGGGACGCCATGGCCGCGTTGGTGCGTGCGCGGCGCCCTCCCATCGTCGTCATGGGCGTGACCGGGTGCGGCAAGAGCACCGTGGGCCGGTACTTGGCGGAGTCGCTCAGGGTGCCCTTCGAGGAGGGGGACGACTTCCACAGCAGCCGCAGCCGGGAGTCGATGGAGCGCGGCGACCCTCTCGACGACCGCAGCCGCAGCCCGTGGCTGGCCGCCATCGCGCGCCGTATGCGGGCGGCCGGCTCGGAGGAGGGGCTGGTGATCACCTGCTCGGCCCTCCGACGCATCTACCGCGAGCTGCTGCGGGTGGCCCGCGCCGACGCGTTCTTCGTGCACCTGGAACTCGGCCAGGACGAGGCCACCGCCCGGGTGGCCGGCAGAGAGTCGCACTACATGCCCGCCTCCCTGGTGCCCTCACAGTTCGAGGACCTCGAACCCTTGCAGGACGACGAGGTCGGCATGACGGTCGACGCGACCCTGCCCGTCGAACGCATCGTCGCCGAGGTCCAGACCGAACTGGCCCGACACACGCGACGACGCTGAGCCGGCCCGTCGGCCCCCGACGCCCCGCCCGATCAACCTGCCCGATCGACCTGCCTGATCAACCCGCCCGATCGCTCGATTGACCTGCTCGAAGAGAGGGGACCTCGTCATGCGGATCGAGTCTGCCGAGGTGATCGTCACCAGTCCGGGACGGAACTTCGTCACCCTGCGCCTCACCACCGAGGACGGCATCACCGGCCTTGGCGACGCCACGCTGAACGGCCGGGAACTGGCCGTGCGGTCGTATCTGGACGACCATGTCGTCCCCCTGATCCTCGGCGGCGACGCCTCGCGCATCGAGGACACCTGGCAGTACCTCTACCGGGGCGCGTACTGGCGGCGCGGCCCCGTCACCATGGCCGCGATAGCCGCGGTCGACACAGCGCTGTGGGACATCAAGGCCAAGAGCGCCGGGATGCCCCTCTACCAGCTCCTCGGCGGCGCGTCCCGCAGCGGGGCCATGGCCTACGGGCACGCCTCGGGCCGCGATGTGCCCGAACTGCTCGACTCCGTCCGCAAGCATCTGGAGCTGGGCTACCGCGCCATCCGCGTGCAGAGCGGCATCCCCGGCCTGGATTCGGTCTACGGGGTGGCCGCCGCCGGAGCGGAGGGCGAACAGCGCTACGACTACGAGCCCGCGCGCCGCGCCACCGTCGGCGGACGGCTCCGCCCGACGGTGGAGACCTGGGACACCCGCGCGTATCTGCGGCACATGCCGTCCGTCTTCGAGGCCGTCCGGGCGGAGTTCGGCCCCGAACTGCCCCTACTGCACGACGGGCACCACCGGATGACGCCGATCCAGGCCGCCCAGCTCGGCAAGGCACTGGAACCGTACGACCTGTTCTGGCTGGAGGACGCCACGCCCGCCGAAGATCAGGCGGCGCTGCGCCTGATCCGGCAGCACACGACGACACCGTTGGCGATCGGTGAGGTCTTCAACTCGGTGTACGACTACACCACGTTGCTGAGCGAGCGGCTGATCGACTACGTGCGATCCGCGGTCACCCACACCGGTGGGGTCACCGCCATGAAGAAGCTGCTCGATCTCGCGGATGTCTACGGCATCAAGTCCGGAATGCACGGCCCGACCGACATCTCCCCGGTGGGCATGGCCGCGGCCCTCCACCTGGACCTGGCGATCCACAACTTCGGCATCCAGGAGTACATGCAGCACTCCGAACGCACCCTGGAGGTCTTCCGCACCTCGTTCCGGTTCGAGGACGGGCTGCTGCACCCGTCCGACACCCCGGGACTGGGAGTCGAACTCGACACCGAGGCGGCGCGCCACTTCCCGTACGAGGCGGCATACCTCCCGGTCAACAGGCTGACGGACGGCACCCTGCACGACTGGTGACCCGAAGCCCGCCCCGACGACCGCCTCGCGGCTGAGCGGCCGCGCGGCTGCGCGGCTCTCATCCGCCTAGGCGGGCAAGCAGCTCGTCTCCCGAGGGGTAGGGGCGTTCCTGGGGCAGCAGTCGGGCGGCGGAGTCCAGGTCACCGCTGCCGACGAGGGCGTGGATCTCGTGGGCGAGTGAGGTCACGTCGCTGATGGAGACCGTCCACTCGTCCGCGTAACGCCGTGCGGCCTCGCCGGAGAGGCCGAGTTGCAGGGCCCGGTACGGCAGGGGCTGCAGGCGCAGGTCCCGCTCGGGGTCCCACTGCACGCGGGCGGGCGCGCGCTTCAACTGACGTTGCCAGCTCGCTCGGTCGGGGTGCACTCCCCGGACGTAGCTCGACAGGCACGCGTGACGCAGCGCCCACTCGAAGCCGTCCCGGGTGATCTCGACGGCGAGGACGGTCTCCTGCCCTTCCTTGGAGCCCCAGCCGCAGCGGTACATCATCCACAGGAAGCTCGGCTTGATCCATGTCATCCGGTCCCGCTTCCACGCCGCGGGGAAGCGGCCCTCCTGGGCTGCCGGGCGGCCGAGCTGCGGGGTGTACGCCTGGTAGACGGTGATCGTGGATTCGGTGTGGTGTGCGCGGATGCCGTGTTGCGGTTCTTCCATGCGGCACAGCCTCGGGGCTGTCCGGTCACGGAGCCACTGATTTTTGACCTTCGTGGGGGCGGCCGTGGCCGGCGGACAGGGCGGGGTCGGGCGGCATGGAATCGGCTGGGGTCCTCGTGCGTTGAGGGCAGTGGGCATGGGATGCCGGTGGTGTGCGAGCCGGGCAGTCCGAGTGACCGAGCCGAAAGATATTGGAGGGGTCGTAATGGCGGCGCAGACGCAGAGGGCCGTGCTGGCTGGTGGATGCTTCTGGGGGATGGAGGAGCTGATCCGCCGACTCCCGGGCGTGACCGGGACCCGGGTCGGCTATACGGGGGGTGACGTGGCGAACGCGACGTACCGTAACCACGGCACGCACGCGGAGGCCATCGAGATCGTTTTCGATCCCGAGCAGACCGACTTCCGCGCGATCCTGGAGTTCTTCTTCCAGATTCACGACCCGAGCACCAAGAACCGCCAGGGCAACGACATCGGCCTCAGCTACCGTTCGGCGATCTACTACGTGGACGACGAGCAGAAGCGCATCGCCGAGGACACGATCGCCGATGTGGACGCCTCCGGACTCTGGCCCGGCAAGGTCGTCACCGAGGTGGAGCCGGTCGGTCCCTTCTGGGAGGCCGAGCCCGAGCACCAGGACTACCTGCAGCGTTACCCGAACGGCTACACCTGCCACTTCCCGCGCCCGGGATGGCGACTGCCCGCCCGCGCGGAGGGCTGACAGCCAGCCGGAGGGGGCGGGGGGCCGACTTGTCGGCCCCCCGCCCCCTCGTCGATTTCAGTGCGGCAGCGTCGCCGGGCTACCGCCGTTCGCCTCGTAGCCTGCGACCGCCAGCGCTCGGTAGATCGCGAACTCGCCCGCCGGGTCGGGGGAGAGGGTCCAGGGGAGGGCGCCGACATGGCCGTCCACGTGTATGAGCTGGCTCATCGCCTCCGACCAGCGCTCGGACCGCACCAGGAAGAAGACCAGCAGGTGGCGGACGTGCGCCAGCATCGGGTCGTCGGGCCGGGCCGCGTGCACCGCGAACAGTGCGCCGTGCATCGCCTTCGTCACGACCTCGCTCTGGTAGAAGCCGCTGACCAGGTTCACCTCGGGCAGGTGCTCGAAGACCGCGAACAGGGGCATCGCCGCGAGGAGCGAGCCCTGGGGGGCTCTGGCCGCCGCCGCCTCCGCGAAGGTGTTCGCCAGCTCACGCGAACCGTGCCACTTCTCGCACCAGTAGTGCAGGGCCGCCAGATGCGCCCCCATGTGCGCCGGAGCGCGGTCCAGGATCTTCAGCCAGAGCTGCTCGAACTCCGCCTGCGAGTAGTTCAGGCCACGGGCCACCGACAGCTCGACGATGTACGGGATCGGGTCGCCGGGGGCGAGCAGCGCCGCCTGACCGCAGGCCTCCCTCGCCTCCTCCATGATGATCCGGAAGTCGTCCGTGCCCCGCGTCGACGTCCGCCACGCCTGCTGGACCAGGAACTCGGCGTGCACCGCCGCGCCGCCCGCGTCCTTCGGCGCCTCGGTCCGCCACACCCGCAGCCACTGTCCGCCCGGCGTCTCGCTGACACCGCCGGGACGCTGCTGCAGCTCCAGCGCCGCCGCGCCCGCGAAGGCCTGCACGCGCTGCCAGCGCAGCTCGCCCGCCGTCTCGGTGCCGGCGAGCAGCTGCTGCGCGGCCCGGTAGTCCTGCGTGTGCTGCACCACGTCCAGCACATCCAGCAGATCCTGGTCGGCGCCGGGCATGCGGATGTCCAGCTCCTCCGTGCGCACGAAACCGTACGTCGCCGGGTTCGCGGCGTCCGGGTGATCCTCCGGCACCAGCCCGATCGGGCCGCGCCTGCGCCGCACGAAAGACATCAGCACGAAGCTGATCATGGCCAGCGCCATCAGGACCCAGAGAATCTCCATGCCACAAGCGAACCAGACCGCGCCGACAATTGGCGAACCCACCCCCGCGCCTGTGGATAACTCTCCGCTCACGGCCGAGGAAACCGCCCGTCCGTTGCCCGCCACCTTGCCCGCCCCCCTGTCCGTCCCCTGCCGTCCCCGGGGCGGTTTCGCGCCGTCTTGCGCTCGTCCCGCGCCCGTCTTCCGCCCGTCCCGCGTCCGGCCCGCGAGCGGACTACGCTCGTTGTCCATGAGCGACAGGCACATCAGTCAGCATTTCGAGACCCTCGCGATCCACGCGGGCAACACCGCCGATCCCCTCACCGGCGCGGTCGTCCCGCCGATCTACCAGGTCTCGACCTACAAGCAGGACGGCGTCGGCGGCCTGCGCGGCGGCTACGAGTACAGCCGCAGCGCCAACCCGACCAGGACCGCCCTGGAGGAGAACCTCGCCGCCCTCGAAGGCGGCGCCCGAGGCCTTGCGTTCGCTTCCGGACTGGCGGCCGAGGACTGCCTGTTGCGTACGCTGCTCAGCCCCGGCGACCACGTGGTCATCCCGAACGACGCGTACGGCGGCACGTTCCGGCTCTTCGCCAAGGTCGTCGCCCGGTGGGGGGTGGAGTGGTCGGTCGCCGACACCAGCGATCCGTCCGCCGTACGGGCCGCCCTCACGCCGAAGACCAAGGTGGTGTGGGTGGAGACCCCCTCCAACCCGCTGCTCGGCATCACCGACATCGCCGCCGTCGCCCAGGTGGCCCGGGACGCGGGCGCCCGGCTCGTCGTCGACAACACCTTCGCCACGCCGTATCTGCAGCAGCCGCTGTCGCTCGGCGCGGACGTCGTCGTGCACTCCCTGACCAAGTACATGGGCGGCCACTCGGACGTCGTCGGCGGCGCGCTGATCACCGGCGACGCGGAGCTGGGCGAGGAGCTGGCGTTCCACCAGAACGCGATGGGCGCGGTCGCCGGGCCCTTCGACTCCTGGCTGGTGCTGCGCGGCACGAAGACGCTGTCGGTGCGCATGGACCGGCACAGCGAGAACGCCACCAAGGTCGCCGACATGCTGACGCGCCACGCGCGCGTGACGAGCGTGCTGTACCCGGGCCTGCCGGAGCACCCCGGTCACGAGGTCGCCGCCAAGCAGATGCGGGCGTTCGGCGGCATGATCTCCTTCCGGGTGGCCGGCGGCGAGGAGGCGGCCGTCGAGGTCTGCAACCGCGCCAAGGTGTTCACCCTGGGCGAGTCGCTGGGCGGCGTCGAGTCCCTCATCGAGCACCCGGGGCGTATGACGCACGCGTCCGTGGTCGGCTCCGCCCTCGAGGTGCCCGGCGATCTCGTCCGTCTCTCCGTGGGCATCGAGAACGTCGACGATCTCCTCGAAGACCTGCAGCAGGCCCTCGGCTAAGCGCTCCGCTGGAAGTGCCGCGATGTGCCGTCGTTTCGCTGCGGCGCCATCGTGGCCGGTCGCGCCCGCGCGGCGGAGCCGCATATGTCAGCGCCCCGCGCCCCTTCAGGGCGCTGCCGAACCGCAGCCGACTTGGCCGGACCCGCTTAGACCCCCGCCGGGGGCACGTTCGTCACCAGTTGGTGAGGGGTGGAGTCGTCTCCGACGGCGGCTCCACCCAGGGCTGGGCGATCACCGCCCAGATCACGAACGCCACGGTCGCCGCGAGCAGCAGCAGCCACAGCAGGCGCCGGGCGATCGTCCGGCGGCGCAGCATACGGCTGCCCCTGCGTATGACGTCCGCGTGGAGCTCCGCGGGCACGTGGGGCGTCGTCCGCTCCATGAGCTGCCGTACGGCGGCGTCCCGCTCGACGCGGTTCACGACGCGGCCGCCTTCGCCCGCCGCGCCGTGGGGGCCGGTCCGCGCGGGGGGTGCAGAAGCGTGGCCGCCGCGCGCTCGCAGACCGAGCGGACCCGGTCCGTCGGAAGGCCGAGCAGGGCCGCCACCTGTTCCTCGGCGACGCCCTCGTACAGCCTCAGGACGAGGACGAGGCGCTCTTGAGGAGTGAGCCGGGCCAGTGTGCCGACGGCGGCGGGGCGCTGCAGGATGCGGCCCAGGGGCAGCGCGCCGTACTGGTGCCACGCGCCGTGCAGGAAACGGGTGGCGAGGTGTTCGCGGGCCCGGTTGTACGGGTCCTCGCCGTGCAGCCGGTCCCAGTACGCGTACGTGTGCGCGAGCGCGAGGGTCAGCAGGCGACGCGCGCGCGGGTTGTCGTCCGGGGCCTCGGCCGTGAGCAGGGTCGCGGCGTGCAGCAGCCGTCCGCCCGCCCCGGCGACGAACGCCTCGAACTCCCGGGCCCGGCCGGCTTCCTGGGCCGCACGCGTCTCTCGCACACCGAGCCTCCCGCCCGACGGCGTCCGCCCGAACCCCTGGATCCCGGAGCTTGCGGCGCCTCCGCCGGATCCGTGGCCCTTGGACGGCCATGTCCTTCGGTCTCATATGAGGCCAGGGGCAGGCTTTCGGTCAAGAGCCGCGCACTCCCCGTTCGACAGCCGCGCACCTTGGGCACCTTGCGCGCCTCGCGCACCTCGCGCCGTTCCCGCCGTTCGTTCAGGAGGCGGACGGCGACGGCTCCGCGCCCGGCAGGCCCTGGGTGGCCATCCGGGAGGACAGCGCGGTGTTGAAGCGCGTGAGGAGCGTGCAGAACGCCTTGCGCTCCTCCGGCGCCCAGTCCTCCGTGAGCTCGGCCATCAACTGTCGCCGGGAGGACCGTACTTCCTCCAGCCGCGACTGCCCGCGCGGGGACAGCTGCAGCACCACGGCCCGGCCGTCCTCGGGGTGCGAGGTCCGCTTGACCAGGCCGGTGTCGACGAGCGGGGCCACCTGCCGGGTGACCGTGGACGAGTCGATGCCCATGCTCGCGGCGAGCGCCTTGACGCCCATCGGTCCTTCCTTGTCCAGGCGGTTGAGCAGGAGATACGCGGCGCGGTCCATGGAGTTGCGCACCTGCCCGACACCGCCGAGCCGGGTCTGTTCGGCACGGCGGGCGAACACCGCGACCTCGTGCTGCAGCGTGTCGAGAAGACCGGTGTCACCGACGGTCGTCATGTCCATCGACATTTCAGGTGTTGTGGGCATGGCCGGGGGCTCACTTCATGAAGGGGCTGCTGGAATGGGGGACAGAGTACGCGGCTGGAAGGCGGGTCGTACGGGCGCTGCGGAAACCGGTCTCGGAGGTTGGTCACAGCGGTTGTTTCCGCCTGTGAACTGCGATGCTGGTGTCATGAGCTACCGCACGGCTGACTCCTTGCGTGCCGTCACCCTGGACGATGTGCGTGGCGCCCAGAAGATGTTGTCGGGCGTCGCACGGATGACCGCGATGGAGGGCAGCAGGCATCTCTCCCAGTTGGTGGGGGCTCCGGTGCACCTCAAGTGCGAGAACCTCCAGCGGACGGGATCGTTCAAGCTGCGCGGCGCGTACATCCGGATCGCCGGGCTGCTGCCGGAGGAACGCGTCGCCGGGGTCGTCGCGGCGAGCGCGGGCAACCACGCGCAGGGCGTGGCGCTGGCGTCGTCGCTGCTGGGCGTGCGTTCCACGGTGTTCATGCCGCAGGGCGCGCCGCTTCCCAAGATCAGCGCCACCCGCGAGTACGGCGCCGAGGTGCGCCTGCACGGCGCGGTGGTCGACGAGACGCTGGCCGCCGCGCAGGAGTACGCGATCGAGACGGGGGCGGTGTTCATCCACCCCTTCGACCACCCCGACGTCATCGCGGGGCAGGGCACGGTCGGCCTGGAGATCCTGGAGCAGTGCCCGGAGGTGCGCACGATCGTCGTCGGGGTCGGCGGCGGCGGTCTGGCGGCGGGCATCGCCGTCGCGGTGAAGGCGCTGCGGCCGGACGTGCGGATCGTCGGCGTGCAGGCGGCGGGGGCCGCGGCGTATCCGCCCTCGCTGGCGGCGGGTCGGCCGGTGTCGATCCGCAATCCGGCGACGATGGCCGACGGCATCAAGGTCGGCCGGCCCGGGGATGTGCCGTTCGCCCTCGTCGGCGATCTGGTGGACGAGGTGTGCACGGTGACGGAGGACGAGCTGTCCACCGCGCTGCTGCTGTGCCTGGAGCGGGCCAAGCTGGTCGTGGAGCCGGCCGGCGCCAGCCCGGTGGCCGCGCTGCTGAGCCGGCCCGAGTCCTTCGACGGGCCGGTCGTCGCGGTGCTGTCCGGCGGCAACGTCGATCCGGTGCTGATGCAGCGGGTGCTGCGGCACGGCATGGCGGCGCAGGGCCGCTACCTGGCCGTACGGCTGCGGCTGACGGACCGGCCGGGCGCCCTCGCCACGCTGCTCGGGGTCTTGTCAGTGGTCGACGCCAACGTTCTGGACGTGGGCCATGTGCGGACCGATCCCCGGCTCGGGCTGACCGAGGCGGAGGTCGATCTGCACTTGGAGACGAAGGGGCCGGCGCACTGCGCCGAGGTCGGCCGGGCCCTGCGCGAGTCCGGCTACACCGTCATCGACTGACGGGCTGATCGACTCGTCGTCACTCATTCGAGTAAGTCCGTTGTGAGACGCGATACATCGCGTTATGGTGTGTCGCATGCCGCTCATTCCCTGCCCGGTCGTGCCGAGCGACGGGTGGAACGAAAAGTACAAACTTAGACTTTCCGAAGAATCCCCAACGACGTGGAGACTCATATGCCAGGCGCCATCTACGCCGAAGGCCTGGTCAAGACCTTCGGCGACGTAAAGGCTCTGGACGGCGTCGACCTCGACGTCCCGGAGGGCACCGTCCTCGGCCTGCTCGGGCCGAACGGCGCGGGCAAGACCACCACGGTCCGCTGTCTGACCACCCTCCTGCGCCCCGACCGGGGCCGGGCCGTCGTCGCCGGCCTCGACGTGCTCAAGCAACCCAACGAGGTGCGCCGCTCGATCGGCCTGTCCGGCCAGTTCGCCGCGGTCGACGAATACCTCACCGGCCGCGAGAACCTCCAGATGGTCGGTCAGCTCTACCAGATGAAATCCGCCGCCGCCAAGGTCCGGGCCGCCGAGCTGCTCGACCAGTTCGACCTCGCGGACGCCGCCGACCGCACCGCCAAGACCTACTCCGGAGGCATGCGCCGCCGCCTCGACCTGGCCGCGGCGCTGGTGGTCTCGCCGCCCGTGATGTTCATGGACGAGCCGACGACCGGCCTCGACCCGCGCAACCGCCAACTCCTGTGGGAGGTCATCAAGCGTCTGGTCTCCGGCGGTACCACGCTGCTGCTGACCACCCAGTACCTCGAAGAGGCCGACCACCTCGCGCACGACATTGCGGTCGTCGACCACGGCCGCGTCATCGCCCGCGGCACCTCCGACCAGCTCAAGGCCCGCACCGGCGGCGAGCGCGTGGAGGTCGTCGTGCACGATCGCGAACACATCCCCACGGCCGCGGAGGTACTGACCGGCTTCGGCAAGGGCGAGACAACCGTCGAGCAGCACACGCGCAAGCTCACCGTGCCCGTCGCGGGCGGCGCCAAGCTCCTCGCCGAGGTCATCCGCGAGCTCGACACCCGCGGCATAGAGATAGACGACATAGGCCTGCGCCGCCCCACCCTCGACGACGTCTTCCTGTCCCTGACGGGACACGTGGCCGAAGCGCGGGCCGCGGGCGACGAGCACGGCGAACGCAACGGACAGAGCGAGAGGGAGACCGTCAAATGAGTGCCGTCACCGACGCCGTACGCGGCGCGGCGCCCGCGCCCGCCCATCCACTCGGACAGTCCGTCCGCGACTCGCTGGTCGTTGCAAAGCGCAACCTTATTCGGATGTCCCGCATTCCTGAGATGGTCATTTTCGGGCTCATCCAGCCGATCATGTTCGTGGTGCTTTTCACCTACGTGTTCGGCGGCTCCATGCAGATCGGCGGCAGCACGAGCGCCACCGACTACAAGAACTTCCTCATGGCGGGCATCTTCGCGCAGACCGTCACCTTCGCCACCGCGGGCGCCGGTGCGGGGATCGCCGACGACATGCACAAGGGCCTCATAGACCGCTTCCGCTCCCTGCCCATGGCACGCGGCGCGGTGCTCACCGGGCGCACCCTCGCCGACCTCGTCCAGACGGCGCTCACGCTGCTGGTCCTGGCGATCGTCGCCCTCCTGGTCGGCTGGCGGGTCGGGTCCGACGGCAACACCAACGCCGGTCGGGTGCTGGCCGCCTTCGGTCTGCTGCTTCTGCTCGGGTACGCGTTCACCTGGATCGGCGCCCTGATCGGCCTGACCGTCCGCACCCCCGAGGCGGCCACCTCCGGTGGGCTGATCTGGCTCTTTCCGGTGACCTTCATATCCAACGCGTTCGTCGACACCGGCAATATGACGCCCTGGCTGCGTCATGTGGCCGAGTGGAACCCGTTCAGCGCCACCGTCCAGGCCTGCCGGGTGCTGTTCGCCAACCCCGGGCAGTCGGCGTCGGACGCCTGGCCCATGCAGCACCCCGTCTGGGCCTCGTTGATCTACTCGGTCCTGATCGTCCTGATCTTCCGGACCCTGGCGGTCCGCAAGTACCGCTCCGCCACCGCATGACGAAGCCCCGGCAGCACGAAGCCCCCGGCGGCACGGGGCGCCGGGGGCTTCGGTCCGGAAGGTCCGGAAGGTCCGGGAACAGGAACGTCCAGGAAGGAGGGCTCAGCCGCGGTGAGGGTCAGGCGCTGTAGGGCTCGGCCTTGAGGATCCGCACGGAAGCCTTCTTGCCGTTCGGCAGCTCGTACTGCGCGTCCTCGCCGACCTTGTGACCGATCACGCCGGTGCCCAGGGGCGACTGCGGCGAGTAGGTCTCGATGTCGGAGCTCGCGTACTCGCGAGAGGCGAGCAGGAACGTCGTCGTGTCGTCCTCGTCACCGTCGAACGCGATCGTCACGACCATGCCGGGCGCGACCGCGCCGTCCGTGGAAGCCGGGGCCTCGCCGACCTTGGCGTTGTCGAGGAGCTGGGTCAGCTGGCGCACACGAAGCTCCTGCTTGCCCTGCTCCTCCTTGGCCGCGTGGTACCCACCGTTCTCACGCAGGTCCCCCTCCTCGCGCGCGGCCGCGATCTTGGCGGCGATCTCCGTGCGCGCAGGACCAGTAAGGTACTCAAGCTCGACCTTGAGCTTGTTGTACGCCTCCTGGGTCAGCCAGGTGACGGACTCGCTGGTCTGGGTCACAGGTGCTCCTCGTCGGTACTGGGAATACAAAGCATCGCCCTACCCAGAAGCATGTTCCTCAGGGGATGGGCGAAACCACGAGCCTAACAATTCAGCGGGCGAAGGGGGAGGACATAAGCCATCAGAATTACGTCAACGCAGGTCAGCGTGTACGTATTGCGGAGGATGACCCCGCCTGGGCGGCCCGGCGTCAGCCGGCGTGGCAGCCGAGCAGCTCCGCCGTCGTGCCCTTGGCCGTCGTACGCAGGGTGACGACCCGGTCGATGCGCGTGTCCGAACCGGAGAAGCGGAAGTCCGCCCGGCCCACCTCGGTGCCGTTCTCGGCCTGCGAGCGGACCGTGCAGTAGCCGTTCGCGCCCGAGTCCTTGCGGACTTCCAGGTGGACCTGCACCGCGTTGTCCGAGGTCACATCGAAAGCGATCAACTCGGCGCTGATCTTGTTCTGGCCGACGTAGTGGTAGGCGAAGTAGCCGACCACCGCGAGCAGCAGCGCGCCGAGCACGGCGCCTGCGATCCTGAGCTTGTGGTCGGCGCGCTCGTCCGAGGTGTGGCCGTAGCGGCCCTCGGGCAGTCGCGTGCTCGCCGTACTCATGATCGTCCTCCCGGCGCGGAATTAATCGCCCTCCGATTCGGTCACTATAGAAGCCTGCGATCGCGCCGGTGCACACCGGGCGCCGACTTACCGAGGATTGAGTCTTGACTGACCAGCTGCGACTGATGGCCGTCCACGCGCACCCCGACGACGAGTCGAGCAAGGGCGCGGCCACCATGGCGAAGTACGTGTCCGAGGGGGTGGACGTGCTGGTCGTGACCTGCACGGGCGGGGAGCGCGGCTCCATCCTCAACCCCAAGCTGCAGGGCGACAAGTACATCGAGGAGCACATCCACGAGGTACGCAAGAAGGAGATGGACGAGGCCAGGGAGATCCTGGGCGTCAAGCAGGAGTGGCTCGGCTTCGTCGACTCCGGGCTGCCCGAGGGCGACCCGCTGCCGCCGCTGCCGGAGGGCTGCTTCGCCCTGGAGGACGTCGACAAGGCGGCCGGCGAGCTGGTGAAGCAGATCCGCTCGTTCCGCCCCCAGGTGATCACCACCTACGACGAGAACGGCGGCTACCCGCACCCCGACCACATCATGACCTACAAGATCTCGGTGGTGGCCTTCGAGGGCGCGGACGACGCCGAGAAGTACCCCGAGGCCGAGTTCGGCCCGGTGTACCGGCCGCTGAAGCTCTACTACAACCAGGGCTTCAACCGCCCGCGCACGATGGCGCTGCACAACGCGATGCTCGAGCGCGGCCTGGAGTCGCCCTACGCGGAGTGGCTCAAGCGCTGGGACGAGTTCGGGCAGCCGGAGCGCACCCTGACCACGCACATCCCGTGCGCCGACTTCTTCGAGATCCGTGACAAGGCGCTGATCGCCCACGCCACGCAGATCGACCCCGACGGCGGCTGGTTCCGCGTTCCCATGGAGATCCAGCGGGAGGTCTGGCCGACGGAGGAGTACGAGCTCGCGAAGTCCCGCGTCGATACCTCCCTCCCCGAGGACGACCTCTTTGCGGGCATCCGCGACAATGCCTGATATGAGCGCAAGCGTGAGCCTGGCAATGACGCATCTCGTCCCCCTCGCCAAGGAGGTCGACGAGAACAAGGTCACCCCCGGCGTCCTCGGCTTCATCGTCTTCGCGGCGATGGCGGTGGCGGTGTGGGCCCTGATGAAGTCCATGAACAAGCACATGGGCAAGGTCGACTTCAGCGAGCCGACGGGTTCGGACGAAGCGGGCGGTAAGGGCGCGTCTACGGCTGGGAAGCCGTCGTCGGCGACCTGAGGCGAAGGCGGGGGCGGGGGCTGGGCGATCAGCCCAGCCCCCGGCCTTGCCTAAGGGCCCCCGCCCCGGCCTTCCCTGAGCGTTTCGCTGCGGCGCCGTCGTGGCTGGTCGCGCAGTTCCCCGCGCCCCTTTGGGGCGCTGCCGAACCGCTGCCGACTTCGCGCGGCCCGCTCGGCCCCAGCCAAGGCCCCCGGCCGATGCCCCCAGCCCAGGCCCCCGGCCCTCCCCGCCGGTTACCCCGTGGGGAGTGCCACGCCCATGATTTCGCGGCCGTGTCTGCTCGGGACCATTCCCAGGCGCCAGGCCTGCCAGCCCGACTCCAGGCGGATGCCGCGCTCCAGGAGCAGGGCGTAGGCCTCCAGGCATTCGGTGAGGCGGCCGTCGCGCAACGGGTGGTGGGACCGGCTCAGCTGGGCCAGTTCCTCCTGGGCGACCGCCGTGCCGACCACGACGCCGCCCGGGGCCGCGTACGGCAGCAGGGTGCAGCGCAGGAAGTGCGCCCAGTCCTCGCCGCGCCGGTCGCCGTAGGACGCGAACAGGGCCGCCGCCTCCTCGCACAGGGCCAGCGCGGCCTGGGCACGGGCGTTGCCGGCGTCGACGATCGCCAGCTCCAGGCAGGTCCAGGCCTCGCCGTGGGGGACCCCGATGCGCTGGAAGTCGGCGCGGGCGTCGACCAGCAGCTGCCGGGCGAAGCCGGAGTTGCGCAGGGAACCGGTCTGCGCGGCGCGCTGGTCGCGGGTCACCCGGGCCGAGTGGTGACGGGCGCAGGCCAGGCCGTAGACGTCCCGCATCCGGGAGAAGAGGCTGCGGGAACGTTCCAGCTCGCGGACGGCGTGGTCGAGGTCGCCGGTCTCCTCCAGGGCCAGCCCCAGGTAGTAGATCGTCCAGGCCTCGCCGCGCGCGTCCTCGTTGTCCCGGTGCCGGGCCGCCGCCCGGCGCAGATCCTCGGCCGCCGGGCCGGGATCGCCGGCCATCAGCCGGGCCCGGGCCAGCTGGGTCAGGGCCCAGGCCTCGCCGCGCCCGTCGCGGGTGCGGGCGTACAGATCGAGGGCCTTGTGCAGCTCGGCCTCGGCCTCCGGGACGTCGCCGCGCCGCAGATGCAGCTGGCCCAGCTGGAAGTGCGCCCACGCCTCGCCGTGCACGGAGCCGCCCTCGCGGTGCAGGACCAGCGAGCGGGTGAGCAGGTCCAGGGCCTCGGCGAGATGGGCGCGGTCCCGCTCCACCGCGGCCAGCGCGTGCATCGTCCAGGCGCGGTCCGTGGCCAGCTGGGGCGAGGCCTGCAGATCCATCGCCTCCCGCAGCTTCGCCGCCGCCTCGGTGAGCTGGCCCTGGTGGTGCAGGGTGATGCCCAGCGAGCACAGGGCGCGCGCCGCGCCCGCGTCGTGATGGGCCTGGAGATAGAGGTCGACGACCGAGCTGAGCGTGGTGCGGGCCTTGTCGAGCTCGCCCAGCTGACGGGCCGCGATGCCGGTGCGCCACTGCACGGACCGCACCAGCAGGTCCTGGCCGACCGACTGGGCCAGCTCGCTGATCTCACCGAGCCGGTAGAGGTCGCCGCGCAGCAGGCAGTAGTCGCACAGCGCGCCGAGCAGGCTCATGACGGCGTTCTGGTCGACGCCCTCCGCGTGCCGCAGCGTCGCCGTGATGAAGCTGGACTCGTCGTCCAGCCAGCGCAGCGCCTCGTCCAGGGAGGTGAAGCCGTGCGGGGTGAACCGGTCCGAGCGGGTCGACATGTTGCCGTCGACCAGCCGCAGCACGGAGTCGGCGAGCTCGGCGTAGCTGACGATCAGCCGCTCCTGGGCGGCGGAGCGGTCGGCCTGCTCCTCCTCGTCCAGCAGCCGGGCCTGTGCGAAGGCGCGCACCAGGTCGTGCAGGCGGTAGCGGTCGCCGCGGACCAGGTCGACCAGACCGGCGTCGGCGAGGGCCGCGAGATGCCGGGCCGCCTCGCCGCGGTCCGTGGCGAGCAGCGCGGCCGCCGCGGCCGCTCCGAGCGAGGCCCGTCCGGCCAGCGCCAGCCGGCGCAGCAGTCTGCGCGGGACCTCCGGCTGGTCGGTGTAGCGCACCCACAGCGCCCGCTCGACGGGCTCCACCGGACCGTACGCGCCCAGATCCGCGGCCAGCGTGCGCGGTGAACGCGGGCCCAGCGAGGAGCCCGCCACGCGCAGCGCCAGCGGCAGCCCGCCGCACAACTCGGTGATCCGGTCGGCGGATTCGGCGTCGTAGGGACCCGAGGCGTCCTGCGCCACCGCGCCCAGCAGTTCCTCCGCGCCCGCCGCCGCCAGCGGGCGCACCGCCAGCTCGTGCACCCACGCGGACAGCCCGGCCGGCAGCGCGGGCGGGGTCCGCGCGGTGATCAGGACGAGGCTGTCGGAGCGTTCGGGGACGAGCGCGCGGACCTGCTCCGGATCGGAGGCGTCATCGAGGACGACGATCACCGGCAGGCCCGTCAGATGCTGCTGATACAGCTCGCTCAGCCGTTTGACCTGCTGGTCCGCGGAGGAACGCTCACGGAACAGGAGCTGCTCGCGGGGCGCGCCCAGCCGGTTCAGCAGATGCAGCAGGGCGTCCCGGGTGGCCAGCGGCGTCTCCTGCGCGCTGTCGCCGCGCAGGTCCACCACGCACGCGCCGCGGAACTGGTCCCGCAGATCGTGCGCGGCCCGCACCGCGAGCGTCGTACGGCCGCTGCCGGGGCCGCCGTGCAGGACGACCACGGTGGGCCGGGTCTCCGTACTGGCCCGCGCCGACTGCACCCACTGCCGGATCTGCGCCAGCTCCGCCCGACGGCCCGCGAACGGGCCGGACGGCTCGGGGAGTTGGGCGAACGACTGCGCCAGCACCGTCCGGCCGCGCGCCTTCGCGCTCTTGTCCGCGCCGCGCAACTGCGGTCCCGGCGCCTTCTTCGCCCCGGTCGTCGCGCTCAGCACCCGCTGCTGGTCCAGGAACGGCCGGATGCCCCGTACCTCCAGCGCCGTGAGCCACTGCAGCCGCAGTTGCTCCGCGCCGCCGGGCTGTCCCGCCTCGCCGGCCCGGTGATGCGCGGCCGGCAGATGCGACCCCGCCACCTTCACGACGGTCGCGGCGGCCCCGACGACCCCGACGGCCACCCCGGCCCCGAGCGCCGTGCCCGGACCGGTGCCCAGCGCGAGGTCGGCGACCGCCGTCGTCACGGCGGCAACACCCGCCACCAGCAACGGAGTCCGTCCGCCCTCGCGGGCGTAGCGCTGCCCGAAACTGATCCGGCGGGCCTCCGACTCCTCCAGGGCGCGCGCATACGCCTCGTACTCCTCGGCGGCCGTCTGCGCCATGGCGTCCAGCGCGCCACGCGCCCGCGTCAGCAGCGCCTGCCGGTCGGCGCGCCCGCCGGACCGCCGTACCTCCTCCTCCACGGCCCGCGCCAACAACCGCTCGGCTTCCGCCCTATGGCCGTCCCGCATGTCCCGTCCCCCTCCGGCGGTCACACATTTCTTGGTCAAGTGTGCTGCGGGCGGCTCCGTGGCGCGAGGGGGCGTGGGCCGCGATCGCCCCGCCCGGGCGCGCTGAGCGGGTCGGGCGAAGTCGGCTTCGGTTCGGCAGCGCCCCGAAGGGGCGCGGGGCGCTGACATTTGCGGCTCCGCCGCGGTGGGGGTCCCCCCGCTCGAGCGCAGCCGAGAGTGGGGGAGCGACCAGCCACGACGGTGCCGCAGCAAAACGACGGCACATCGCGGCACTGCACTTCCAGCGGAGCGCTTACGCCGCCGTGCGGTGGACGCCTGACGCATGAGCGGTGGGGTACTGCGGCAGGATGGACCCCATGCCGAACCGACTGGCTCATGAGACATCCCCCTACCTCCTCCAGCACGCCGACAACCCCGTCGACTGGTGGCCCTGGTCGGCCGAGGCCTTCGAGGAGGCGCGCAGGCGGGGGGTGCCGGTGCTGTTGAGCGTGGGGTACAGCAGCTGTCACTGGTGCCATGTCATGGCGCACGAGTCCTTCGAGGACCAGGAGACGGCCGAGCAGCTCAACGCGCACTTCGTCAACATCAAGGTGGACCGCGAGGAGCGTCCCGACGTCGACGCCGTCTACATGGAGGCCGTCCAGGCGGCCACCGGCCAGGGCGGCTGGCCGATGACGGTGTTCCTCACGGCCGACGCCGAGCCCTTCTACTTCGGAACGTACTTTCCGCCCGCGCCGCGGCACGGCATGCCCTCCTTCCGGCAGGTGCTGGACGGAGTCCGGCAGGCGTGGACCGAGCGGCGGGACGAGGTGGCCGAGGTCGCCGAGAAGATCGTGCGGGACCTGGCCGGGCGGGAGATCTCCTTCGGGGACGGCCGGGCCCCCGGCGAGCCGGAGCTGTCACAGGCGCTGCTCGGGCTGACCCGGGAGTACGACCCGCAGCGGGGCGGGTTCGGCGGGGCGCCGAAGTTCCCGCCGTCGATGGTCGTCGAGTTCCTGCTGCGGCATCACGCGCGGACCGGGGCGGAGGGCGCCCTGCAGATGGCGCAGGACACGTGCGAGCGGATGGCCCGCGGCGGGATCTACGACCAGCTCGGCGGCGGGTTCGCCCGGTACTCCGTCGACCGCGACTGGGTCGTGCCCCATTTCGAGAAGATGCTGTACGACAATGCGCTGCTGTGTCGCGTGTATGCCCATCTCTGGCGGGCCACCGGGAGCGAGCTGGCGCGTCGGGTCGCGTTGGAGACCGCCGACTTCATGGTGCGGGAGCTGCGCACCGACCAGGGCGGCTTCGCCTCGGCGCTGGACGCCGACAGCGACGACGGGAGCGGCAAGCACGTCGAGGGCGCGTATTACGCGTGGACGCCCGCGCAGCTCGCCGAGGCGCTCGGGTCGGACGACGCCGAGCTGGCCGCCCGCTACTTCGGCGTCACCGAGGACGGCACCTTCGAGCACGGCTCCTCCGTTCTCCAACTCCCGCAGCAGGACGGGGTCTTCGACGCCGAGAAGATCGCCGACATCAAGGAGCGGCTGCTCCGCGAGCGCGCCGAGCGGCCCGCGCCCGGACGGGACGACAAGGTCGTCGCCGCCTGGAACGGGCTCGCGATCGCCGCGCTCGCCGAGACCGGCGCCTACTTCGACCGCCCCGATCTCGTGGACGCGGCCCTCGCCGCCGCCGACCTCCTCGTCCGGCTGCATCTCGACGACCTGGCCCGGATCGCCCGTACCAGCAAGGACGGGCAGGTCGGGGCCAACGCGGGCGTCCTGGAGGACTACGCCGACGTCGCCGAGGGGTTCCTCGCGCTCGCCTCGGTCACCGGGGAGGGCGTCTGGCTGGAGTTCGCCGGGTTCCTGCTCGACCACGTCCTCGTCCGGTTCGCCGACCCCGAGTCCGGTGCGCTGTACGACACCGCGGCCGACGCCGAGCAGCTCATCCGGCGGCCGCAGGATCCGACCGACAACGCCGTCCCCTCCGGCTGGACCGCCGCCGCCGGCGCGCTGCTGAGCTACGCGGCCCACACCGGCTCCGAGCCGCACCGCACCGCCGCCGAGCGGGCGTTGGGGGTGGTGAAGGCGCTCGGGCCACGGGTGCCCCGGTTCATCGGCTGGGGGCTCGCCGCCGCGGAGGCGCTGCTCGACGGGCCGCGCGAGGTCGCCGTCGTCGGCTCCGACCCGGACGACAAGGCCTCGAAGGCCCTGCATCGCACGGCGCTGCTGGGGACCGCCCCCGGAGCCGTCGTCGCGTTCGGGACCCCGGGGAGCGACGAGTTCCCGCTGCTCGCCGACCGGCCGCTCAGCGGCGGCGCACCGACCGCCTACGTCTGCCGCAACTTCACCTGCAACGCCCCGACCACCGACCCGGACCGACTCCGCACAGCACTGAACAGCTGAGCGCCCCCGAAGGGGCGCGGGGAACTGCGCGACCAGCCACGATGCCGCCGCAGCGAAACGACGGCGCTTCCGCCGCAAGGCTTAAGCGGGTCGGGCGAATTCGGCTGCGGTTCGGCAGTGCCCGAAGGGGCGCGGGGAACTGCGCGACCAGCCACGACGGCGCCGCAGCGAACGACGGCGCATCGCGGCACCTCCAGCGGAGCGCTCCGCGCTCAGTTCCCCTGGGCGCGCATGTTCAGGGCGTCCTCCACGATCGCCGTCAGCTGTTCGTGGTGGGCGCCCTTCCAGTACGCGCGCTTGCAGGAGCGGCACTGGGCGAACACGTCGTACGACTCTTGCGTGCCGTGGCGCAGCTGGTCGGCGACCTCGTCCTTGGTGGCTTCCTTCAGGAGGCCGTTGCAGGCCGTGCACCGGGTCCAGGGCTGCAGTTCGGGCGCGAACCGGTCGAGGACGTCGCGGAGTTGCTGCTCGGGGTCGGTGCTGTAGACGTAGGCGCCCGCCCACAGTTCGCGGCGGCGCAGCAGCCCGCGGTCGCGGCTGAGCATGACGCGCTGCTGCGCCGCCGAGCGCGCGGCGAGCGCCGGGTCGCCGATGTCGGTCGACTCGTACGCCGCGTCCACGCCGAGCAGCCGCAGCCGGCGGGCCAGGGTGCCGAGGTGGACGTCGAGGATGAACCGCAGGGGAGCGCCCGGGACCAGCTGGGGGCGGGCCACGGGCTGGACGGCGACCGACTCGCCGTCGGCCGGGATGTGCGAGACCCGTACCTCGCGGCCGTCGACGAGCAGGGCGCCGACCTCCGTGAGGGGCACCCCGAGGGACTCGACGACATGGCCGAGGGTCGAGGCGCCGTCGACGGCGAGCGCGGTGGCTCCGGCGCGCCGGGCGTGCGGGACGAACAGGGCGAGCTCGGGGGCGATTTCGACGCGGATCTCAAGTGCGTTCACCTGGTCAGGATGGCATGCGGAGACCCCCGGGATCAGCGGGTTTCCCTGCCGAGGCCGTGTTCCAGGACGTCCAGCGTGCGGTCGACGAGGCTCGCGAAGTCGTCCTTGTGACCCTGTTCGGCCCAGTACAGGGACGTCTCCATCAGGCCGCCGATGAGGGACATCGCGTAGACGCGGACCTCCAGGCTGTCGGGGTCGCGGCCGGTGCGCTCGCCGATCGCGGTGCAGATCATGCGGCCGGTGACCGACATGCTCTCCATCATCCGCGAGCGCACGGCCGGGATCTGGACCATGAGGTGGGTGCGCAGCCGCGCCACCTCGATGTCCTCCTCGATGCCCTGGCGGATGCCTTCCTTCATCACGTACCGCATGGTCTCCGGTACCGGCTCGTCCGCCGGGCGGGCCCGCAGCTCCTCCAGGAGGATCGGGTCGTACTCGTCGGTGAGCACGATGTCCTCCTTGGTGGGGAAGTAGCGGAAGACGGTCGAGGGCGACACCTCGGCACGCTCGGCGATCTGGTCGATCGTCGTCGCGTCGTACCCCTGTTCCTTGACCAGCGCGTAGGTCGCGGTGCGGATCGCCTCGCGGGTCTTGATCTTCTTGCGCTCACGCAGGCCCACCTGGGGGCGGTCGGCGGGAGAGCTGAAAGGTGAGGCCGTCATGTGGCTCATTGTCGGGCATCGGCCGTGGCGTCGGCCATGGCGGTGTCGTCCGCGGCCGTGTGCGCGGCCGCGGACGCCCCCGGCAGGAACGCCGCCGCCAGCAGTGCGGAGACGAGCGCGGCGATCGCGCACACCAGCATGGCCAGGCCCATGCCGTGCACGTAGGCGCTGTTCGCGGAGGCGGCGAGATCGGGCAGGTGGGCCTTGTCGGCGATCAGATGGGCGGCGACGACCGAGTCCCCGGCGGTGTCCGCGGCCGCGGCGGGCAGGCCGCTGACGTCGAGGCGGTCGCGGAAGGCGCCCGCGAGCAGGCTGCCGAGCAGGGCGATGCCGATCGCGCCGCCGACCTGGCGGAACGTCATCAGCAGGCCGGAGCCGCTGCCCGCCCGGTCGGACGGCAGGGCGCCCAGCGCGCCGGACATCGCGGGCACGACCGAGAAGCCGAAGCCGAGCCCGGCGAGCGACAGCCAGAGCGCGACGAAGCCGTAGCCGGAGTCGACCGTCGTCCGGCTGCCGAGGAGGGCGGCGAAGGCCAGCACCACCAGGCCCGCGCTCACCACGGCCCGCGACCCGAAGCGGGCGACGACCGGCTGCGCGGTCCGTGCGGCGACGATCAGGCCGCCCATCATCGGCAGCAGCCGCACACCGGTGCCCAGGGAGTCATGGCCGAGGACGGCCTGGAGGTACGGCGGCAGGACGAACATCAGTCCGGACAGCACGAACATCACGAGGGTCGCGGCGAGCGCGTTGAACAGGAATCCGCGGTGGGCGAGGAGCCCCATGTCGAGCATCGGCCGCACGGCGCGCCGCTCGCGCAGCACCAGGGCGGTGATCAGCACGACGGACGCGACGAACATCGCGACGACCAGCGGATCGGTCCAGCCGCGGGTGGGCGCCTCGATGATCGCGTAGATGAGCGTGCCGAGGCCGGCCGCGGTGAGCGCGGTGGAGACGGCGTCGACCTTGGGGGAGGCGGGGTCGCGGGTCTCCGGCAGCAGGAAGACGCAGGCGGCGATGCCGATCGCGGCCATCGGGAGGTTGATCAGGAAGACCGAGCCCCACCAGAAGTGGTTGAGCAGCCAACCGCCGAGGATGGGCCCGAGCGGCAGGCCCAGCGTCGAGCCGGCGGAGACGATGCCGACGGCCTTGGTGCGCTCCTCGGGCGTGAAGAGCGAGGGCAGGACCGACAGCGCGAGCGGGGTGACCAGCGCGGCGCCGACGCCCATGAAGGCGCGGGCGGCGATCACCGTGTCGACGCTCCCGGCGAGGGTGCCGACCAGGGAGCCGACGAGGAAGATGCCGAGCCCGGCGATCAGCATCCGGCGCCGGCCGAACCGGTCGCCGAGGAGTCCCGCCGGGAGCATCAGCGCGGCGAACACCACGATGTACGCGTCCGCCATCCACTGCTGCTGGCCGGTGGTGGCGCCGAGCTGCTCCGCCATCGTCGGGAGGGCCACGTTGAGGATCGTCGTGTCGAAGCCGAGCGTGAGCATGCTCGCGACCAGGGCGCCCAGAGCCCACCAGCGACGGGGGTCGGTGCCCGTCTCGTAGTCGTGCGTGACAGTAGCCATGAATTGAGAGTAGCTCTCAAAAGGTGGTACCTGTCAATCGCGATGTGCTGGCAAAAAAAGAACCGGCCACGGCGGGGAGCCGTGACCGGGGAGAAGGCGGAGAAGCGACGGTTACGCGTGCTGGTAGGCCACCAGGGAGATGCCGACGTAGTGGACGACGAACGCGGCGAGCGTGAACGAGTGGAAGACCTCGTGGAAGCCGAACCAGTGCGGTGAGGGGTTGGGGCGCTTGATGCCGTAGATGACGCCGCCCGCGCTGTACAGCAGCCCGCCGACGATCACCAGGACCAGCACCGCGATGCCGCCCGTCCGCATGAAGTCCGGCAGGAAGAAGACGGCCGCCCAGCCCATCGCGATGTAGCACGGCGTGTAGAGCCAGCGCGGGGCGCCGACCCAGAAGACCCGGAAGACGATGCCGGCCGCGGCCGCGGCCCAGATGCCCCACAGCAGCCACTGCCCCTTGGCGCCGGGCAGCAACAGCATGGTCAGCGGCGTGTACGTGCCCGCGATGATCAGGAAGATGTTCGCGTGGTCGAGTCTGCGCAGGATGCCGTCCATGCGCGCGTTCCAGTTGCCCCGGTGGTACAGGGCGCTCACGCCGAAGAGCAGGCAGGCGGTGAGGGCGTAGATACCGCAGGCGATGCGGCCGCGGGAGGAGTCGGCCAGAGCGGTCAGCGCCAGACCGGAGATCAGTACGGCCGGGAACATGCCCAGATGCAGCCAGCCGCGCAGCTTGGGCTTGATTTCTTGCGGCAGGGAGAGCGCGACGGGGCCGCGGCCGGCGGCCGGCGTGTCCGTGGGCGCGTCGGGGACGGGCGCAGTCATACCCCGAATCGTACCTACGGAACCGTAAGTTATGGATCAGTCCGACGAGATGCGCGGCGAAGAGTGGCCATCGTCTCACGGGAGTTCGGTCAAAAGGCTGTCGTCCGAACGTCATGTGGACGCAAAGCGTCGTCCGTACACCTGGCGGGGTACGTGGCCATCCTCACTCCGCTCACCTGTGAGGCCCTATGGACATATGGGCGGAACGGTCGGATGATCAAATGAGTGCGGTCGACACCGGATGAGCGCCAAGGTCACCATCGAGAAGCATCCGGGTCGCAGCCCCCACGGGGCCTCCAACAAAAAACCCCTCTTTTAGGAGCAATCGTGGCGCGCGACATCGCGGCTCCCCCCGTCATCCCCACCGACCACCAGGAACTCGTCTCCTGGGTGAACGAGATAGCCGAACTGACGCAGCCGGACAACGTGGTCTGGTGTGACGGATCCGAGGCCGAGTACGAGCGACTGTGCGAGGAGCTCGTCGGCAAGGGCACCTTCCGCAAACTCGACCCGATCAAGCGCCCGAACTCCTACTACGCGGCCTCCGACCCCACCGACGTCGCCCGGGTCGAGGACCGCACCTTCATCTGCTCCGAGCAGGAGGAGGACGCCGGCCCGACCAACCACTGGAAGGCCCCCGCCGAGATGCGGGAGATCTTCTCGGGGGAGAAGGGCCTGTTCCGCGGCTCGATGCGGGGCCGCACCATGTACGTCGTCCCGTTCTGCATGGGCCCGCTGGGCTCGGACCTCTCCGCCATCGGCGTCGAGATCACCGACTCCGCCTACGTCGCCGTGTCCATGCGCACCATGACCCGCATGGGACAGCCGGTCCTGGACGAACTCGGCGCCGACGGGTTCTTCGTGCGTGCCGTGCACACGCTCGGAGCGCCGCTGGCCGAGGGCGAGGCGGACGTCCCCTGGCCCTGCAACACCACCAAGTACATCTCGCACTTCCCCGAGAGCCGCGAGATCTGGTCCTACGGCTCCGGCTACGGCGGCAACGCCCTGCTCGGCAAGAAGTGCTACGCCCTGCGGATCGCCTCCGTCATGGCCCGCGACGAGGGCTGGCTCGCCGAGCACATGCTGATCCTCAAGCTCACCCCGCCGCAGGGCGCGTCCAAGTACGTCGCGGCGGCCTTCCCCTCGGCCTGCGGCAAGACCAACCTCGCCATGCTGGAGCCGACGATCTCCGGCTGGACCGTGGAGACCATCGGCGACGACATCGCCTGGATGCGCTTCGGCGAGGACGGCCGGCTGTACGCGATCAACCCCGAGGCCGGCTTCTTCGGCGTCGCGCCCGGCACCGGTGAGCACACCAACGCCAACGCGATGAAGACGCTGTGGGGCAACTCGGTCTTCACGAACGTGGCGTTGACCGACGACAACGACATCTGGTGGGAGGGCATGACGGAGGAGACCCCGGCCCACCTCACCGACTGGAAGGGCAACGACTGGACGCCGTCCGCGGACGCCCCCGCCGCCCACCCCAACGCCCGCTTCACCGTCCCCGCCGCACAGTGCCCGATCATCGCGCCCGAGTGGGAGGACCCCAAGGGCGTGCCGATCTCGGCGATCCTCTTCGGCGGGCGGCGCGCGAGCGCGGTCCCGCTGGTGACGGAGTCCTTCGACTGGAACCACGGCGTGTTCCTCGGCGCGAACGTGGCGAGCGAGAAGACCGCCGCCGCCGAGGGCAAGGTCGGCGAACTGCGCCGCGACCCCTTCGCCATGCTGCCGTTCTGCGGCTACAACATGGGCGACTACATGGGCCACTGGGTCGACGTCGCCAAGGGCAAGGACCCGGCGAAGCTCCCGAAGATCTACTACGTCAACTGGTTCCGCAAGAACGACGCGGGCAAGTTCGTCTGGCCCGGCTTCGGCGAGAACAGCCGCGTCCTGAAGTGGATCGTGGAGCGGCTGGAGGGCAAGGCCGAGGGCGTCGAGACGGCGATCGGCGTGCTGCCGGCGAAGGGCGCGCTGGACACGGCGGGTCTCGAACTCGCCGAGGCGGACCTCGACTTCCTGCTCACGGTCGACAAGGAGGTCTGGCGCGAGGAGGCGGCGCTGGTCCCCGAGCACCTGAACACCTTCGGCGATCACACGCCGAAGGAGCTGTGGGACGAGTACCGGGCGCTGGTGCAGCGCTTGGGCTGACGCCCGCCCTGTGATCGGCGAGGCCGCGTACAACGGCGTATGCGGTTGTGGGTCTGTCGTCGGTTCCCCGTCCGCCCCGACGGGGAGCCGACGACGGACCCTCGCCTATGCGGTTTTTCGGGTGCGGGCCGGTGGGGGCTGGTCGCTCCCCCACTCTCGGCTGCGCTCGAGCGGGGGGACCCCCATCGCGGCGGAGCCGCAAATTGACACAGCCCCGCGCCCCTAAGGGTGTTGCTGTGAGCGGTCTTCCAAGTAGCGGGTGTGGGACTCCTGGCGTCTGGCCTCCGTCTCACGCAGCGCGGTCGCCAGGCGCTCCGCTTCCTCCTGGAGCAGTGTCAGCTGTCGTTCCAGGTGGCGTTCCGGGGGTTCCTGGCCCGGGGTCATCCTCGTCCACCAGCGTGCCCTGACGAAGCTGTCGACCGCCTCCGGCACGTCCTGCCGTACCGCTCTCGACAAGGTGTGGATGCCCTCCGGGTCCTGGGCGAGGATCTCGGCGACCCAGCCGGGGTCCAGCAGGGCGGTCAGCAGGGTGGTGAGTTCGGTGAGGCGGCCGGCGGCGGCCGGGGGCAGGTCGATCTCCGCGAGGTACGCGCCGAGCCGTTCGAAGTCGGCGCGCAGTTCGTCGAGTTGGGCGGACGGGTCCGGGAAGTCGGGCAGCGGGGGCCGTTCCGGCGGGGCGATCAGCGCGCCCGCGCCGTAGAGGCCGAAGACCACGACCGGCCAGTACGGGCCCGCGACGCCGGTGAAGGTCAGGATCAGGCCGACCAGTCCCGCCGCGCTGCCGGTGATGTTCTTGCGGGACTCCAGGTATCCGACGAACCTGCCGGCGTATCTACTGGTAGCCACGGATCTCCTCGAAGGCGCCGTCCAGCGAGCCCTTCTGGGCGTCGAAGAGCCGGCCGCCGGTCAGTTCGGCGATGTGCTCCAGTTCGCCCCGGTCGGAGTCGCCGAAGAGGATGGGGAAGACGGGGATGTCCTGCCGTTCGGCGCTGAGGCCCCGGTAGAAGCCGTCGAAGTCGTCGGCCTTCGCGCCCGCCGTGTTCTCGCCGTCGGTCATCAGCACGATGGAGGTGAACGCGTCCCGGTCGGCGCCGAGGTGGTCGTACGCCTTCTCCAGCGAGGTGTAGATGGCCGTGTCCCCCTCGGCCGACAGCGCCTTGGTGTCCTTGCGGATCGCGGCGAGCCCGGTGTCGGGGTCGGTGGGGGAGACGACGTGCGTTTTGACGCTCTTCACGTCCGAGCCGAACGGCATCAGCGTCACCTCCTCGCGGTCGCGGAAGTCGGCGGTCAGGTCGGTGAGGGCGGCCTTGAGGCGGCGCAGCCGGTCGCCCGACATCGAGCCGGAGGTGTCGAGGACGTACACGGTCCGCGAGGGGCGGCGCAGTTCGTTCTCGTAGGCGTCGAGCAGTCCGTCGGCGACGGACCGGGTGCCGGGGAAGGGCAGTTCGCGCCGGCGGGTGGTGTCGAGTCCGGGCGCGGGCGGCACGGAGGCGACGACCGGGCGGCGGTGCGTCTTGGCGGTGATCAGCCGCTGGACGGCCTCCGTGCGCAGGGCGTCGGTGACCCGCTTGACGTCGTCGCGGGTCGTCGCGTCGGTCGCGGCGAGGGAGGAGAGGGGGTAGTCGGCGGTGACGACGCCGTCGGTGGGGCGGATCACGGTCAGTCCCGGGATGCCCTTCAGCACGGACTCGTAGTTGAGCAGTGCGTCGACGTCGCCGCGCCGGGCGTACGCGCTCGCCAGCCAGCCGGACGAACCCGAGGTCAGCTGCTGCCCCTTGAAGAACTGCTTCAGCCTCGGGGTGGCCTTCGCGACATCCGCGTCGGTGAGCGCGGACTGGGCTCCCGAGAGCGCCGAGGCGACCGAGACGAGGGTGGAGAAACCGGAGTTGGAGCGGGCCGGGTCGGTCATGCCGTAGGTCAGCTTGCCGTCCTGGACGGCCTGTTCGATCTGCGACCAGGTGACCTGGTCGGCTTTCCAACCGAGGGAATCGAAGGTGGCCGTCTTCACCCCGAGGGCCACCGGGCTCGACATGATCGGCGTCTCCGAGACGACCTTCTTCGCCGCGTCGGGGCGCAGCCGCAGATAGTCGTCGGACGACAGCCACACGGCGTCGTACCTGCCGTCCGTGCCGGACTTGGCCAGTACGTTCACGGCGTCCAGGGTGCCCATGTAGGTGGGCCGGATCGTGACGCCGGTGTCCTTGCGGACCTGCTCCAGGACGGGGGCCATGTCGCTCAGCTCGCTGGAGGCGAGGACGCGGAGGGTGCCGGGCCGGGCGGCCTCGGGGTCCTTCTCGTCCCCGTCGGCCGCCGCCGAGCAGGCGGTGAGCAGCAGGGCGAGGGCGGTCAGCGCGAGGAGCGGCCTGAAGGGCTGTCTCATCCGAGGCCCCCTTCCAGCGCGCCGCGTGAGCGGCTGCGGTCCAGGTAGCCGCTGGCCTGCTGGAGTTCGGCGGTCAGGTTCTCGACGGTCACCGCCATGGCCTCGGTCGCCTGCACCTTGTAGGAGTCGATGGTGTCGAGGGTGCGGTAGATCTGCTGGAAGGCGGCGCGCAGGGTCTCGGCGCCGACGGCCGGGTCGGCGGCGATGCGCTGGATCTCCCCGCTCTGCGTCGCCAGCATCTCCGCGTTGCCCCGGATGAGGTCCTCGGTGGTGCCGCGCAGGGCGTTGACCTGCTCGATGACCTTCTTCTGGTTGTCGAGCGCGGAGGCCAGCATGACCGAGATGCGCAGCGCCGAGACCGTGGTCGTGGCGGCCCGGTCGACGCCCTTGATCAGCTCGTCGTTGTTGCGGCGGACGACGTCCATGGCGAGGTAGCCCTGGGCGCACACCGCGAGCTGGGTGAGCAGGTCCTGGTGCTTCTGCCGGACGGGGAAGAGGACGTCGGCGCGCAGGCTGTCGGCCCGCTCCGGGTCGGTGAGCTGGGTGCCGGAGATCTGCTGTTCGACGGCCGAGTCCAGGGCGTCGGTCAGCACGATGTACTCCTGGAGCTTGCCCATGGTCTCCCAGAGCCGGACCCGCTCGGTCTGCAACGCGGCGTTGTCGCGGCGCAGTTCGTCCTGGCCGCCGCGCAGCGAGCCCACGATCTTGTTCAACGTCCCTTGCGCGGAGGCGTACTTGGCGACATGGTCGCGCAGCTTGTTGCCGCCGGGGAGCTTGGAGAGGAACTTGCGGCCCTTGCTCGCCGGCAGGTCCCTCGGGTCCAGGTCCTCGACCACGCGCCGGAGTTCGACGAGCGAGCCGGCGACCTTCGACTGGGCGTCCCCGCCCTGGTCGGGCAGGCTCCGGATGGTCCGCTCCAGCATGCGGTTGGACTGCGCGGCGGCCGTGCGCATCTCGCCGGCGCCGAGCGCGGTGATCTCGCCGACCTTGCCGACGAACTCGGGCGAGCGGGCGTCCATCGCGGCGAGCCCCTCGACGTAGGCGGCGGCCTTGGTCGCCATGTCGGTGCGGACGGAGTCGTCGACGGGGACGAGTCCGCCGGCCCGCTCGCGCGGCACGGCGGCGACCGCCTCGGGCGGGGTGAGGGTGAAGACGTCGTCACCGCTGAGGGTGGGCTGACTGCTGTTCTGACTGGTGTTGTCGAAGCTGTTCATGAGGTCTCCCGTTATCCGCGCGCCCGTCGCGCCAGCTCGTGCAGCACCGCGGAGGTGGGCACGGGCGCCTGGCGGACGCCGGTCAGTTGCTGCTTGAGGTAGGTGCCGGCCGAGGCGAACTCGGCGGCGACGCCCTGCGGACGGAACCCGTGCCGGATCTCCAGCTTGCGCAACCCCGGTTCGGTGGACAGGAGTTGGGCGAGTCCGGCGCCGTTCTCGGTGAGCGGTACGGCGGTGTGGTCGCTGTTGACGGTGGTGTCCGGGTAGAGGACGACCAGGTCGTCCGGCTGCTGTCCGTCCGCGAGGAGCGAGGCGACCTGCGACTCGTAGACCAGGACGAGCGGATTGCCGGCGCCGCTGACGAAGTCCCGGAACGCCGCGTCCGTGCCGGTCTGCTGGGCGCCCTGGACGCTGACCAGCTTGTGCAGCAGCGGCGCGGCCTTGTCGACCTCGGCGTCGCTCGCGACGACCTTGCCGCCGTTGGCGACGTAGGACGCGGCGGCGAGATAGAGCGCGCCGGAGTTGGAGGTCTCCGGGTCGGTGCTGGAGAGGTAGAGGGTGCCGGTCAACTCCCCGTACTTCTCGGCGCCCTTGAGCTGCTGCCAGGTCCGGTCGGCGCGGGCCGCGTCGAGATAGGCGGCCATCTTCAGCGTGCCGCGGTGCGCGGCGTCCAGCGTGGCCAGGCCGTTGCCCGCGAGCACGTCGGCGGCGTTCTTGTGCGCCACGACGACGAGGGGCGAGTAGAAGGGGCGGGGGAGGGTCCCCTGCACCTTGTACTTGGCCGCGAGCTCGACGGCGGGCGCCTGGCTGCTCGGGAACGCGAGGTCGTACCCCTTGAGGTCGAGTCCCTCCATGGCCCAGGACCCGGAGGTCTCGGCCTTCACGGTGTAGCCCTTGGCGGCGAGGGCCTTCACCACGTCCGGGTCCGCGAAGAACTCCGCCTTCTCCGACCCGATCACCGTCCGCACGGTCTTCGTTGCCGTGCCCTTGTCCTCATCGCTGCGACCTGCGACGACGGCGACCACCACACCCGCCGTCAGCAGTACCGCGAGGACGATTCCCACGATTCGTCTCACAGACGGATCGTGCTCCCGGAACCCCACATTCCCGGGTGCTCCGAATGAACACGGGGCAACACACAAGCTCCGGCCCTGCAACACCCCTAAGGGGCGCGGGGAACTGCGCGATCAACCACAGCGCACCCGCACCCGCAAATGAGGCGCGACCCAGACGGCGAATAGGCGCCCCCCGCCAAAGCCACGCAGTGCATGGCTCCCGGTCCGCGCGTCGCTGCGGGTGCACGCGGACCGGGGCCGTTCGGGGTTTCCGGGGGAGTCCCCCGGAGGGTTCAGCCGGCGGTGTTGCTCAGTTCCCTGGGTTCCGTCAGAGCGGCCGTGTGCGCTTCCATGCGCTGGGCCGCCAGGATCGCCGCCGTGGTGTCCGCGCGGGACGCGGCGACGAGGAGGGCGCGGCCCGCCAGGGCGTTCGCCCGCTCGTGCAGCACCGCGAGGTGCGGCTGGGCGGCGGGGGCCGGGCGGACCGGAGTCCGTCCTCCCCGCAGCCGGGTGACCTGCTGCGCGAGCCGGGCGGCCGCGGTGTCCAGGTCGGTGGACGGGGCGGTGGCCCGCAGCTCGTCGGTGACGGCGAGCAGCGCCGCGAGATGACCGGCGAGCTGGATGTCCAGCTCCTCCTCGCGGGAACGGTGGGGGAAGTCCGAGGGTGTGCCGGCCATCGTGGTGTGGACCGACTTGGTGCGGATCGGTTCGTACATGAGGATGGCCTCCTGTGCTGTCAGGAAACCATCCTAGCTTAGATTTCGTCTAAAGTAGACCAACGGCCGAAGCCCGGTCGAGGCTGCCCTCACGCCTGGCCGAAGCCGCCCTCACGCCTGGCCGTAGCCGTCCAGGAAGCGGGCGATCCGGCCCACCGCGTCGCGCAGGTCCGTCGCCGTCGGCAGGGTGACGACCCGGAAGTGGTCCGGTTCCGGCCAGTTGAAGCCGGTGCCCTGGACGACCATGATCTTCTCCCGGCGCAGCAGGTCCAGGACCATCCGCCGGTCGTCCTTGATCTTGAAGACGCCGGGGTCCAGGCGCGGGAAGAGATACAGCGCGCCCTTGGGCTTCACGCAGGTCACGCCCGGGATCTGGGTGAGCAGCTCGTACGCGACGTCCCGCTGCTCCTTGAGCCGGCCGCCCGGCAGCACCAGGTCGTTGATCGTCTGGCGTCCGCTGAGCGCGGCCACGACCCCGTGCTGGCCCGGCATGTTCGCGCACAGCCGCATGTTCGCCAGGATCGTCAGGCCCTCGATGTAGGAGTCGGCGTGGGCGCGCGGGCCGGAGATCGACATCCAGCCGACCCGGTAGCCGGCCACTCGGTACGCCTTCGACATGCCGTTGAAGGTGAGGGTCAGCAGGTCCGGGGCGACCTTGGCGGTCGGGGTGTGCGTGGCGCCGTCGTAGAGGATCTTGTCGTAGATCTCGTCCGAGCAGATCAGCAGGTTGTGCCGGCGTGCGATGTCCGTCAGCCCGCGGATCATCGCCTCGTCGTACACCGCGCCCGTGGGGTTGTTCGGGTTGATGATGACGATCGCCTTGGTGCGGTCGGTGACCTTGCGCTCGACGTCGGCGAGGTCCGGCATCCAGTCCGACTGCTCGTCGCAGCGGTAGTGCACGGCGGTGCCGCCGGAGAGGGAGACGGCCGCGGTCCACAGGGGGTAGTCGGGCGCGGGGACGAGGACCTCGTCGCCGTCGTCCAGCAGGCCCTGCATCGCCATGACGATCAGCTCGGAGACGCCGTTGCCGATGAAGACGTGCTCGACGTCCGTCTCGATGCCGAGCGTCTGGTTGTGCATGACGACGGCCCTGCGCGCGGCCAGCAGGCCCTTGGCGTCGCCGTAGCCGTGCGCCGTCGAGACGTTGCGGAGGATGTCCTCCAGGATCTCCGGCGGGCAGTCGAAGCCGAAGGCGGCCGGGTTGCCGGTGTTCAGCTTGAGGATGCGGTGGCCGGCCGCTTCCAGGCGCATCGCCTCTTCGAGAACCGGGCCCCGGATCTCGTAACAGACGTTGGAGAGCTTGGTCGACTGGATCACCTGCATGCCTGGGAGCTTACGGCCCGGTAACGCATCCCGTGGCGTGTTTTCCACCACGTGAGACGGGTGGTTTGAGCTGTTATCGCCGGTAGCTGTCCCAGGAATCACACCTGTCCCTAGAATCTGCAGCCATGTCCAGGTCAGGTGAGAGCGGTACGCCCCAGGTTCGGCCGATCGTGTACGACGCGTACGCCGAGTCCGACCCCACCTCTTACGAGCAGTACGCCGATCCGGCGGCGGCGCACGGATGGGAGAACGCGTACGACGAGACGCAGCGGCTTCCCCCGGTCCCCGCCGTGGAGGAGGGTGCGGGCGGTCGCGCGGACCGTCGGCGCGCCGTGCGGCGGACGGGCGGGTGGCGTTCGCGTCGGGTCGTGGTCGCGGCGGGCGCGGTGGGCGCGGTGTCGCTGGCCGCCGTGGTGGCGGGCCTGTCCTTGTCCGGTCCGGCGACCGACGATCGGCGGGGCGAGCGGGGCGGGAGTGCGGATACGCGCTCGTCGTCCGACGACACGGTGAGCCCCTCGGCGTCGCCGTCCCCGTCCGCGGGCGGGCCCACCGGTTCCGCGGGGCCGGGCCCGTCCGCGTCGACCACTGCCGCTGCGGCGCCGTCTGCGGGCGGTACGACGCCCTCGGCGCCCGTGGACGCCTCTTCGGCCGGCGACCCGACGGCGAGCGACCCGGCCTCTTCGGCGGCGCCGGGATCCGGGAAGGGCAACTCCGGGAAGGGGCGGGGGGCCGGCAAGGGGGGCAGGTAGGCGGGATGCTCACCGGCTCCCGCCCGGCCGCTTCCCGGCGGCCGAAAACCAACCCCCGCCTGCCCCGCCGGCACGCCGGCGATCGCTCAGGGCAGCGTCCAGATCTGGGTGGTGATGACGTAGAAGACCACGACCCAGAACGCCATCAGCGCGGCGACGACGCCGAGGCCGACGAGGTCGGTGCGCCCCGCGGGCTCGTCCGGGGGCGGCCGCAGCCACCGTCCGAGGAGCCGGTTCACGTAGTGCGGCATGGTGAGGAAGCTCATCAGGAAGCTGGACAGCAGGTTGCCCACCAGCAGCCCGAGCCAGAGCGGCATGCCCAGCGGCGACAGGGCCAGCGTCAGCAGCACCACGGTCGGGTACAGGCCGACCCAGACGGCGATGGACGTCTTCGTCTCCGAGGGCGGCGGCGCTTCCTTGCCGTTCTCGTCGAAGGCGAACCAGCTGCCGAACGAGTTGTCGATCGTGCGCAGTCTGAAGTCGTTGAACTTCGCGCCTTCGGCGAGCAGCTCCTGCCGCCTCGGGGACGTCAGCCAGGCGTCGAGGTGCTCGGCGCTGTCGAATCGGTACATCGTGGTCCAGTCGTCCTGGACCCCCTCGACCGGACGGAACAGCTCGGTCCCGCGGAAGCCCTCGAACTTCTCCTCCTCCGCGCTCATGCGGCGCTGCCAGGCGAGGAACTCGTCCACGTGGCCGGGGTCGACGCGGTGGGTGATCACGACCGTCACCAGCGGATCCGCCGGCCGGTCGCCGCCGCTGACGACCTGCTGCGTGCCGGGGCCGTCCAGGTAGGTGTCGCCGACCTCCAGGAGGCGCTGTCGGGTCGCGCTGTTGATCCACGCCTGAAGATGGGCCACCGAGTCGAAGCGGTAGACGACCACCCATTCGGGTTGCAGCTTTGTCGGCCGGGACACCTCGACGCCGAGATACCCCGCGTAGTCGGCGGCGGCCGCGTTGACGTCCTCCTGCCATGATGCGTACTGCTGTTCGAGTCCGGGCAGGACCTTCTGGCCGATGATCGCCGTCGCCGCCGCGCCCGCGTGCTGTTCGGTGCTCATGAGCCCGGTCCCGTCGACACCGACTGCTTCTCGATGAGCCGGCTGTAGATCCGCTCCGGACTCAGCGGCAGCGAGCGGAAGCGGACGCCCGTGGCGTCATGGAGCGCGTTCGCCAGCGCCGGGGCCACCGGGTTGATGCAGCACTCCGCCATGCCCTTCGACCGCAGCGGGCCGACGGAATCCGTGGAGGCCACGAGGAGCACATCGGTGCGCGGAACGTCGGCGTAGGTGGGGATGCGGTAGTTGCGCAGGTTCGGGTTCACCATGACGCCGTCCGCGTCGATGTGGTGGTTCTCGGTCAGCGCGAACCCGATGCCCTGGGCCACCCCGCCCTCCACCTGTCCGCGCACCTGGGCGGGGTTGACGACCGCGCCGGCGTCGGCCGCCTGGACGCTGTGCAGGATGCGGATCTCCCCCGTCACCCGGTGCACGGCGATTCGGAAGCCCTGGGTGTTGGAGGTGACGCTGCGCGGCGAGCCGTAGGCCTTGCGGGCGGCGGTGAACCGGATTCCGCGCGCCCGGGCCGCCGCGACCAGCGCGGCCAGCGGCACCCGCCGCTCGCCGCACAGGACGTCCTCCTCGCCCAGCGAGCACAGCACCGGATGGACGCCCGTGTACGCGGCGGCGTACTCCACGATGCGGTCGCGTACGGCGTCGGCCGCCCGGAGCACCGCGTTGCCCGACACGAACAGGCCCGCGCTCGCGAACGCGCCCGTGTCGAAGCCCGTGCGGTCGGTGTCGGACTGCACCAGCCGGATCCGCGCCGGCGTCGTACCGAGCTGGCCGGCCGCGATCTGGACGTGCGCGGTCGACGTGCCCTCGCCGAACTCGACCGTGCCGACGGCCAGTTCGTACACCAGGTCGTCGCCCAGCGTGACCCAGGCCTCGGAGATGTGCTCGGTCGGCGGCGCGGTCTCGTGCAGGGAGCTCGCCACACCGGTCCCGACGAGCCAGTCGGGGCCCGGGGGCGCCTGGCCCGCGGTCCGGGCCAGGGCCTCGCCCACCCGGTCGATGCACTGCGCGAGGGAGTCCTCGGTGAACGACACGTCGTCGGGGCCGTCGTGCAGGGCGACGAGCGGGTCGCCCGGACGCACGATGTTGCGGCGGCGCAGTTCGAGCGGATCGAGGTGCAGGGCGCGCGCCAGCTCGTCCATGGCCGACTCCACGGCGAACGCCGGCTGGGTCATCCCGTAGCCGCGCAGCGCGCCGCTCGGCACGGTGTTGGTGTACACGGAGTACGCGTCGTACTTCTTGTTCGGACAGCGGTAGATCATGACGGCCGCGCCGCCCGCGTACAGCGTCTCGCCGCCGTGGTTGCCGTAGGCGCCGGTGTTCGACACATTGCGGACCTGGAACGCCGTGAGGGTGCCGTCGGCCTTCGCGCCGAGCTTGACCGTCAGCGTCATCGGGTGCCGGGGCGAGGCCGTGGTGAACTCCTCCTCGCGGGTGTACTCGAAGGACACGGGACGTCCGGTGTCCAGCGCGGCGAGCGCCGCGAGGTCCTCCGAGATCACCTCCTGCTTGCCGCCGAAGCCGCCGCCCACCCGCTTGCAGAACACCCGGAGCTGGTCCGGGCGCAGGGCGAACAGATGGGCGAGCTTGACCTTCGCGATCGACGGCGACTGCGAACTGGTGCGGACGTTGAGCCGCCCGTTCTCCAGCCAGGCGATCGAGCCGTGCGTCTCCAGATGCGCGTGCTGCACCCGGGGCGAGGAGTACGTGCCCTCGTGGATCACATCGGCCTCGGCGAACCCCGCGGCGACGTCGCCGATGTGCGTGTGGATCTCCAGCAGCACGTTGTGGACGGGATCCAGGGCGAACGGATCCTCCGTGCCGTGCAGTTGCGGCGCGCCCTGTGCCATCGCGGCCTCGGCGTCGAACACGGCCGGCAGCACCTCGTACTCCACGACGACCTTCCGGCAGCCCTCCTCCGCCGCCCCGACCGTGTCGGCCAGGACCGCGACGACGCGCTGTCCGACGAAGCGGATCGTGTCGTCGAGGACGAACGTGTCGTCCGGGTCGACGAGATGGTCGGTGTGGATCGCCGTGGTGAAGCGCCTGCGCGGCACGTCCTGCCAGGTGTAGACGCGCCGCACGCCGGGGACCGCCAGGGCGGCGCTCTTGTCCACGGACACGATCCGGGCGTGCGCGTGCGGCGAGTGCAGCACCTTGAGGTGCAGCATGCCGTCCAGGCGGGTGTCCATCGTGAACTCGGCGCGGCCGGTCACCACGTCCTCGGCGGCCGGCGCGCCGACGCTCGTCCCGACGGCCTTGCCCGGCGCGGCACGCTCCACGCCCACGACGCCCCGCACGGCGTCCTCGACCGCCCGATAGCCCGTGCAGCGGCAGAGGTTGCCCTTCAGCGCCCGGGGCAGGTCCGCCCGCTGCGCGTCGGTGAAGGTCGCCGACGTCATGATCATCCCGGCGGTGCAGAAACCGCACTGGAACCCCGGGGCGTCGCGGAAGGCGCGTTGCACCGGATGCAGGTCGCCGGGGGCGCCGAGGCCCTCGATCGTCGTCACCTCGTGGCCGTCCGCGCGGAAGGCGGGGGTGATGCAGCTGTGCACGGGGTCGCCGTCCAGCCACACCGTGCAGGCCCCGCAGTCGCCCGCGTCGCAGCCCTTCTTGACGCCGTGGTGGCCGAGCGAGCGCAGGAAGGTGCGCAGACACTGACCGGGCGCCGGTTCCTCGGCGAAGCTCCTGCCGTTCACCAGGTAGTTCATGTCAGGTCACCGGTCTTGGGTGAGTTCGCGACGGATCTCTTCGGCGAAGTGCCGCGTCAGATGGCGACGGTGGTCGGGGGTCCCGTTGGGATCGGCGAACCAGAGTCCGGCCGGGACGGCGTCGATGCGCCGGCGCAGGGTGCGGGCGTCGGGCGCGCTGTCGAAGGCGAAGCGCACCGGGCGGGTGGTGCCGGCCGTGACGGTGAGCAGCAGGTCGCTTCGGCCCGGCGTCCGGGTGCCGATGAGGAACACCGTCGAACGGCCGAGCCGGGTCAGCGTGAAGCGGCGGTGCGCGGTGCGCTTGCGCAGTGCGTGGGCCGGGATGCCGACGCGACGCAGGATCTCCCCGGGAGCCAGCACATTGCGGTGGTCCCCGGTGACGAAGTCGACCGCGTCCACGACGCGCGTCGATCCGTCGGGAGCCCAGAGCTCGTAGCGGGCCTCCAGCGCGACCGTCAGCGTGATCATCGGGCCGGCGGGCAGGGACATGCAGATGTTGCCGCCGACGGTGGCCGAGTTCCAGACCTTGAAGGAGGACAGGAAGGCCTCGCAGCTCGCCGCGAGGAGGGGGCCCGCGATCCAGTCGCGCGGGGGCGCGTAGGCGTACAGGTCGCGGACGGTGCAGGTGGCGCCGATCTCCAGGCCCGCGTCGCTGGCGACCAGCGGCGCCCAGCCCAGCGCGGTCAGATCGACCAGTCGGCACAGTTGCGGCTGCTCGGTGGAGAAGAGCCATGTTCCGCCGGCGAGCCAGGCATCGCCCTCGCGCCAGTCCGCACCCGGCCGGTCCGACGGCGGTCGTCGGACGACTTCGGTGATGGTGTTCAGGTCCATGGTCGGGAGCCGATCTGTGAACTGCGCCCTTCTCCAGCGTAGTCCCGGAGGCCGAAAACCGACTCTTGATCTCACCCCTTACGGCACTAACAATGCGCATGACAAAAGTGTGCATGACAAGTCAGTGGGCGACCGGAAGATCTCCGGTCGCCTTGTCGTAAGAGGGGACCCCCACATGAGAAAGCCTCTCGTCGCCGCGTTCTTCGCCCTGGCCATCGCCGGGGCGGGCGCGGCACCCGCGGTCGCCGCGCCGGTGAGCGCGCCGGTGAGCGCACCGGCCCAGGCCGGGACGACGACCGCGACCAAGGCCTCCGCGCCCACACTCCAGGCCGTCACCCTCGCCGGGACCGTCGCGCTCAGCAACTGTTCCGGCTCGGTCATCCGCTTCCCCAACTCGCTGGCCACCGACCCGGCGCTGGTGCTGTCCAACGGCCACTGCCTGACGACCGGCTTCCCGGAGCCCGGCGAGGTGCTCGTCAACCAGGCCTCCAGCCGCACCTTCGGCCTGCTCAACGCCGCCGGCACCCGGGTCGCCACCCTCAGGGCCAGCAAGCTCGCCTACGGGACGATGACCGACACGGACGTCTCGATCTACCAGCTCACCAGCACCTACGCGACGATCCAGTCCGCGTACGGGATCGCCCCGCTGACCGTGCAGGACACCCACCCGACCGCCGGCACCGCCATCACCGTGGCCTCCGGTTACTGGAAGACGCTCTACAACTGCAGCATCGACGGGTTCGCGTACCGCCTGAAGGAGGGCGACTGGACCTGGAAGGACTCGATCCGCTACACCTCCGCCTGCCAGACCATCGGCGGCACCTCCGGCTCGCCGGTCATCGACCAGGCCACCGGCAAGGTCGTCGGCGTCAACAACACCGGTAACGAGGACGGCGAGACCTGCACGCTGAACAACCCGTGCGAGGTCAGTGAGAGCGGCACCGTCACCGTCCGCGAGGGCATCAACTACGCCCAGGAGATCTACCAGATCCCGGCCTGCTTCACGACCGGCAACCAGCTCAACCTCAGCGCTACCGCTTGCACCCTGCCCAAGCCGTAGCGCTCCGCCGGGTGCGCCGTTCTCGTCCGCGGGCGCGTGGGGGCTGGTCGCGCAGTTCCCCGCGCCCCCTGGTGCCTCCGGCACCCCCGGGGAGGTCCGCTACAGCGGCGTGCGACGAATCGCTCGGCCCGCCAACTCATCCGTGCGGCGACCGTCCTCGATGACGAAGCGGCCGTCCACCAGGACGTGCGGGATGCCCGTGGGCGGTGTGCGCGGGGCGTCGTACGTCGCACCCGCCGCCACCGTTCGCGGGTCGAAGAGGACCAGGTCGGCGCGGTGGCCCTCGCGGACCAGGCCCCGGTCGGGCAGTCGCAGCCGGGCCGCCGGGCGCGAGGTGAGATGGGCGACGCAGTCCTCCAGGGACAGGACGCCCAACTCCCGCACATAGTGGCCGAGATAGCGCGGAAACGTGCCGTACGCCCGCGGATGCGGCTTCGCGCCCCGCAGGATGCCGTCCGAACCGCCCGTGTGGACGCGGTGCCGCATGATCGTCCGGACGTTCTCCTCGTGGCCCACGTGCTGGAGGATCGAGGGGGCGAGCCGGTCGTCCAGGAGCAGCCGGCGGGCCGTCGTCCAGGGGCTCTCGCCGCGCGCCGCCGCCGACTCCCGGACGGTCCGGCCGACGTACTCCCCGAGCGCCGGGTCGCCCACGCCCGAGATCTCGATCGTCTCCCAGTCCACCGGCACCCCGTGACAGCCGTCCGCGCCCACGACCTCCAGCTGGTGGCGGACGCGTTCTGCCGTCTCGTCGTCCGCGAGGCGGCGCAGGGTCTGCGCCGGGCCGCCCTCGCTCGCCCAACTGGGCAGCAGGGCCGCGAGCGTGGTGCTGCCGGGGGTGTACGGGTAGGTGTCGAGACTGATGTCGGCGCCCGCCGCCAACGCCTCGTCCAGCAGCGCCAGCAGCTCGGGCGCGCGGCCCTCGTTCTCGCCGAAGTTCATGGTGGCGTGCGCGAGATGGAGCGGACAGCCCGCCCTGCGCGCCAGCTCGACCATCTCCGCGTACGCCGCCAGCGCACCGGCGCCGTAACTGCGGTGGTGGGGGCAGTAGTAGCCGCCGTAGGACGCCACCACCCGGCACAGTTCGGTGAGTTCGGCGTCCGGCGCGTACATGCCGGGCGTGTAGGTCAGCCCGGACGACATTCCGACCGCGCCCTGCTCCAGCCCCTCCGCCACCAGTCGCCGCATCCGGTCCAGCTCCCGGGGCGTGGCCGGGCGGTCCTCCCAGCCGACCGCGAGGGCGCGGACCGTGCCCTGCGGGATCAGATACGCGGCGTTGACGGCGATCCCGCGGTCCAGCCGGTCCAGGTACTCGCCCACCGACCGCCAGTCGAAGTCGACGTCGTCGCCGGGGCCGTTCCAGCCCGCTATGGCCGAGCGGACCTCGGCCAGCGTCCGGTCGTCGACCGGGGCGTACGACAGACCGTCCTGGCCCAGCACCTCCAGGGTCACGCCCTGCGCGGCCTTCGCACTGTGGTCGGGGTCGCGCAGCAGCGCGAGGTCGCTGTGCGCGTGCATGTCGATGAAACCGGGGGAGAGGACGAGGCCCTCCGCGTCCAGCTCCCGCCGCGCCTTCGGCCGTTGGCACCCGGCCGCGGCCGCCTCCTGCACGATCCCCACGATCCGGCCGCCGTCCACGACCACATCGGCGCGGTACGAGGGCCCGCCCGAGCCGTCGACGACGTCCGCGTCCCGGATGACGAGTTCTTCCACGACGGGCCTCCAGCGAAAAGAAGTGCGATGAACGTGCCGATGGGAGTGCCGCGATGTGCCGTCGGTCCGCTGCGGCGCCGTCGTGGCTGGTCGCTCCCCCACTCTCGGCTGCGCTCGAGCGGGGGGACCCCCATCGCGGCGGAGCCGCAGATGTCAGCGCCCCGCGCCCCTTCAGGGCGCTGCCGTACCGCGCCTGTCTAGAAGAACGTGCGGATGTATTCCACGACCGTGCCGTCCGCCTTCGCCAGCGGGATCAGCGGCCACTTGTCGAAGGACGTGCAGGGGTGGGACAGGCCCAGGCCGACCCAGTCGCCGACCTCGACGTCCGCCTCGGCCGTGGTGCGCAGCCAGGCGTGCTGGTCGGACAGGCCGGTCACCGACACGCCGGTCGCCGGGCGTTCCGTGCCGGCGCGGCGGATCGCCTGGGCGAAGGGCAGGTCGAGGTCGTAGGCCGCGTCCCGCTTGCCCGCGTTGAGGAACGCCTGCTCGGGGGAGGGCCGGGAGACGACCTGGGCCCACAGCCGGAACGCGGGCTCCAGCGCGCCCTCCTCGGGTACCCGGTTGAACGGCGTGAGCTTGCGGTAGTGGCCGTCGTCGTGCGAGACGTACGCGCCCGAGCGCAGCAGCTTCAGGACCGGGAGCGAGAGTCCGGGGATCTCGGCGAAGACGTCGGCGACCGCGTCGAACCAGGCGCTGCCGCCCGCGCTGACCACGATCTCCTCGGCGCCCGCGAACCGTCCCGCCTTGTCGAGGTCGACGGTGAGGGCGACGAGCCGGCGCAGCCAGGCGCGCACGCGCTCCGGGTCGGCCTGCGGGACCTCGCCCTCGTAGCCCGCGACCCCGACCAGCCGCAGGGTCGTCGTGGCCGCCACCGCCTCCGCGACCGCCGCGCACTCCGCCTCCGTGCGCACCCCGGTGCGGGCGCCCTCGCCGGCGGCCAGTTCGACGACGACGTCCAGCGGGCGGCCCGCGCCGCGCAGGGCGGCGTCCATCAGCTCGACGCCGCGCACCGAGTCGACGTAACAGACGAAGGCGAAGCCGGCGTCGGCGTCGAGCTGCGCCGAGATCCAGCGCAGGGCGGCCGGGTCCACCAGTTCGTTGGCGAGGAAGACCCGCTGGACGCCGTACGCGCGGGCCACCCGCACCTGGTGCGGGACGGCGAGGGTGATGCCCCAGGCGCCGCGGTCGATCTGACGCTGGAAGAGCTGCGGGGCCATGGACGTCTTGCCGTGCGGGGCGAACGCGAGGCCGTGCCGCGTCGCGTACGTCTCCATGAGGTCGAGGTTGTGCTCCAGGCGCTCGGCGGAGAGGGCCAGCACCGGCGTCGCGAAGCCGCCGGTGAAGAGGTTGCGGCGCTGGGCGGCCAGCTCGCCGACGGTGAGGCCGTCGGCGTCCGGCGGGAGGCCCTTGAAGCGGTGGTCGACCCGGTCCTCGGCCAGTCGGGCCAGCGCCTCGCGTGCCTCGATGCTCATGGAACCTCCCTGATCAGGAGCGTTGCAATATCCGCAACGTCCATTGCGTATGTCGCTTACTGCTGTCTAACATCTCCGCCAACGCCGGGTCAACGGAGCAGCCGACCCGCACCAGCACAGGAGCCCACGAGGTGGACGTCGTAGACGTGGTCGCGCTCGGCGAGTCCATGGTCACCTTCCTGCCCACCCGGCCGGGCCGCCTCGCCGACGTGCCGTCCTTCGACCGGGCCATCGGCGGCGCGGAGTCCAACGCGGCCTGCGCGCTGGCGGCCGCCGGACACCCCGTGCGCTGGGTCAGCCGGGTCGGCGCGGACGGCTTCGGCGACCACCTCGTCGAGGCCGTCGGCTCCTACGGCGTCGACATCGCCTCTGTACGGCGCGACCCCGACCGCCCGACCGGCGTCTACTTCCGCACCGCGGGCGACCGGGCCACCGACGCACACGAGGTCGCCTACTACCGCGCCGGATCCGCGGCCTCCGCGATGTCCGTCGACACCGTCGACCTCGACGCCGTCCGCGCAGGCCGCGTACTGCACCTGACCGGCATCACGGCCGCCCTCTCCGACGACTGCCTGGACCTGCTGCGGGAACTGACGGCCCGCCGCCCCGGACGCCCGCTGATCTCCTTCGACGTCAACCACCGCGCCGGGCTCTGGCGCGCCGCCGACGGCCCGCGCGTGCTCCTGGACCTCGCCCGCGCCGCCGACCTCGTCTTCGTCGGGGAGGACGAGGCGCAGGAGGCGTGGGGGATCACCGGCGGCCCGCCGGCGATCAGAGGGGCCCTGCCGGAACCACGCGTACTGGTGGTCAAACAGGGCGCCCGGGGAGCCACGGCCTTCGAGGACGACGGCGACGCGCAGCCGACCGTCACCTTCGTGCCCGCTCCCGCCGTCCAGGTCAGCGCAGCGGTGGGGGCCGGGGACGCCTTCGCCGCCGGGTTTCTCTCCGCGACCCTGCGCGGGCTCCCGGCGCGGGAGCGGCTGCGGCACGGGCACCTCATGGCCGCCGCCGCCCTCACCGCCCCCGGCGACCTCGCCGTACCCCCGACGCGCGCGCACGCGGACCGGCTGGCCGACCTCGACGACCCCTCGTGGGAGACACTTCGACTCGGCCCCGGCTGGACCCAGGCCCCGGCCCCGGAGGAGGTACGCACCCCATGAGCCAGACCGTCGACCGCGCCCTGAGCATCCTGCCGCTGCTCGCCGAAGGCCCCGCCGACCTGGGACAGGTCGCCGACCGGCTCGGCGTGCACAAATCGACGGCCCTGCGGCTGCTGCGCACCCTGCACGAACACGGCCTCGTCTACCGCCAGTCCGACCAGCGCTACCGCCTCGGCGCGCGCCTGTTCGCCCTCGCCCAGGAGGCGATGGAGAACCTCGACATCCGCGAGATCGCCCACCCCCACCTCGTCCGCCTGAACGAGACCTGCGGGCACACCGTCCACCTCGCCGTGTACGAGGAGGGCGAGGTCCTCTACATCGACAAGGTGGAGAGCCGCTACCCGGTGCGCATGTACTCGCGGATCGGCAAGCCCGTCGCCATCACGGTCGCCGCCGTCGCCAAGCTGCTCCTCGCCGACCTGCCCGAGCCCGAGCGGCGCGCGGTCGCCGAGAAGCTGGACTACCCCCTCTACACGGCCCGTTCCACCCCCAACGCCCCCGCCTTCGTACGGGAGTTGGAGAAGGTGCGCGAGCAGGGCTGGGCCACCGACCTCGGCGGCCACGAGGAGTCCATCAACTGCGTCGCCGCGCCGATCAGGGGCTCCGACGGCCGGGTGGTCGCCGCGATGTCCGTCTCCGCGCCGAACGTCGTCGTCACCGCCGACGAACTGCTCACCCTGCTCCCGCTGGTCCGCCGCACGGCGGACGCCATCAGCGGGGAGTACTCCGGACGAACCCCAGCAGCCTAGGAAGCCACCTGATGACCGAGAAGATCGCGCTCACCCCGAAGACCCACACCACCCCGCCCGCCAAGTTCTCCCACGGCGTGAAGAAGGGCAACCTCCTCCAGGTCGCGGGCCAGGTCGGGTTCCTGCCCGCCGAGGAGGGCAAGCCCCCCACGCCCGCCGGACCCACCCTGCGCGAGCAGACCCTCCAGACCCTCGCCAACGTCAAGTCGATCCTCGAGGAGGGCGGCGCGAGCTGGGACGACGTGATGATGATCCGCGTCTATCTCACCGACGTCGACCACTTCGCCGAGATGAACGGCATCTACAACGCCTACTTCGAGGAGCAGCGCCTCACCGCGCCCCCGGCCGCCCGCACGACGGTCTACGTCGGCCTCCCCACCGGGCTCCTCATCGAGATCGACGCACTCGCCGTCCTCGGCTGACACCGCTCCACGGATTCCCGCGCGTCGGCGGCCGGATTGAGCCTCTTCGTGTAGGTCTCCGGTAACGAAGTAGGGGCTGACTGTGTCCGGCACAGGATCTTCGACCATACTGCCCGCTGTGGAGCAGCGCATAGGTTCGAGCAGCCAGCCCCTGGAGGGCGCCGGATTCGACCCGGCATTCATCCCCGGGCTCACGTCGCCCGTGACCGCGGAGCCGGAGGACGCGAAGCCGGCCGAGGACGAAGAGGGGGAGCCGACGACGGAGGAGACTCCCGCCGCGGAGACCTCCGCCGAGAAGCCGAAGCCGGCCGACGACTCGGCCGACGACTCCGACGGCGACTCGGCCGACGGCTCTGACGACGAGCCGGAAGAGGAACTGTCGTCCGAGGGTCCCGTCTTCGAGGCCTCCGACCGCCGGGCGCGGATCGCCGCCGACGCCAAGGGCGTCCGGCTCCGCCTCGACGAGGAGGAGTGCGAGTTCCGCTGGGACGAGATCGGCGCGATCGAGACGGAGTCGCCGCGCTTCGGCAAGCGGTTCACGATCACGGTGCACACCCCTGACCGCCGCTGGTACCCGATCGAGATCGAGGCGACGGCCAGGGCCCGCTTCAACGAGTGGGAGAAGCAGTTGGACGACGTCCTCGACGCCTACTTCGAAGAAGGCGACGCCGAGGACGACGACGTCGACGTCGAGGACGCTGACGTCAAGGACGCCGACTAGCTGCAGTACTGGGTCGCCTTGCCGATGGACCGGTACATACAGTCCGCGTTTTCGAGAAGCTGCAACACCGCGTCCCGGTTACGGGAAGTCTCCCGCTCGATGACCTCGTCGGGCGGGTAGAACCCGCCTCCCGCGCTGGAGGACGGGTACATCTCGAAGGTGTACGAGAAGATCTTGTGCGCGCCCCAGAGATAGTCGTCGATCGACCCGTCCGTGATGTACAGGTCACTGGCCTGCTCGGCGGTGTACCCGTTGCTCGCGGCCATCTTCTGCCCGACGGCCTTGAACGCGGCGTTGTCGTCCACGGTCATGCCGGTCGCCGTGTCGGCGGTCGTGTACCCGAAGGGCCACAGCACCAGCTGGCTGTAGGTGTGGAAGTCGATGCCCGCGGTGATCTGCTGCTTGCCGCCGACGATCCGGCTGCGCACGAAGTCCGAGACCACCTTCACCTCGGGGGCGGACTCGGCGGACGTGCCCCGGTAGGTCTCGGAGGACGTGGACCCTGAGGAGCCGCCGCAGCAGCCGAACTTGTAGTTCCAGTTCCGGTTGAGGTCCGTGCCGACGTACGAGGAACCGGAGTTGGGCTGCCGGTTCTTGCGCCACGAGCGGTAGGAGCCGGTGGCGACGTCGTACTCGCCGCCGTCGGGGTTGAGGTCGGGGACGATCCAGATCTCGCGGCCGTTGACCATGCTGGTGACGCGCGAGTCGGAGCCGTAGCCGGCGCCCAGCTCGCGGATCAGGTACAGGGCCATCTCCACCGTGAGGTGCTCGCGGGCGTGCTGGTGGTGGGTGAACAGCACCTCCGGCTCGGCCTCGTCGGTGGCCACGTTGTCGCTGATCTTGATGGCCACGATGTCCCGGCCCTCGTACGACTTGCCGATGACCCGCTTGCTCATGATGCCCGGGTAGGCGGCGATCCGCTGATTGATCTCCGTCGTCATCTCGGCGTAGTTGTGGTACCGGGAGTCGGCGGACGGGAAGTCGAAGAGCCGTACCTCGTCCTCGGCGACCCGGTCCGGCGCGGAGCCCAGCAGGGTCACCTCGTACCCCTGCGAGCGCAGCTTCTTGATGTGCTCCGCGCGGCCGGAGACCACGACGGTCTCCTCGTCGGCCTCGTCGATGCTCACGCCGGACGCGGCGATCGCGGTGCGCAGCTGTGGGGTGCTGTGGGCGATGTGGATCTCGTACTGCCGGATGTCGTCGGCGGAGGGCGCGGCCTTGGGGGCGCTGCCCGCCGCCGCGTCGGTGACCGTCGCCGAGACCGGCGCCGCGAGGGCGAGGGCCAGCAGGGCGGCGAGCACGGCCGTCCTCCTGCCGCTTCGGCCGCCGGTGGCGCCGGGACTGCCTGAACCTGAGCCGCGAATGCGAAGTCGCATGAACTCTCCTGATGGGGAGTCGGGTCGTGGGGGGCTGTGCGCTTGCTGTGTGCGGCGGTACGGGTGCCGCTCATCGTCGATGTCTGGCATGAGCAGGTCAAGAGACGACAAAGCGTCGATGTGGCTGGAATCGTGCGGAATCGGCCTTGACCGGCCGCGCAGTGTAGTCGTGGCGACGCTCGCCCGAGCGATCCCACGCGAAGTGCACCCACCCGTGTGAGGCGAGTGTGCATATATGTACGCGTCGGGGAAAGCTGGGGTTTCGCGACGACGACCAAGGACTGTTCATGGGCGGATCAGCGCCGCGCCGGGACGGTCACCTGCCGGTGGAGACGACCAGCTTCGTCGACCGGCGAAGCGAACTGGCGGCGGGCCGTGAGCTGTTGGCCAGAGCCCGACTGGTCACCCTGACCGGCCCCGGCGGCGTCGGAAAGACCCGGCTGGCCGGCCGGATCGCGGCCCGCGTGGAACGGGCCTTCCCCGACGGCGTCCGCTTCGTGCCCCTCTCCGGCCTGCACGACCCGACGCTGGTCCCCCTCGCCGTCGCCGACGCGCTCGACCTGCACGACCACTCGGAACGCCCCGCGCTGGACGCGCTGGTGGAGCAGCTGACGGACCGCCGCCTGCTGCTGGTCATGGACAACTGCGAGCACCTGCTCGCCGCCTGCGCGACCCTGGCCGGCGCCCTCCTGCGGGGCACGACCGGCGTCCGCGTCCTCGCCACCAGCCGCCACCGCCTCGGCCTGACCGAGGAACACCTGATGGACGTCCGACCGCTGCCGGTCCCCGACCCGGACGGCGACCTCGCCGCCGCCGACGGCTACCCGGCCCTCGCCCTCTTCGCCGACCGGGCCGCCGCGGTCGCCCCCGGCTTCCGCCTCACCGCCGCCAACCGCGCCGCGGTCGCCCGCCTCTGCCGACGGCTGGACGGCCTCCCCCTCGCCATCGAACTCGCCGCGGTCCGCATGCGCGTCCTGGACCTCCCCCAGCTCCTGACCCGCCTGGACGACCGCTACCGCCTCCTCACCACCGGCGGCCCCACCGTCCCGCCCCGCCACCAGACCCTGCGCGCGGCCATCGACTGGAGCTACGAACTCTGCGACGCACGCGAACAGCTGACCTGGTCCCGGCTGTCCGTCCTGCCCGGCACCTTCGACCTGGACACGGCCGAGGCGGTGTGCGCGGGGGAAGGACACGGCGAAGGACAGGGGGAAGGACACGACGAAGGACACATGCAAGCCGGCGACGTCCTGGACGCCGTCGCCGGTCTGCTCGACAAGTCCGTTCTGTGCCGGGAGACCGGCCCGACCGGCGGCGCCCGCTACCGCCTCCTCGACACCCTCCGGCAGTACGGCCTGGAGCGCCTGCGGGAACGCCCCGGAGAGGAGCACCGGGCTCTGGTCCGGCACCGCGACCGGATGCAGCACCAGGCCGCCACCGCCGAGCGCGACTGGTTCGGCCCCGCCCAGCCGGACATCGTCGCCGGTCTGCGCGCCGACCGGGACAACCTGCGCAGCGCCCTCGACTTCAGCCTCACCACCCCCGGCGAGTCCCACGCCGGCCTGCGGCTCGCCGGCACCCTCTGGTTCCACTGGCACGCCTGCGGAGCCCCCCGGGAGGGCCGCTACTGGCTGGACCGGGCCCTGGAGGCCAACCCCGAGCCCACCCCCGAACGGGCCCGCGCCCTGTGGGTCGCGGGCCTCCTCGCCGGCTGCCCGGAGGACCTCACCCGGGGCCGCCGCCGCGCGCAGCAGGCCCGCGAACTGGCCGAGACCCTCGGCGACCAGGCCGAAGCGGCCCACGCCGACTACGTCGTCGGCGTCATCCGGCTCTTCAGCGACGACCTCACCGGCGCCCTCGACCACTTCCGCGCCGGCGTCGCCCGCGGCCGGGTCCCCGGCCAGCACCTCAGCCTCGTCGGCCTGGACCGGGTCGAACTGGCCTGCGCCCTCGCCTACCTGGGCCGCGCCGACGAGGCCATCGAGGTCTGCGAGGCGACCCGGCGGCTGTGCGCCGAGCACGGGGAGCGCTGGGTGCTGTCGTACGTGGAGCGCATCCTCGCCCTGGCCCACAGCGTGCGCGGCGACTGGGAGCGGGCGCAGCGGCACGGCCGGGAGGCGATACGCCTCAAGCACGCGGTCCACGACGTCCTCGGCATGGGCCTCACCCTCGACCTGCTGGCCCGGATCGCGACGGCCCGCGGCGCCCACGAGCACGCGGCGGTCCTCCTCGGCGGCTCCGACCGCGCCTGGGCCGACGTCGACCGCGACCGGTGGGGCTCCGCCTGCCTCAACTCCACCCGGCGCGGCAGCGAGGAGCGCGTCCGGGCGGCGATCGGACGCGCCGCGTTCCGCCGGGCCTACGACCGCGGGGCCGCCCTCACGCTCACCGACGTGGTCGCCCTCGAACTGGCGGAGCAGCCGCCCGCGGCGGCCCCCGCCGAGGAACCGCCCACCGCCCCCGGCGTCCGGCTCACCCGCCGAGAGGCCCAGGTCGCCGAACTCGTCGCCGAGGGCCTCGCCAACCAGCAGATCGCCGACCGGCTGGTGATCGCCCGCCGCACCGCCGAAGGGCACGTCGAACGCATCCTCAGCAAGCTCGGCTTCAGCAACCGCAGCCAGATCGCCTCCTGGGTGACCGCCCAACGCTGACACCCAGGCGAGTCGCCTCCACCCGACCGCTCGACCGATGGGGACCCATGACCGCTCAGCCTGCCGCCACCCCGAGGACGTTCGACCACCGCATGTCCGTCTCCGCCACGGACGAGGGGTTCGTCGCCGCCGCCCTCCCCTTCCTCGCCGAGGGCCTGGCCGCCGCCGGGGAGCCCCCGCCCGTCGCCATCGTCGCCCCCGACAAACTGGACCTCCTGCGCGACGCCCTCGGCGCGGACGCCCGGCACATCGGCCTCGTCCCGCACACCGACTGGTACACCGGCTCGGCCGCCAACGCCATCGCCCGGGCGGCCGGCCACCTCGCCGCGCACGGCGGTCCGGGCGGCCGCCTCCACCTCCTCATGGAGCCCGTGTGGAACGGCCGGGCCGGCCGCTCCCCGCGGGAGAGCGCCGAATGGATCCGCTACGAGGCCCTCGCCAACCTCCTCTTCGCCCCGACGGCGACCACCGCGATGTGCGTCTACGACACCCGTACGGCCGGCTCCGTCCTCATCGAGGCGGCCCGGCGCGCCCACCCCGACACCGGCGTCTACGCGGACCCGCTGCGGGTGGCGGCGGAGCTGGACGCCGTGCCGCTGCCCCCGACGCCCGCCGACGCCCACCGCCTCGCCGACCCCGCCCCGGACGCCGTCCGCGCCTGGGCGGCCGGCCGGGGACTGGGCGCGGCGGACGCGGAGCTGTTCGCCACGGCCGTCGCGGAGGCGGCCTCCCTCGGACCGGTCACCGGGGCCCTGCTGTGGGGCGAGGCGCCCGGCTGCGTCTGCGAACTGCTCCTCGCCCGCCGGCTCGACGACCCCCTGGCCGGCTTCGTCCCGCCGCCGACGCTGGAACCGACGCCCGGCCAGGGCCTGTGGTTCGCCCGCCAGGTGTGCGCGTACGTCGACGTCCGGGACGCCTACCCGGGCGCGGACGGCCGGGTCGACGCCGGCGTAGGCACGACCGTACGACTGCAGTACGCGTAGCCGTGACGGGGGCCGCTCGACGGGTACGGAATCGGGTAGTCCTCCCCGTACGTGGACGGCCCGGGGGAGGAGATCCTGAACCCATGCTGCGACTTTCCGGGGGAAGCGGCCCCCTCCCGGACCCCCGCCCCCAGTACGCCGCCTACCCCCAACCGCCGATAGGGGCAGGCCATTCGAGCGTCGAGTACGAGCCCCGGCCCTCCGCCGTCCGCGAGGCCCGCGCCCAGGTGCGCAGAGAGCTGGAGGGCTGGGGGCTCGCGGACCGGGCGGAGCTGGTGGACACGGCCGAACTGCTCGTCAGCGAACTGGCCACCAACGCCCTGCTGCACTGCGCGAGCAGCTTCCGCCTCACGCTGAATGCCGCGCACGGCGTCCTGCGCTGCGAGGTGACCGACTCCGGCCGCCGCGTCCCGCAGGTGCTGCACGCGGGCGGCGCCGAGCGCGGCCGGGGGATGTTCCTGGTGAACGCGCTGGCCCGGCGCTGGAGCTGCCACCAGGACGGGGCGGGCAAGACCGTCTGGTTCGAACTGGGCACCTGCGGGGGCGACGGCTGCGAGAGGTGATCAGATCGGGTGGAGATCGCGCCCGCCCCCTTGCCGGACCGGTCGCTCTAGGCTTTCTTGACCTTCATGGCGGACACCACGGGAAACCCCACGGACACCGAGGCTCCATCCGACATCGACAACCCCTCCACCAATGCCTCCCCCCGCAAGGCGAGTTGGAAGTACATCGGACCCGGCATCGTCGTCGCCGCGACCGGCGTCGGCGCCGGCGACCTCGTCGCCACCCTGATCGCGGGCAGCAACTTCGGCTACACCCTCCTCTGGGCGGCGGTCGTCGGCTGCCTGGTCAAGATCTCCCTCGCCGAGGCGGCCGGCCGCTGGCACCTCTCCACCGGCCGCACCCTCTTCGACGGCTGGGCGAGCCTCGGCCGCTGGACCACCTGGTTCTTCGTCGTCTACGTGGTCGTCTGGGGCTTCGTCTACGGCGCGGCGGCGATGTCGTCGAGCGCGCTGCCGCTCCAGGCGCTGTTCCCGGACGTGATGGACCTCAAGGCGTGGGCCGTCGCCTGCGGGCTGGTGGGCCTGGCGTTCGTCTGGTTCAACAAGTACGCCGTCTTCGAGAAGGTCATGACCGTCCTGGTGGGCGTCATGTTCGTGGTGACGGTGTACCTGGCGATCCGGGTCACCCCGAACCTGGGCGACGCCTTCGCGGGCCTGCTGCCGGTCCTGCCGGACGAGAAGGACTCCGTCCTCAACACCCTGGGCCTGATCGGCGGCGTCGGCGGCACCATCACGCTCGCCGCGTACGGCTACTGGGTCAACGCCAAGGGCTGGACGAACACCGGCTGGATGAAGGTCATGCGGCTCGACAACCGGGTCGCGTACGTCACCACCGGCGTCTTCGTCGTCGCCATGCTCTTCGTCGGCGCGGAGCTGCTGCACTCCGCGAACGTGGCGATCGCGAGCGGCGACAAGGGGCTCCTCCAGCTGAGCGACATCCTGGAGGCGGAGTACGGCACGGCGACGGCCAAGTTCTTCCTCATCGGCTTCTTCGCCACCTCCTTCACCTCGCTCATCGGCGTCTGGCACGGCGTGAGCCTGATGTTCGCCGACTTCGTGGCCCGCTTCCGCGGCCGGGGCGGCGCGGGCGGGAAGGAGGTCGCCTCCGGCGAGCGGGAGCGCTCCTGGCCCTTCCGGGCGTATCTGCTCTGGCTGACGTTCCCGCCGATCGTGCTGCTCTTCCAGGGCGAGCCGTTCCGCCTGATCATCCTGTACGGCGTGCTGGGCGCGGCCTTCCTGCCGTTCCTGGCGGGCACGCTGCTGTGGCTGCTCAACTCCTCCCGCACACCACGTGAGTGGCGCAACGGGCTGCTGAGCAACGCGATGCTGGTGCTGGCGGGGCTGCTGTTCCTGGTGCTGTGCGTGAAGCAGATCTGGGACCAGCCGTGGTCGGAGTTCTTCTAGCCGCCGACCGCGGACCGCCGACCGCGGACCGCCGACCGCGGACCGCCGACCGCCGGCCACCCGAGAAACTATTTGAGCAACTCAAGCTTGATTAACTCAAGCTTGAGTTCGGCAAGCATCTCTCCTAGGCTGCTGATCCCCGCTGTTGATCCCCTAGGAGAGGTGCAGGCCGTGGCAGTGACCGTGCTGGACGACAAGACCGCGCTCGTGCTGATCGACCTTCAGGCCGGCACGCTCGCCGCCCCCACCAAGCCCTACCCGGCCGCGGACGTGGTGGCCCGGGCCGCCGAGCTCGCCGACGCCTTCCGCGCCGCCGGCGCCCCCGTCGTCCTGGTCCGGATGGCGGCCTCGCCCGACCCCGCCGACGCCGTGCCCGGCCGCAGCGAGGCCGCCCGACTGGCCGGCGGCCGCTCCCGCGCCCATGACCTGGGCCCGATCGCCGAACCGCTCGCCGGCCACGACGAGGACATCCTGGTCGCCAAGCGGAGCTGGGGCGCCTTCCACGGCACCGACCTCGACCTCCGGCTGCGCCGCCGGGGCGTCACCCAGATCGTCCTGGGCGGCATCGCGACCAGCCTCGGCGTCGAGTCCACCGCCCGCGCCGCCCACGAGCACGGCTACCACGTCGCGTTCGCGACCGACGCGATGACCGACATCAGCGAGGACGCGCACCGGCACAGCGTGTCGTACCTCTTCCCGCTGATCGGCGAGCCGGGCACGACGAAGGAGATCCTCGCGCTGCTGGCCGACCGCTGACGGACGGGCCCTCGGCCGCGGACCCGTCTCGGACGCCGGCGGTCAGCCGCCGAGCACGTCCCAGTGCGAGCTGAGCGCGATCTGCCGCAACTGGGCCATGGTGAGGGCGGGTTCCGGACGCGTCGCGGCCGTCGACTGGCTGCCCGAGTTGAACGCGCTGATCACCACCCGCCTGCCGTCCTTGCGCATCGTGTCCACGGTCCACATCACGACGCCCTCGCCGCCCTTCTCGCCCGGCTTCTGACTCGTCGCGACCCGGGTGCCGTCGGGAAGGGTCTCGGCCGAGCCGTACAGCTGGTCGGCGACGTCGGACATGTTCGACTGGAGGTTGACCTGGACGTAGCTCTTGCCCTTGCCGTCGTCCACGACGGCGTAGGCGAACCCGGGCTGGCCGCCGGTGGCACCGACCTTCAGCCCGTCGGGGAGGGTCCTGCGCAGGGTGGCGATCATCCGCTGGACCGCGACGCCCGGATCGGCCTGGGCGTTCGACGAGGCGGCGGGGGTCGGCCGGGCGTTCTTGCCGGGGATGGCGGCGATGATCCGGCGCCAGTCGTCGGCCGCGGCGAGCGTCTTCAACTGCGCGGTGCTCAGCGGCGGTTCGGGACGGCTGACCGGCTCGCCCTTCTCGGCCGGGGCGTTCCACTCCAGGACGCTCACATGCTGCCCGGCCGGTGTGACCAGGTCCGCGCCCCACGCCTTGGTGTCCTCACGGCGGTCGGGGTACTCGTAGCCCTGGTAGACGGTGATCGCGGACCCGTCGGGCAGCAGCTCGGTCTTACAGCTGTCGAGGCCCGAGTCCGGACCGTCCGAGCAGGGCATCACCATGGCGGACGGATCGATCTTCCCCGCGTCCGCGGGGATCTGGTCCAGGCCCACCGAAATGGCCGCGTCGCCCTTCCCGTCGTCGAACACGCCCAAGGCGAGCGGCGGCCGGTCCTCGTGCGTGCCGCGCGCCTCCGTCTTGGTGAACTTCCCCTCGGGGAGCAGCTTCTGGAGCGTGCGGAAGACTTCGTCGGCGGAGTACCCCGGTTCTGCGGGGCTGCGGCTGCCGGACGCGGCGACGGAGGACGGCTCCGGGGTGCCGCCGCCCCACGGTGCCAACAGCGCCCCGCTCACGCCCACGAGGGCGAGGCCCGCCGCGCTGCCGACGATCCGCTGCAACTGAAGCCGACGCCCGCGCCGTTGGCCGGCGGTGGCGAGTTCGGTACGGGGGGAGTCGAAGGCGCCGCCGACGTCGTGCAGGGCGGCGGAGAGACGGTCCTCGAAGGGATCGCTGTGCTGGTCGACGGGCATGGTGGACCACCGTTTCCGCAAGATGGGTCGAAGGGAGTGACGGGCGAAGGCGAGCGAGCGCCAAGGCGAGGGAGCGCCAGGGCGAGGGAGCGTGAAGGCGAGAAGAACCGGAGGCGGTACGGGAGGCTCAGGGGCGGGCGTATTCGCCGATGTCCTCGCCGAGCAGTTCCCGCAGCCGTCCGAGGGCTCGCGTGCACCGCGTCCGCACGGCCGCCGAGCTCGCGTTCATCGCGCCCGCGGTCTCCTCGATCGAGCGGTCCTCCCAGTACCGCAGGACCACGACGGCCCGGTCCTTGGCGGGCAGCCGCCCGAGGGCCTGGAGCAGCGTCATTCTCAACGGCGTGTCGGTGCCGCCGCCGTCGGCCACGTCCGGGAACGTGTCGACGGCCCGCTCGCGGCTGCTGCGCCGGCGCTGGTGCGCGAGGAAGGTCCGGGTGAGCACGGTCTGCGCGTATCCGGCCGGGTTCTCGACCCGGGACACCCGGCCCCAGCGGACGTACAGCCTGCCGAGGGTCTCCTGAACCAGATCCTCGGCGAGGTGCGTGTCCCCGGCGGTGAGCAGACACGCCGACCGGTAGAGGTGCCCGGTGCGCGCCGCCGCGAACTCGGCGTACTCGTCCGCGCGGACCTGCCTCATGAGTGTTCCCCCCTGCGTCGGTTGCCGTGCTGTCCTCACCTCACTAATGCGCCGGGGGGCGCGGAATGTTTCAGGGTCGGCTTCCAGGGGACCGAAAGCGGCCGCACAGGGGCCGCCGGGTAGGTTGCGGCTGTGACAGACCAGCCGCCGCCGACCCCGCCGCTTCCGTCGACCCCGCCGTCGACCACGCCGCCCGCGCCGATCCCGCCGGGCTTCGGCCCGCCCCCGCCCCAGTACGCCCCGCAGCCGGGCCCGCCGCAGCCCGGCCCGGAGTTCCTGGCGGTCGACAAGCACAACTCGGTCGTCGTCGACGCCTCGGGCGTCGGCTTCGAGATGTACGACATCACCGTCGACTTCCCCTGGGACGAGATCCGCAGCGTGCACTACAAGGCCGCCCCGAACGGCAAGGCCCTCATGGTCGCCGTGGTGCACGTGGACGGCAGGGTCTACGAGTGCGTGGTCACGGCGAAGCCACGAGAGCGACTGCAGGGCTGGTTCGCCCAACTGGCCTGGGTGCTGGGGTACTACCGGCCGGCGGGGTGACGAATCACAGCAGGTGGTCGGCCTTCCCCGCCTTGATGTCGAGGATCATCGTGCGGAGCGCGTCGCGAGAGTCGGTGAGGTAGGAGTCCTCGGCGCCGGCTATGGCGATGTAGGCGTTGCCGTCAGGGTCGGTACCGAGGCGGAAGCAGGCCGATCCCTCGGCGCAGAACGGTTCTTCCCACGTGATGTCGGCCATGATCGTTCGTCCCCTCAGAGGTGGCTGGCGATGTCCTGGATGAACGCGTACGACTGCTCGGCGGAGAGCGCGCGTTCCTCCATCCAGTTCAGGTGTGCTCGGTACTTGGTCAACTGAGCTTCCTGGTACAGGAATTCCGGTCCGTGCGCACTGTCGATCTGAACGGTGTCCAGCCGGGCCACGGGCCCCTCCAGATAGACCACGGTCTGTCCGGCACCGGGGAACGAGCCCGCGTCGAACGGAATGACGCGCAGCGTCACATGGGGGCGCCGCGACGCGGCGAGCAAGTGCTCCAACTGACCGCGCGCGACCTCGCGCCCCCCGAACTGCATGCGCAGGGCCGCCTCGTGCACTATCCCGACGTATTCGGTGGGCGCGTCGCCCTCCAGAATCCGCTGCCGCTCCAGCCGGTGAGCGAGCCGCAGGGCTACCTCGTGCTCCGGCAGTGGCGGGAGCGCGACTTTGAAGACGGCCTGGGCGTGGTCGCTGGACTGGAGGAGCCCGGGCATGTGGATCAGGTGCAGGCTGCGGATCCGTACGGCGTGGTGTTCCAGTTCGGCGATATCAAGGAATCCGGCGGGAAGACTGCCCCGGTACCTTTCCCACCAGCCTCGTGAGGTCGGTTGGGCCAGCTCGACCAGGGCGTCGATGTACGCCTCGTCGTCACAGTCGCAGTTGCAGGCCAGGGTGCGCAGTCGTTCGGCGCTGATGGCTCGGGTGCCCGACTCGATGTTCGAGATCTTGCCGCGGTCCACGCCGAGCAGCCCCGCCGCGTACTCGCCGGTCATGTCCGCAGCGGTACGCAACCTCCGCACCTCCGCCCCGAGCCTCTTCTGACGCTCGGTCGGAGCCGTCCTCGCGGCCATGCCGTTCCCTTCTCGAAGTCAGAGTCACCCTATCGGTGCCTATGTTCTCCCGAAGCTAGGGCAACATAACCCCCGATGCCTTACCTTCAGTAGTGCACAAGCTACACACGGCAGTCGGCAGTGCACCGCGCGATCCTGCCCGCACGCTCCTTCCCTGGGAGGGGTCGGGTTCGCGCCAGGGAGACGAGCCACCGACTGCGCACCCGCACGACGACCGTGACGACGAACGGCAAGGAGCCCCCATGCCCCTCTCTCGCTGTCCCCTCGCCCCCGCCTACCCCGCGGACTTCACCCCGCCCGTCCCCGAGACGCTCGCCTACAGCCTCACGCTTCCCGCCGCCCTGGCGAGCCCCGCCCTCGCGAGGGCGACCACACGCGAACTTCTCAAGGCGCACGGCCTGGACGACATGCTGGACCCGGCGCTCCAGGCGGTCGGCGAACTCACGGCGGTGGCAGCCCAGTTCACGGAGACGCCGAACTTCTACCTCTCCCTCCGCTATCGAGCCGACACCCTCCGAGTGATCGCCTACGACAGCCACCCCCGCCACACGCAACCCCACCTCGTCGCAACCTGTGACACCCGCCGCCGCGCGGCCCTCCGCCTCCTCGCGTGCGTCTGTCGCGCCTGCGAGGGCAGCTGGGGCTTCGGCGAGGCTCACGAACCCGGCGGCGGGACGCGGATGTGGGCACGGCTGCCCAGGGACGGCGCGAGGGGGTACGGGGCGGAGGCTCCGTACCCCCTGACGATGACCGGCGCTTGACCGAGCGTGAAGGGTGAGCCGGGCGTGGGCGGCATGGGTCCAGTCCTCCACGGGTGCCTGGTCCAGACCAATCCGGTTGTCAAGGGGTCCGTTTGTGGAGGGTCGGTGTGCGTAACCTGCCCCGTTTTGCTGTGAGTTGCGCGAAGAACAGTTGCTTACCGGCTACGGAAAGCTGTTCTCCGGCCACAGGGGCGTGGATACAGTGCTGAGGTAGTCACGCAATGAAGTCACCCCGGTCCACCGGAGTAACTCCGGCGGGCCGGACCGCGGGAATCGGGGAGCTGCGCGTGCCAACAGCCATTGCCGTGACCGGAGCAGACCTCGCGCTGCCGCCGCAGGACGAACGCACCCTGCCCGCCGCCGTCCTCGCCGACCTCGACCAGCAGCCGCTGGACCGGTCCGTCGCCGCCGTCCAGACGCTCCTCGATCAGTACGGGCATCTGATCGTCCTGTACTCGCGCGCCGCGCCCACCGCCGTGGAGCAGCGACTGCACACCGTCCGCGCCCTCCTGGAGAGCGACCGCATCGCGCTGTTCCGCCCCGACCTCCCGCCGCTGGGAGTCGCCGTCCTCGCCCGCCAGTTGCGGCAGCTGGCCTCCTGCGACCTCGGGCCCGGCGTTCTCGCCTCCGCGGGCCGGCTGCTCACCCACTACCTCCACGCGGGCGCGCTCCTCGGCTCGGTCGCGCGCCTCGACCGCGTTCCCGTCGTCGGGCTGAAGTCGCATGCCCGGTCCTGGGTCCCGGGCGCCCAGTTCGGCGTGCTCGCCCACCCGCAGCCGCAGTTGGTCCGGGCGACTCCCGAAACCGTGCTGCCCGGACCGGAGTTCGGCACCTGGCTGCTCGTGGCCCGCGGGCAGCTCCAGTCCGACTGGGTGACCGACGCACTCGCCCCCGCCTGGAAGGTCCAGGGGCTGCGCGAGACGGCACTGCCCGCCGAGTCCGCCGACTGGTGGGGCACCGGCAAGGCGATCGAGTTCTGCGCCTACCTGCCCGACCTCTCGGTCCTCTACCAACTGGTCACCTCGGTCCGGCAGAGCGTCTGCCACTGGTGCGGCATCGACGTCATCGGCGACCGCTGCGTCTTCTGCTCCGCCACCCCGCCGCCCACCTCCGAACTCACCGCTCGATCCGCCCGATCCGCCCGATCCATCGGATCCGACGGATCCACCCGATCCGCCCGCGCGCTCACCGCGGGCGACTGAACCGCCCAAGCAGTCCGTCCCGAATACCCCGTCCCAGGCCCCCGTTCCGTCCGCTCGACCCGACCCCCAACGAGGTTGCACCGGCTCATGAACTCCCGTCAGCGCCGCGGCGTGATCCTTCTGCTTCTGTCGGTCGTATGCGCCCTCGGCGCGTTCGCCGGCGTCCTCTCCGTCATCGACGACGTGAAGTCCAAGGTCGGCCCCGAGGTCACCGCGTACGAGCTGCGCTCCGACGTGGCGCCCTACACCGCCCTGAGCGCGGGCCAGTTCAAGAAGATCGAGATGCCGGAGCGCTGGCTGTCCGAGAACGCCGTCACCGACCTCGCCGCCATCAGCGGCAAGATCGCGGTGACGACGCTCAAGAAGGGCTCCCTGCTGCAGAGCGACATGCTCGTCGACCAGCCCGCGCTCCAGCCGGGCCAGCAGGAGGTCGCCATCATGATCGACGCGGCCACCGGCGTCGCCGGCAAGATCACCCCGGGGTCGTCGGTCAACGTCTACGCCACGTTCGAGGGCGCCCGCGAGTCCGACCCCGACCAGTCGAAGATCATCGTGACGAACGCCCGGGTCCTCGACGTCGGCGAGCTGACCGCCCTCGAACCGGACGCGAACGACCGCGGCCGGTCGGTGACCGACGCGGTCCCCATCACCTTCGCGCTGTCCACGCTCGACGCCCAGCGCATCACCTACGCGGAGTCGTTCGCCAAGCGGGTCCGCCTCGCCCTCGTCGCACCCGGCGGCGACACCCCGGTCCCCGACCAGGACCGTACGTACGAACTCGCCACGGACAAGTGAGAGGCCGCCGCCCATGCCCACGAGGATCCTCCCGGCCGTCGGCGACGCGGACGCGGTCCGTTCCCTCACCACCCTGCTCAGCCAGCTCCCGGACGCCGAACCTGTCGCCCCCGTCTCCGACTCCACCCAGCTCGTGGACACTCTCGCCCGGCTCGCCGCCGAGTCGGTCGACGAACTCCCCGAGGTCGTCGTCGTCCACGAACGCATCGGCCCTGTACCGGCGTTGGAGCTGGTCCGCGAGGTCGCCCTGCGCTTCCCCGCGGTCGGCGTCATCCTCGTCACCACGGACGTCGGCCCCGGCCTGTTCGCCGCCGCCATGGACTCCGGCGCCCGCGGCCTGGTCACCCTGCCGCTGAGCTACGAGGATCTCGCCAATCGCGTCCAGGCCGTCGCCCAGTGGTCGGTCGGCGTCCGACGCCATCTCGGCCACGGCGGCGATGTGTTCACCGGCGTCGGCGGCACGGTCGTCACCGTCAGCGGCGCGAAGGGCGGCGTCGGCGCGACCCTCACCGCCGTTCAGCTCGCCCTGGCCGCCCAGGCGTCCGGCCGCCCCACCGCCCTCGTCGACCTCGACCTCCAGGCCGGCGACATCGCCTCCTACCTGGACGTCCAGTTCCGCCGCTCGGTCGTCGACCTCGCCGCCATCGCCGACCTCTCGCCCCGCATCCTCGCCGAGGCCGTCTTCCGCCACGACACCGGAGTGGCCCTGCTGCTCGCCCCCGCCGAGGGCGAACGCGGCGAGGAGGTCACCGACCGCGCCGCCCGCCAGATCCTCTCCGCCCTGCGCTCCCGCTACGAGGTCGTCGTCGTCGACTGCGGCGCCCAGCTCAGCGGCGCGGGCGCGGCCGCCGTCGAACTCGCCGATCGCGCGCTGCTCGTCACCACCCCCGACGTGGTCGCCGTCCGCGGCGCCAAACGCACCGTCCGCATGTGGGACCGGCTGCAGATCCGCAAGGCCGAGGAGACGACCGTCGTCGTCAACCGGCACACCCGCGGCACCGAGATCCAGCCGCCGCTCATCCAGAAGATCACCGGCACGGCCATCGCCGCGACCACGGTCCCCGCCAACTTCCGGGAACTCCAGGCCGCGGTCGACGCCGGCCGGGTCCACGCCCTCGACGGCAAGGGCGCCGTCCGCCAGGCCCTGTGGGCGCTCGCGGCGGAGCTGGAGCTCGTCAAGGCCCCGGAGACCGCGCTGGTGCGCCGGGGCGGCAGCCGGGCGCGCGCCGCGGACCGGAGCCCGGTCGGGTTCCGGCGGCGGAAGGAGTGACGCCATGAGCAGACGGTGGGGGCGCGACCGGGGCCAGGTCACCATCGAGTTCCTCGGCATGACACCGCTGATCATCATCACCCTGGTGGTGGTGTGGCAGTTCGTCCTTGTGGGGTACACGTTCACGCTCGCGGGGAATGCTGCCGACGAGGCGGTGCGGGCCGGCACGGCGGCGCACCCGGGGGAGCGGCAGGCCGCGTGCCAACAGGCGGGCCTGGACAAGCTGGGGAGCGCGTGGAAGGGGAACGCCGAGGTGAACTGCGGCGGCACCGGCTATGTCACGGCCGACGTCACCCTCCACGTGCCCGTCCTGTTCCCCGGCCTGATCGACTTCCCGTTCCCGGTGCACGGCCACGCCGGCGCCGTCGAGGAAGAGGACGGCGACTGAGATGGCCGACGGACGCCGGACGCGCCCCGGGCGCCCCCGTGACCGGGGTCAGGCAGCCCTGGAGTACCTGGGCTTCCTCCCGCTGCTCCTGCTGGTCGCGCTGGCCGCCGTCCAGCTCGGCCTGATCGCCTACGCGGCGCAGCAGGCCGGCACGGCGGCCCGCACCGGCGCGCGCAGCGCCTCGCTGCGCGAGGACTACGCCACGGACTGCGCGAACGCCGTCAGCGGCTGGCTGGACGCGGGCTGCACGCCCGCGTATTCGGGCGACGAGGTCCGGGTCACCTCCACCGTCTCCATCCCGTCCGTCATTCCCGGCATCGACTTCGGCACGGCCAGCAAGACGGCCGTCATGCCGGTGGACCACTGAAAGGCGGCACGGGCATGAGTCTGCGGGCACGCATCACCTCCCCCGAGGAGAACGGCGGCCGGAGCGAGGACGGCCATCTGGTCTCCTCCTACCGGACCAAGCTGCTGGAGGAGATCGACCTCGCCGAGATGAGCTCGCTGGCGGCGGCCGAGCGCCGGGCCCGGCTGGAACGGGTGCTGGGGCACATCATCAGCCGCGAGGGCCCGGTGCTGTCGACGACGGAACGCGCCCAGCTGATCCGCCGGGTCGTCGACGAGGCACTGGGCCTGGGCATCCTGGAACCGCTGCTCGAAGACGCCTCGATCACCGAGATCATGGTGAACGGCCCGGACTCGATCTTCGTCGAGCGCGGCGGCCGGGTCGAGCAGCTCCCCCTGCGCTTCGCGTCGAACGACCAGCTGATGCAGACGATCGAACGCATCGTCTCGACCGTCAACCGGCGGGTGGACGAGACCAACCCGATGGTCGACGCCCGGCTCCCGTCGGGCGAGCGCGTCAACGTGATCATTCCCCCGCTGTCGTTGACCGGCCCCATCCTCACCATCCGCCGCTTCCCGCGCTCCTACACCCTCCACGAGCTGGTCGGCTTCGGCTCGCTCGACGAGCAGATGCTGTACCTGCTGGCGGGCCTGGTGCAGGCGAAGTTCAACGTGATCGTCTCCGGCGCGACCGGCACCGGCAAGACGACCCTGCTGAACGCGCTCTCCGGGCTGATCCCGGAGGGCGAACGCATCATCACCATCGAGGACTCGGCGGAACTCCAGCTCCAGCAGGCCCATGTGATCCGCCTGGAGTCCCGCCCGCCGAACGTGGAGGGCAACGGCCGCATCACCATCCGCGACCTGGTCCGCAACTCGCTGCGGATGCGCCCCGACCGGATCGTGGTCGGCGAGGTCCGCGGCGGCGAATCGCTCGACATGCTCCAGGCGATGTCCACGGGCCACGACGGCTCCCTGGCCACCGTCCACGCCAACAGCGCCGAGGACGCCCTGATGCGGCTGCAGACCCTCGCCTCGATGTCCGACGTCGAGATCCCCTTCGTCGCCCTGCACGACCAGATCAACAGCGCGGTGGACGTCGTCGTCCAGCTCACCCGGTTCGCCGACGGCGCCCGCCGCGTCACCGAGATAGCCCTGCTCGACAGCCACGGCGGAGAGCCGTACCGGCTGGCCACGATCGCCCGCTTCAACGCCCGCCCGATGACCGCCGACGGCCGTATCCACGGCGACTTCGAGTACTTCCCCCTCCCGCGCCGCACCGCGGACCGCCTGTACATGGCGAGCCAGCCGATCCCGCAGGCGTTCGGGGTGGCGCGCGGGGCACACGAACTGACGACACGGGAAGCCCGGTGACGCCGATGGACCTCGACACCCTGACCACCCTCACCACCGGCGTGACCGTCCTGACCTGCACCCTGGCCGTCGCCGGCCTGCACGCCTACGCCAAGGGCCGCGCCCAGCGCGCCGAACTCGTCGAACGCCTCTCCTACACCGGCCGGCTCCCCGACACCGGCCGCCGACGCCGCTTCCGCGGCCTGGACCGCCGGCTGCGCCGCACGAAATCGGGCCGCACCCTGGAACTGAAGCTCGCGGCGACCGGCCTGGACGTGACGCCCGGCGAGTTCCTCGCCTACATGCTCGCGACGGTGGCCGGCCTGTGGCTGATCGGCCAGGCCGTCCTCGCCCCGTTCTTCGGCCCCATCGCCGGCCTGCTGGGCGTCTGGGCGGCCTGGCAGTTCCTCAACTGGCAGCGCCAGAAACGCATCGAGCGGTTCATCAACCAACTCCCCGAACTGGCCCGCATCCTGGCCAACGCCACCCACGCGGGCCTGGCGCTGCGCACCGCCATAGGGATGGCGGCGGAGGAGCTGGAGGCCCCGGCGGGCGAGGAACTGGCCAAGGTCGCCAACCAGTTGGCGGTCGGCCACTCCATGGACGACGCCCTGGGCGAACTCGCCGACCGCCTCCCCTCCCGCGAACTCGTCGTCCTCGTCACCACGTTGGTCCTCTCCAACCGGGCCGGCGGCCAGGTCGTCGGGGCCCTGCGGAACCTGACGGAGACGCTGGAGGAACGCAAGGAGACCCGGCGCGAAGTGCGCACCCAGCTGTCGCAGGTGAATCTGACCTCGTACGCGGTGCCCGGCCTGGGGGTCGGGGCGTTGTTCCTCATGAACAGCGTCGAGAGCGGCACGCTGGACCGGATGACGGGCTCGCCCGTCGGCCAGGCCTGCGTGATCATCGCGTTCGGCCTCTACGCGGTCGGCTTCGTCCTCATCCGCCGCATGTCCCGCATCGACGTCTGAGCAACCAGAGGAACCGGGAGGAGAGGGACGGGATGGAGTACCTGCTCGCACTGGCCGTGGGGCTCAGCGTCTGGGGCATGTTCGCCGGCATCCGCATGTACCGGGCCGACGTGAAACTGCCCAGCGACCTCCAACTGGCCCTGGAGGTCGGCTCGACCCGCACCGGCGCGGTCGGCTCGGTCGTCGACCGGATGGGCATGCGCTACGCACCCGCCGTCCTGCGCCTGATGGGCCCCAAGCAGGTCACCCGGTACCGCCGCAGGATCGACCTCGCGGGCAACCCCGGCGGCCTGACGATCGACCGCTACGCCGCCCGGCGTGCCGTCTACGGAGCGATCGGCGCGTTCGGCGCGCTGGCCGCCCTGCTCCAGGGCAGCTACTTCGTCGCCCTGCTCATGCTCGGCTTCGGCCTGTTCTGGTCCGAGGTCGGCATCTGGTCCGCGATCCGGATCCGCAAGGACGCCATCGAACGGACCCTGCCCGACTTCCTCGACGTCCTCGCCGTGGTCGTCAGCGCCGGCCTCGGCTTCCGGCAGGCCCTCGACCGGGTCGCCTCCAAGTACGAGGGCCCGTGGGCGGACGAGATCCGCATCACGCTCCGCCAGATGGACCTCGGCGTGAGCCGCCGCGAGGCCTTCCAGGAACTGCGCCGCCGCAACGACTCCGAGCAGGTCGCCATGTTCGTCACCGCGCTCCAGCAGGGCGAGGAGCTCGGCGCGCCGATCGTCGACACGCTCGTCGCGATCGCCAAGGACATGCGCCGCACGGACGCGCAGAACGCCCGCCGCAAGGCGGCCCGAGCGGTCCCCAAGGCCACGCTGATGATCACCACGTTCATGGTCCCGGCGACGATGCTCCTCCTCGGCGCGGGGATGCTGCTCGGCTCCGGTACGGACTTCAGCTCGATCACGGGCGAGTAGGCAGGCGGGCGAGCGGGATGACGGCCATGACGACGATGACGACCATGACGACACCGGGCGCGGCGGGCGCGGCGGGCCGCGGCGGAGCGCTGAGGTGGCGTGTGCGGCTGCCGGGCCGGCTCGGCCGCGCGCAGGGGCCCGCCACGCCCATACCGCTCCAGGTCAACGCCCTGCAGGCGATGTGCCGTCAGGTCTTCGGCTTCCGCCTGGCCATGATCGCCGTCGCCGCCCCGCCCGCCCTGGTGAACGCGGCCCCGGGACTGGGCGTCCGCCTGGTGGGCGCCGCCGTGGTCGTCACCTTCATGGGCTCCTACGTCCTCTTCCGGGACTGGGAACGCTTCGGCCCCCTCCTGCTGCGCCACCCCGCGCTCCTGGTCGTGGACACCGCCTTCGGCACCCTGCTGCTGATCTCGGCGGGCCCGGAGACCACCCTCGCGTACGTCAGCGTCTGCACCCCCCTCCTCGCCGGCATCGTCTACGGCTGGCGGGGCGCCGCCTGCTTCGCCTCCCTCCAGTCGCTGATCCTGCTGCTGGTGCACGCGACCCTCGTGCCCGATCCCGGCGCGAGCCTCGCCGAACGGCTGCTGCTGCCGGGCCTGTGCGTCATCACCGGCGCGATGGGCTCGTCGCTGCGGGGCCTCATGCTCCGGTTCGGCGCAGCCACCCTGGCCCTGACCACCGTCAAGGCCCGGCTGGCCGTCACCGAGGCGGTCGCCGCCGAACGCGCCCGGCTGGCCCGCGAGATGCACGACTCCGTGGCCAAGACCCTGCACGGCGTGTCCCTCGCCGCCGACGCCCTCGCCCGCTCGGCCGCCGCGCCCGACATGGACCCGGCCCGGGTGCGGCAACACGCCGAACTGGTCGCCCGGGCTGCGCGCCGCGCCGCCGCCGAGTCCCGCGAACTCCTCACCGACCTGCGCCGGGATTCGGATCCCGCGCAGATCGTCGACATCCTGCCCGAACTCGCCGCCCGCACCGGCGACTTCGCACAACGCACCGGCCTGCCCATCACCTACCACCCCTCCGGCGACCGGACGACCCTCCCCGTCCCGCCCGCGGTCGCCCGCCAGCTCCTCACGATCACCTCGGAGGCCCTGGAGAACGCCCACCGCCACGCGGCCCCCACCCATGTCGAGGTGCGCGCGGCCGTGCACGGCGAACTCCTCACCCTCAGCGTCCACGACGACGGCTGCGGCCTCCCGCCCGACACCACCCTCGAACGACTCCGCCGCACCGGCCACTTCGGCCTGGTCGGCATGGCCGAGCGGGCCGCCTCCGTCGGCGCCCGCCTCCACATCGGCCACGGCGACGACGCCCGGGGCACCGAGGTGCGCCTGGAACTCCCGCTGGCCGCACTCACCCGAGAGGAGGCCGCCTGATGCCGGACGGCGCCGTGCAGCCGCTCTTCCCCCCACCCCCCAGGCCGGCCCCCGTGCGGGTGGTGGTCGCCGACGACAACCCGGTCGTCCGCGCGGGCCTGACCGCCCTCCTCTCCGGCCGGGACGACATCACGGTCGTCGCGGAAGCGGCGGACGGCCGAGCGGCCTACGAGGCCACCCGCGTCCACCGCCCCGACGTCGTGCTCCTGGACGTCCGCATGCCGGGCGTCGACGGCCTCGCCGCGCTTCCCCACCTGGCGCGGATCGCCCGGGTCGTGATGCTGACGTACAGCCACGAGGCCGAGATCGTCCGGGCGGCCCTGCGCGGCGGCGCCGGCGGCTATCTGGTCCACGGCGAGTTCACCGTGGAGGAACTCGCCTCGGCGATCCGCGACGCCACCTCGGGCCGCGCCCACTTCACCCCGACGGCGGCGACGGCGGTCCTCGCACACCTCCGGTCCGATGCGAATGCACACGCAGAACCGGACGCAACTACCCTATTTCCTGGGACATCTACAGAACCGCTTTCGCAGTTGCAATCGCCTGTGAGACAGTTGACACCTGTACAGAGGGCGGGGTTCCAACTCAGCGTGCGGGAGGCGGAGATCATGGACTTCATCGCATCGGGCATGAACAACCAGCAGATCGCCGCCGCCTGCTTCATCAGCGAGAAGACCGTCAAGAACCACATCAATCGCATCTTCGCCAAGCTGCACAGCAGCAGCCGCTCCGAGGCGGCGGCCAAGTGGCTGGGAACGGCGGTGACGTCATGACGCCGCGTCGAACCCCTCCCTGGGCCCGGAATTGGGCCCAGGGACCCTCGGCCGAACCGCCGCCCCCGTCGTACGGTGCCCCTCACGCCACGAACGGAGGGGAACGCCATGAGCGACCTGCTGCTGAAGACCGCCGTCGCGGCCAAGGTCCGGGTGAGCGGCTGGACGAACACCACGGTGCGGGCGGCCCGCCGCCGCACCGACGACAAGGGACAGACCGCGGTCGAGTACCTGGGCATCATCGCGGTGGTGGTGGCGATCGTGGTACTGATCGCGAACACAAACCTGGGCCAGACGATCGTCGACAAGCTGACCACCCAGATCGGCAAGGTCGCTCCCTGATCCGATCTGCTCGGTACAGAGATGCAGGGCAGGCTTTCCCCATCTACATCACGGTGGTGGCGGGCCTGCTCTTTCTCGCGTTCGCGTACTTCGCGGTCGGCCAGGCCGCGGTGAACCGCAACGGAGCCCAGACCGCCGCCGACGCGGCGGCACTGGCGGCGGCCCAGGAGACGCGGGACCAGCTGGCGGACCTGTGGGCCCTGGTCGTCAGCGACCCGACGAAGTGGCAGGACATCTTCGACGGCATCGGAGCGACCGACGACCCGTGCTGGCGCGCCAATGATCTCGCCGCGCAGAACGACGCCAGCGTGGACGCCTGCCACCCGGACGGCCTTCGCTTCAGCGTCGACGTCCAGACGAACAAGTCGGCGGGGGATTCCGTAATCCCCATCACGAGCACCACCCGGGCCCATGCTTCCGCCACAGCCGTGATCGAGTCCCTGTGCACGTTCAAGCTGCCGGACCCGACCCCGACTCCGGACCCGGCCCCGACCCCGACTCCGGACCCGACCCCGACTCCGGACGCCGAGGACGACGTGCTGCCGAGGCTCACCTGCAAGGACGGGGGGATATGGGATCTGGACCCGGCGGACCTCGGGGAGCTGCCCCGGCCCGAGGATCTCTTCTCCGTCCACCTGGCCGACTGAACGAGCGAACGACGAGTGAAGAAGGAGGCAGAGCGATGAGCATGCGGTTCACTGCGAAGGCCCGCAGGGCGACGGTCGCGCTGGCAGTCGCAGCCGGGCTGGCCCTCGGCTCGACCGCCTGCGGTGGCGGTGGCGGCGACGACAAGAAGCCGCAGTCCACGGCATCGTCCTCCAAGACCAGTGGCTCGCAGCCGAACACGCAGGAAGAGCAGCCCGATGAGCCGTTGGCCGAGCTGAAGGGCCCGAGCGGGCTGCTGCTCCAGGTCCTTTCTGCCGTTCGGGACTCCGGCGGCTTCGTCACCGTGAACGCCGCTCTGAAGAACGACAGCGGCACGATGGTCACGATCCCCTCCGCACTCAGCGGTAACGAGACCGAGATCATCAACAACGGACGATCCCTCGGCGGAGCCACCCTCGTCGATTCCAAGAGCAAGAAGCGGTACTACGTCCTGCGCGACACGGAAGGACGGCCGTTGACCACGACCGGGTTCTCCACCCTCAAGGCCGGTGAATCCATCGACGTCTTCCTCCAGTTCCCGGCCCCGCCCGCCAGTTCCACGGACGTCACCTTCCAACTCCCGCTGTTCCCCAGCGGGGTCATCAAGATCTCCGGGTGAGGCGGTCATGACCCCACGTCTTGCTCTGGCCGTGGCCACGGCCACCCTGGTGATCGTCGGTACGGTTCCCGCCGCGCACGCCGACACCGCCCCCAGCGTGCCCCCCGGCACCGAGCCCACCGCCACCGCCCCCGTCGAGGTGGACCCCAACGACCCCGATCTCAAGCTCCCCGAGGGCGGCACCCTGGCCGAACCCAAGGTGCTGGACATCAAGCAGGTCGTCGAGGACGAGACCGGTGACGAGCGCCGCGAGGACACCAACGCCGACGTCACGTTCGCCCTCCAGGCCGAGGTCCTCTTCGGCAAGGACAGCGCGAGTCTGGGCGCGGCGGCGAAGGCCCGGATCGGCACGATCGCGGCGGAGATCAAGAAGCAGAACACCACCCTGGTCCGCGTCTTCGGGTTCACGGACGACCTGGGCTCCTCCGCCCACGGCGACGTTCTGTCGAAGCAGCGGGCGGACGCCGTGCAGGCCGAGCTCGCCGGTGAGCTGAACAACCCGAACATCACCTTCGAGGTGCGCGGCTACGGCGAGCAGTACCCCATCTCCGACAACTCGACCGAGGCCGGCCGCAAGAAGAACCGCCGGGTGGAGGTCACGTTCCCGCGGACGGTGAGCTGACCCGGACCTCGACCCGCACCCCCGCCCGCACCCCCCACTGCGCCATGGCCCCCGCCGCGGCCTCCAGCACATGCCGGGACCGCAGCCGGGGCAACCCCAGCCGCCCCGGCCGCATGGTGCGCACGGCGATGACCGTCAGGTGCCGGTCGAGATACGCGACGTCGATCGGCATGCGCATCCGGAACGTGTGCACACTGCCGGCCGGCGTCAGCAGCATCGCCCCGGCCATGGAGTCCCGCCCGAGCAGGCCCTTGGTGCGGGCCCGGTAGGAGGCGGCGACCTCCAGCGGAATCCGCGGCCCGGCACCGCCGCCCACGATGAGTTCGCCTCGCCCGTCCCGCCAGCGCGCCATCCCCGTCTCCCCTCGGTCGCGTCGTTAGCCTCTGCACGGTAGCGAGCCGGGGACACGAAGGGTGGCTGTCGTATGGGGAAGATCGTCCTGATGATGTCGATGTCCCTGGACGGCTATATCGAGGGCCCGGGCCACGACATCTCCTGGCATCGGGTCGACGACGAGGTGCACAGCTACGTCAACGATCGGATCCGGGACCTGGGCGCCATGCTCCTCGGCCGGACCACCTACGACCTCATGGCCGACTTCTGGCCGACCGCCGACGCCGACCCGGCCGCCCCCGCCGCGGTGGCCGACTTCGCCGCCATCTGGCGCGAGAAACCGAAGTTCGTCTACTCGCGGACGCTGGACCACGTGGACGGGAACACGACGATCGTCCGGGACGTCGTCCCGGCGCAGGTGCACGCCCTCAAGGAGCAGATCGGCGGCGACCTCGGCCTCGGCGGCGCCGAACTCGCCGCGGCCTTCCTGCGCCAGGACCTGGTCGACGAACTCCGCGTCTACGTCCACCCGGTGCTCGTCGGCGCCGGCACCCCCCTGTTCGCCCGGATGGCCGACCCCGCCACCACCGCGCTGCACCTCGCCGAGTCCCACACCTTCGGCAACGGGGTCGTGGGGCTGCACTACGAGCGCCCCGAGTAGGACAGGGCTTGCGTGTGGGTCGGCGCATCGCGAAAATCAGCGGCGGCCGCCGCGCCTGCGGTGCCACGATCGCCGTATGGACGTCTTCGAGAGCCTCCTCGCGGAGGGCGGGGCCGTGCCCACCGAGGGGTGGGACTTCTCCTGGTTCGAGGGGCGGGCCACCGAGGCGCGACCCTCCTGGCGGTACGCGGCGTCGCTGGCCGGGCGGCTGGCGGGCGCGAGCGCCGCGCTCGACGTGCAGACCGGGGGAGGGGAGGTCCTGGACTTCGCCCTCGGCCGCGCCGCCCCCGAGGCGCCCGTCCTCACCGTCGCCACGGAGGGCTGGCCGGCGAACGTCGCCAAGGCCACCGCCCTGCTCCGCCCGCGCGGCATCGCGGTCGTCGCGTGCCCCGACGACGCCCCGCTGCCGTTCGCGGACGCCGTCTTCGACCTGGTGAGCAGCAGACATCCGGTCCGGCCGCTCTGGGGCGAGATCGCCCGCGTCCTGGGGCCGGGCGGGACGTACTTCGCCCAGCACGTCGGCCCCCGCAGCGTCTTCGAACTCGTCGAGTACTTCCTCGGTCCGCAGCCGGCGGCGGAGCACAGCGCACGTCACCCCGACCGCGAGCGCGCCGACGCCGAGCGGGCCGGGCTGGAGATCGTGGACCTGCGCGCGGAACGGCTCCGCGTCGAGTTCCACGACATCGCCGCCGTCGTGTACTTCCTGCGCAAGGTGGTGTGGATGGTGCCCGGTTTCACAGTGACGGCCTACCGGCCCCGACTGCGCGCCCTGCACGAGCGGATCGAGGCCGACGGCCCCTTCGTCGCGCACAGCACCCGCCACCTCGTCGAGGCGCGCCGTCCGTGAGCCGCCCCTGAGCCGTCCGGAGGCCGTCCGTGGGCCGCCCGGGGAGCGCTGTCGGGGAATTGGCCAGGAACCGCCCCCCCCCGCCGTCCCGGGCGCCGGGACGACCCCGAAACGCGGGCGTTCGCGTCAAGCGGGCGTTCGCGGGCGCGTTAGCCCGTCGGAGGGACGGATGGACAAGTGGCCTACCCGGGCTCAAGTCGCTCCAAAACCTCAGCATCCCTCGGCAAACGGGTGTATTCCCCTGGGAATCCGCTGTGTTCCGGCCATGAACCACCCATGAACCACGCCCGAAACGGCCACCGGCGCGTCGCCGGGCGACTCCGGAGAGTAGTTGTGGTGCGCCGATGCGCGCAGCATCACTTACGAAGGGTTATGGTGGAAACCCCCCCTCGGGCCGGTCCGTCTCCCCCCCACGGACCGGCCCGTTTTTTGTCCCCGTACCCCCGCACCCCCCCCGCACCGCCGTCGGCTTGCGTGTGACCGCTCCGAGCCCTGCGGGGTAGGCTGCGCCCGCGGGGACCGCACCGTACGGAGGGGCTGACAAACACGTGAACCTGCGCGACAAGCTGCGCGGCCTTCTGGTCAGGCTGTACGCACGCCGGGTGGAAGGTCACCTGGACCACGCTCAGGTGCCCAAGCACATCGGCGTCATCATGGACGGCAACCGACGCTGGGCGAAGGCCGCGGGTTCCACCACGGAGCACGGCCACCGGGCCGGCGCCGACAAGATCGAGGAGTTCCTCGGCTGGTGCAGCGAGACGGACGTCGAGGTCGTCACCCTCTGGCTGCTGTCGACGGACAACCTCGACCGCGCCAAGGAAGAACTCGTCCCGCTCCTCGGCATCATCGAGGACGTCGTGCGCACCCTCGCCGCAGACGGCCGCTGGCGGGTCCACCACGTCGGCAACCCCGACATCCTCCCCTCCCATGTGCAGACCGCGCTGAAGGAGGCCGAGGAGTCCACCGCCCATGTCGGCGGGATACTGGTCAACGTCGCCATCGGCTACGGCGGCCGCCAGGAGATCGCCGACGCCGTGCGCTCGATGATCGTGGACGCGGCCGACAAGGGCACCTCGATCGAGGACCTCGCCGAGTCCGTCAGCGTCGATCTGATCGGCCGCCACCTCTACACCGGCGACCAGCCCGACCCCGACCTGGTGATCCGCACCAGCGGCGAGCAGCGGCTGTCCGGATTCATGCTGTGGCAGACGGCCCATGCGGAGTACTACTTCTGCGAGGTCTTCTGGCCGGCCTTCCGCAAGGTCGACTTCCTGCGCGCCCTGCGCGACTACGCGGCCCGCCACCGCCGTTACGGCGGCTGAGGCGCCACCCTCGCGTCACCCCCCTTGGGGCGGAAGTAACAAGGAGTTCACCGGGGCGCCGTCATATGCCCTGGCATGGCAGCGCATGTTCGAGGGCATAAGCCAAGCAGGTCGACGCCCGAACCACGGGTGTCGGATCTCAGCGGGCGGCACGGGGCCGTCCGCCCGGGAGGCCCTTTGCACCAGCCCGACCGTGCGGTCACGGCACGGAACAAGCAGCGGGGGGCCGGTTCCCGGCCCGTGCAAGCGGGCCGGGAACCGGTCCAGCTCCACTCCGTCGCTCCCCGACCTCATCCGAGGGGGTACGTCCTTCCGTGGTGACCAGCACAAAGCGCCGTATGCCAGACCGGCGCACCTATGTTCTCGACACCAGCGTCCTGCTGGCCGACCCGAACGCCATGACCCGCTTCGAGGAGCACGAAGTCGTGCTTCCCATCGTGGTGGTCACGGAACTGGAGGCCAAGAGGCACCATCCGGAACTCGGCTACTTCGCCCGGCAGGCGCTGCGCCTGCTCGACGACTACCGGGTGAAGTTCGGTCGCCTGGACGCCCCCATTCCGATCGGCGAACTGGGCGGGACCATCCGTGTCGAGCTCAACCACTCGGACCCCAGCGTCCTGCCGTCCGGCTACCGCCTGGGGGACAACGACTCCCGCATCCTCGCGGTCGCCCGCAATCTGCAGGCCGAGGGATTCGACGTCACCGTCGTGTCGAAGGACCTTCCGCTCAGGATCAAGGCGTCCTCGGTCGGTCTCCTCGCCGAGGAGTACCGCGCCGAGCTCGCCATCACGGGCTCCTCCGGCTGGACCGGGATGTCCGAACTGATCCTGTCCGGTGAACAGGTGGACATCCTCTTCGAGGAGGGGCGCATCCATGTGCCCGAGGCCGCCGACCTGCCCGTGCACACCGGTCTGACCATCCAGTCGGAGCGCGGCAAGGCTCTCGGCCGGGTCACCGCCGACGGCAACGTCCGCCTGGTGCGGGGCGACCGGGAGGCGTTCGGCATCAAGGGCCGCAGCGCCGAGCAGCGCATCGCCCTCGATCTGCTGCTCGACCCGGACGTCGGGATCCTGTCGATGGGCGGCCGGGCCGGCACCGGCAAGTCCGCGCTCGCGCTCTGCGCGGGTCTGGAGGCGGTCCTGGAGCGCCGCCAGCACCAGAAGGTGATGGTCTTCCGGCCGCTGTACGCGGTGGGCGGACAGGAGCTGGGCTATCTGCCCGGTTCCGAGGCCGACAAGATGGGCCCCTGGGCGCAGGCGGTCTTCGACACGCTGTCCGCGGTCACCAGCCGCGAGGTCATCGAGGAGGTCACCGCGCGCGGGATGCTGGAGGTCCTGCCCCTGACCCACATCCGGGGCCGTTCCCTCCACGACGCCTTCGTGATCGTCGACGAGGCGCAGTCGCTCGAACGGAATGTGCTGCTCACCGTTCTGTCCCGGATCGGGGCGAATTCCCGGGTCGTACTGACCCACGATGTGGCACAAAGGGACAATCTGCGGGTCGGGCGTTATGACGGAGTGGTCGCCGTCGTCGAGAAACTGAAGGGGCATCCGCTCTTCGCGCACGTCACTCTGAACCGGTCCGAGAGGTCCCAGATCGCGGCGCTTGTGACCGAAATGCTGGAGGACGGGCAGATCTGAATACCCTGCCCCAATTGACGGGGATCGGGTGTGTGTTGGCGCCGTCCGACAAAGGCTGTGAGCCTAGTCGGGCGGCGTCGGCGTGTGTGGGGGTTTCGCGAAATACCCGGGGTCCCGACAGGTGTGAGCTTTCACACGTAACTCGGAATTGCCTTGCGCGGTTTGGTTACGGCAGAGTCTCAGTCCTGTCAGGCCCCGCATGCGACACAGCTGTATCCGCAACAGCACAGCGCCACTTGAGCATCACCTCAAACTCCATACCGACCGTCGTATGCCGCCCGCGCATCACGGGCGATCCCTTTCCGGGAGTCGTCCACCGGGCCCGCGTCTCCTGTGACCCCGTAGTTCGGAGACCAGCGCCAGGGGCACGATTGCGTCCGCCACGGTCACCGAAGCGGGCGCTGCTGGAAGGAAACCGTGTGAGCCGGATCTCGGTCCGGGGATTCGCAGTGGCCTCGGCCACGGCGGTCACCGCTGTCGGAAGCGTCGTCGGCGTTGCCTCGGGCAGTGTCGCGCAGCCCAACGACGCAGAAGCGACGGCAGGCGACTCGACGCTCCTCGCTGACATACCCGCGGGCCAGCAGGCCCAGGTGCAGACGGCGTCCCTCGCGCAGCAGGCCAACGTTCAGGCCATCGCCGCGGACGAGGGCGCGAAGAAGGTCGCCGAGGAATCGGCTCGCAAGGCCGCCGCCAAGACGGCCGTCGCGAAGAAGAAGGCCGCCGAGCAGGCGGCCAAGGACCGCGCCGAGGCCAAGGCCAAGGCCAGCCGCAGCGCGGGCGACTTCCCGATCCAGAGCTCCTACACCACCGCGCAGCTCAAGGCGATGGCGGCGGCGATGGTGCCGAGCGGTCAGTTCCAGTGCTTCAGCAACATCGTGGACCACGAGTCCAGCTGGAACCCGCAGGCCGTCAACCCCTCCTCCGGCGCCTACGGCCTCTTCCAGGCGCTGCCCGCGGGCAAGTACGCGTCGGCCGGCTCGGACTGGCGGACCAACCCGGCCACCCAGATCAAGTGGGGCCTCAACTACATGGACAGCCGCTACGGCAGCCCGTGCGAGGCATGGTCGTTCTGGCAGGCCAACCACTGGTACTAGGCCGTACGGCCGACGGCCGTACGCTCCCTTTCTCTGCCGATCAGCACACCTGACGACCAGCAGACCTGACGACCAGCAGAAGGAATCCGTGTGAGCCCGATATCGGCCCGGGGATTCGCCGTTGCCTCGGCTACCGCTGTCACCGCCGTCGGCGCCGTCGTGGGCGTCGCCTCGGGCGGCGCCGCGCAGCCTCTCGACGACGCCGAGGCGGCAGCGAGCGAATCCACCCTCCTGGCGGACTTACCCGTAGGCCAACAGGCCCAGGTGCAGTCCGCCACGCTGACGCACCAGGCAGACGTCCAGGCCATCGCCGCCGACACCACCGCCAGGAAGTCGGCGGAGGAGTCGGCCCGCAAGCAGGCGGCCCAGAACGCGGTGGCCAAGCAGAAGGCCGCCCAGGCAGCCGCGGACAAGGCGAAGGCGGACAAGGCCGCCAAGGACGCCGCCAAGGCGGCCGAGAACGACGTCGAGTCGACCTCCGCCTCCGGAAGCTTCCCCCAGCAGGCGTCGTACACGGTCGCCGAGGTCAAGGCCATCGCCCGGCAGATCATCCCGAGCGGTCAGTTCCAGTGCTTCAGCAACATCGTGGACCACGAGTCCACCTGGAACTACCAGGCCGTCAACCCCTCCTCCGGCGCCTACGGCCTCGTCCAGGCCTATCCCGGCTCGAAGATGTCGTCCGCGGGCGCCGACTGGCGGACCAATCCGGCCACCCAGATCAAATGGGGCCTCAACTACATGAACGACCGCTACGGCAGTCCCTGTGACGCCTGGGCCTTCTGGCAGGCCAACGGCTCCTACTGAGCCGCTGACTTCGCGGAATTTCTCAACCCTGCGCAGCCCCTCCCCGTCCTAGGGGGAGGGGCCATCGCCATGTACGGTCGGTACGGCCGTGACCGACGACTCCAGGGGGAGTGGTGGGGAGAGACGGGGGAAGAGGTCGGATCATGTCGCGAGTGCCAGGGTGGCTGGGCCGGCTCGGCACCAGGCTGAGCGAGATGGGCGAGCGGCTCGACGAGCGGCGTGCGGAGGTGGAGCGGGAGACCTCCGCCGAACTGAATCCGCCGCTGAACCCGGCGCGGGATCCGACGCCGGATCCGCGCCCTGATCCGCATGCGACGTCGAAGCCGGCGACGTCCGGGGCCGCCGTGACGTACGCCGGCTCCGTGGCGACCGCCGAGGAGTTCCTGGACGATCCCCCGCCGCGGGCCCCGCGTCCCGATCCCGCGCAAGTGGTGCCCTGGGGCGTCCGGGTCGCGGCCGAGGCGGGCTGGCGGCTGCTGGTGCTCGCCGGGACCGTCTGGATCCTGATCAAGGTCATCAGCGCGGTCCAACTGGTCGTCATGGCCTTCGTGGTCGCCCTGCTCCTCACCGCGCTCCTCGAACCGATGGTGGCCCGGCTCAAGCGGGTCGGCGTCCCCGGCGGGGCCGCCACCGCGCTGACGGCGATCTTCGGGTTCGTCGTCATCGGCCTGATGGGCTGGTTCGTCACCTGGCAGGTCATGGCGAACATCGACGACCTCTCCGACCAGGTCCAGGACGGCATCGACGACCTGCGCCGCTGGCTGCTGAACAGCCCCTTCCACGTCACCGACAAGCAGATCAACGGCATCGCCGAGAACCTGCGCGACGCGATCGGCGACAACACCGACTCGATCACCTCGGCCGGCCTGGAGGGCGTCACCGTCGTCGTCGAGGCGCTGACCGGCATCCTCCTGGCGTTCTTCTCGACCCTCTTCCTGCTCTACGACGGCAAGCGCATCTGGGAGTGGTCGCTCAAGCTGGTCCCGGCCGCGGCCCGGCCGGGCGTGTCGGGCGCGGGCCCACGGGCCTGGGCGACGCTCACCGCGTATGTGCGCGGCACGGTGATAGTCGCGTTGATCGACGCGATCTTCATCGGCCTCGGCATCTACTTCCTCGACGTGCCGATGGCCGTCCCGCTCGCCGTCTTCATCTTCCTGTTCTCCTTCATCCCGCTCGTCGGCGCCGTCGCCTCCGGGGCGCTCGCGGTCGTCGTCGCGCTCGTCACCCAGGGCGTGTTCACCGCCGTGATGACCCTGGCGGTCGTGCTGGCCGTCCAGCAGATCGAGGGCCACATCCTCCAGCCGTTCATCCTCGGCCGCGCGGTACGCGTCCACCCGCTGGCGGTGGTCCTGTCGGTCGCCGCGGGCGGCATGGTGGCGGGCATCGGCGGCGCGATCGTCGCCGTGCCCCTGGTGGCCGTCACGAACACCGTGGTGGGCTATCTGCACGCCTACTCCCGCGAACAGGCCCTGCGGCACGCGCCGCGCCCCAGGGGAGCCACCGCCTCGGACGTGGCGCCGGTGAGGGCCGCTCCGACGACCTGGGCAACCCCGGCGACCCGTCCCGCTCCGACGACCCGGGCCACTCCGACGGATGCGCCGCCCGCGGACGACACGTCAAATGAGCACTGAACAAAGCACATTGAATTCCCCGAAAGGCTGCTGAGCGCTCAACTTCCGTCAGCCGAAGGTCAGCTGAGGGCAGCTCGGAAATCCCCCGCTGGAATATGCGCCCCGACTGATACACATTCCCTCCTCAGCGCTACGCGTCAGGCGTATGTGCGAGAGGCCCTGGGGGAGTGATGTCGGGCTACGAAGTGCTGGCACGCGACCTTGCCGCGTGCAGCCGGGAGGGCTTCACCGGGGAACTGCGCGTCTTCGGCGCGCCCGGCGGCGCCTTCCATCTGTACGGCGGACTGGTCGTCGCGGTCGAGTCGCCGGGCGCGCCCGCGCCCGAGGCGCTGCTGCTGCGCTCCGGCAGGATCGGCGGCGAGGAGTGGGCCGGGCTGGTGCGCGAGTCGGGCGGCGCGCGCTGGCCGGCCGCCGGGCTGATCGCCCACGGCTATGCCGGGGCCGCCCAGCTCCGGGTGGTCTGCGCGATGGCCCTCCAGGACGCCGCGTTCGCAGTCGTCGCGGGCAGTGTCGACGGCTGTGAACGCGGCCTCGCGGAGGGTCCGCCGCCCGCCGCGGTCGCCGTCGGGGAACCGCCCACCCGGCTGCTCCAGGAGGCGTCGCGCAAGCTGGCCGCGCTGCTGGCGCTGCCCTGCCCCGTGCGCCCGGACCGGGAGCGGCCCGTGCCCGCCTCCCTGTCCTACGCGGCGGCCCGCCTCGGCGCGTTGCGGTGCGAGCTGCTCGCCCACGCGGACGGCCGGCGCACCGCCCGCGACCTCGCCTTCCGCACCGGGCGCGGGGTCTACACCGTCACCGTGGAGGTGGCGCGGATGCTGGGCGAGGGGCTGCTGGAGTGCGTGGACGCGCCGCGCCCGATCCCGGTCCGGCTGCCGCCCGACGGACACGGCGTGCGCCCCCGGGAACCGGCGCCGCCCGCGCTCCCGCCGCCGCAGCCGGTTCCGGAGGAGGCGCACGCGCTGCCCCGCCGCCGGCCCGGCGCCAGCGGTATCAACGAAGCGCTCACACCGGAACAGGACGACGACGACGCCGGCAACGGCACCGGCTGGAAGGAGTTCTTCCGCCTGCGGAACTCGCCGGCGAAATAGCGACCCCGCATACATGCCCCCCACACGCATGCCCCCCACACGCATGCCCCCACGCAAATGCCCCCCGCACACAAATGCCCCCACGCGAAACCCCCAATGAAAACAGACGGTCATATGCGATCAGAATCAGGGGAGTTGCCTTCATGGACCACAATGCCCTCGCGCGGGAGATGCGCGGCCTGCGCGAGCAGGTGACCGGCATCACCGACACCGCGGTGGCGGCGGCCGACGGACTGCTCATAGCCGCCGACACCGCCGACTCCATCGACCCGGAGGGCCTCGCCGCCCTCGCCGCGGCCGGCCTCGGCCTCGCCCGCCGCACCGCCGAGGCGACCTCCCGCGGCGCCCTGCACCGCACGGTGGCCTACGGCAGCCACGGCTGCGCCGCGTTCTACGCGGTCGGGGACACCGCGCTGATGGTCGTGCTCGGCGACGAGGGCATGGACGTGGAGCGCCTGCACACGGCGACCCAGCCCGCCCTGCGCCGTATCGACCTGATTCTCACCGAGAAGACCGGAGCCTGAAGGGATGGCGACGAAGCGTATGACCCCAGGTTTCTCCGACCAGGTGATGGGCCTGGTCAAGTCATTGCGTACGGATGCCCCCGACTGCGTCGCGTCCGGCGTCGTCGACATGTCGACCGGCATGCTGCTCTCCTACGAGACCGTCGACAACCATCCGCCCGAGGTCCTGGACCTGCTGGCGGGCGCCACGCTCGACCTCTTCCAGGGCCGCACGGTCGTGATGATCGAGGATGTCTTCAAGGAGCGGCGCGGGCACCAGAGCGACAACCACTTCTTCCAGGAGATCCTCGTCAACAGCGAGAACCTCACCCACCTGTTCGTGCGGATGACCGAGCAGCAGGACGTCGTCGCGGTGGTCGTCTGCCGCAAGTCCGTCAACGTCGGCATGCTGTTCGCGCAGGTGCGGAGGGTGGTGCGGGAGTACCAGCTGTGAACGGCGAAGGGCCCCTCGCCGGTGCGAGGGGCCCTTCGGGGTCGGCCCGGCCGTGATGCGCCGTCGTTCCGCGGCGCCTGAACCGCAGCCGACTTCGTCCGACCCGCTCAGGCCGTTGCCCGGCCGTTCCTCGGCGGCTACTCCGTGCGCAGCCCGTCCGGCCGCATCAGCCGCAGCAGCGGCGGCAGGCTGAGCAGCGTCACCACCAGGACGACGGCCGCGCCGATGCCGGTCATCGACAGCACGCTGGGCCAGTCGATGGCGACCGGCGTGTCCGTCATCTTCAGCAGGATCGCGCCCAGCGTGAGCCCGACGATCAGGGCCAGCGCCAGGCCCAGCGTGATCGGGATCGCCGTCTGCCACAGCACCGACAGGCCCAGCGTGCGCCGTCGGGTGCCGAAGGCGACCAGCGACGACAGCAGCTTGCGGCGCTCGCGCAGCTGCTCCAGCTGCGCGACCAGCAGACTCGCGCCGATCAGCAGCAGCACCGCGGCGGAGCCGACGAGCAGGCCGGTACGGATGGACACGTACTTCGCGGACTGCGTGTTGGCCGACCAGGTCATCGAGTACGCCAGCGGGTCCACCTGGGCCGCCGTGTTGCGGGAGTACTCGAGGGCGTCGGGCACCGACCGGTCGACCGAGAGATACACCTGACCGCTGACCGAGCGCAGGGCGTCCTCGGGGAACGCGCTCGGCGTGACCAGGAAGCCGCTGCGCTTGAAGCCGGTCGGGTCGTCGATCGCAGCGGCCTTCGTGACGCCCGCCGGGACCGTCCAGATGGTCTCCGGACTGTCGAAGCTCGACTCCAGGTACAGCTTCTTGCCGGGCTGGTTCAGCTCCGGTTTGTCCTGGGAGTATGCGGAGCCGGTCAGGAAGAAGACGTCGCCGTCCTTGCAGGAGGGCAGCTTCGCCACCTCGCGCAGGGCCGTGCAGTCGCCCACGGCCAGCTCGGTGGCCTTGTTCGGGCCCTCGTCGTCGGTGCGCCAGCTGGAGACGCCGAGATAGCCCTCCCACAGGGCCGTGACCTTCCGGACGGCCTTGGTGTCGGCGAACTTCTGGGCGGTCGCCGCCATCGGGGCGCCGTCCGGCACCTGCACCTGCATCTGCGCCCGCTCGACGTCCTTGCCGGTGGCCTTGGTGTAGTCGTCGTCCACCCCCGCGAAGAGCATCTGCAGCGCGATCGCCGCGGCCACCGCCACCGCGATGCCGTTGACCATCCGGGCCGCCGAGCCGCTGCTCAACTGCAGTCGCCGTACCGCCAGCTGCCAGGCGATGCCGCCGTTGCCGAGGCGGCCGACCGCGGTCTCCACGAGCCAGGGCAGCAGCGCGGTGACGCCGACGAGGAGCAGCAGGACGCCGCCGGTCACCAGGTACTGGTTGAAGTCGCCGTTCTCGGCGCCCTGCCCGATCATCGGGTAGAGCATCGCGATGCCGGCCAGCGGCAGCAGCAGCCGCCACCACAGCCGGCGCCGTCTGGGCTTCGTCTCGCGGACCACGCCGAGCGGCTCGATGACCACACCGCGCAGCGCGAGCAGGGTGACGAGCACGGCGGCCGTCGGCACCGCGACGGCGACCAGCGCGGCCAGCCAGGGCGAGGGGTTGAGGTAGCTGGGCCACACGCTGACGCCCATCACCTCGACGGAGCCCGCGATCTGGCGGCCGACGAAGAAGAAGCCCGTGCCGAGGACCAGACCGAGCAGCGCGCCCGCCATCGCCTCGCCCGCGGCGATGCGCCGGGTCATCCTGCTGTCGGAGCCCACCAGCCTGAGGGCCGCGAGCCTGCGGTCGCGTCGCTCGCCGCCGAACCGCACGGCCGCCGCGATGAACACGGCCACCGGCATCAGCAGCATCACGATCACGACGAGGTTGAGCAGGAGCAGCACCGGGTCGGTCGACGTGGGCTGCAGGTTCTTCTCCCCGAACCGGGTCAGCCGGGACACATCGCCCGCCCCGATCTCCCCGGCGAGCCCGGTGGCGCCCGAGTAGTAGGCGAGTTCCTGCGAGCCGATGAGCCCGCGCTCCCCGATGGTCCCGATGATCTTGTAAGGCAGCCGCTCCCGCAGCAGCGCCGCGTCGTCCGAGGCGAGCAGCTTCTTCAGCGCGGGGGAGACGAGCATCTCGCCCTTCGCCGGGTACGCGTCGAGGCCGGGCGGCAGCGGGGCGTTCGGCCCCTCCGGCTCGACCAGCCGGCCGCGCACGGACTTGTCGCGGAAGTCCGTGTCGACGTCGGCGACGATGACGGTGTTGTCGGCCTTCTTCGGCGGGGTCTCCGCGAACGACCAGTCCAGCCGGGCCTGTTCGCGCTCGTGCCGGACCGAGATCGCGTTCGGCAGCGCGGTCGACAGCAGCAGCAGCGCCACCCCGAGCCCGACGCCGAGCGCCGTCAGCACGGCCCGGACCCACCCCTCCCGGCCGCCCGCGAAGGCGAACCGGATGCCCATGCCCAGGTCCCGGGACCACTGGCTGACGCTCATACGACGCGCTCCATGTCGCGCGACTTGCCGTCCCGTACGACGATCTCGCGGTCGGAGTAGGCGGCGACCCGTGCCTCGTGCGTCACGAGCACCACGGCCGCGTTGGTCGATCGGGCGGCCTCGGTGAGCAGCTCCATCACGCGCTCGCCGTTGAACGAGTCCAGCGCGCCGGTCGGCTCGTCGGCGAAGACCACCCGCGGGCCGGTGACGAGCGAACGCGCCACGGCCACCCGCTGCCCCTGGCCGCCGGACACCTCGCCGGGCCGCTTCTTGCCGAGGTCGTCGACCTCCAGGCGTTCCATCCAGCTCAGCGCGGTGCGCTCGGCCTGCTTGCGCGGGGTGCCGTTCAGCCGCAGCGGCAGCGCGACGTTCTCCACGCAGGTCAGCTCCGGGACCAGCTGGCCGAACTGGAACACGAACCCGAACTCCGAGCGCCGCAGCTGACTGCGCTGGGCGTCGCTCATCGTCGCGAGCTCACGGTCGTTGTAGCGGATCGAGCCCGAGTCGGGCGTCACGATGCCGGCGAGGCAGTGCAGCAGCGTCGACTTGCCGGACCCGGACGGGCCCATCACGGCGACGACCTCGCCGGCGTGGATGGAGAACTCGGCGCCGTCCAGCGCCATCGTCGGGCCGTACGCCTTCTTCAGGTTCTCGGCGACGAGCAGGGATCCCCCGGGGGCGTTCATGCGGTGACCGCCGCCTTCAGCTTGTCGAGGCGCGCGGCGGTGAGCTCCAGCCAGCGAAGGTCGGCCTCCAGATGGAACAGGGCATGGTCGCAGATCAGCTGGTCGGCCAGATCGCCGTTGCGCTTGCGGTCGGTGAGGATGCGCATGCTGCGCAGGTGCTCGGACCGCTGGGTGTCGAGGATGTCGGCCGCGTCGCGGTCGGTCAGCAGCGCGAGGACGATCTTCGTGTACAGCGTGGACTGCAGATACGGCTCGGGCTTCTCGGGCGTGGCGAGCCACTGCGCGACGTCGGTGACGCCGGCGTCGGTGATCGCGTACCGCTTGCGCTCGGGGCCGCCGCCGGCCTCGATGCCGTCGACCGCGACGAGCCCGTTCTTCAGCAGGCGCGACATCGTCGAGTAGACCTGGCCGTAGTGCAGCGGCCGGTCGTGACCGAACTTCTCGTCGAAGGCCCGCTTGAGGTCGTAACCGTGGCGGGGCCCGGACTCCAGGAGTCCCAGGAGAGTGTGACCGATGGACATGAGAAGGACTGTACATGCGGTGTATACCCGGTGTGTATACAGGCTGTGCGCAGGCGCCGGCGGGGGCTGGGAGAACACAGGTGGGGGCCGATTGTCACTGTTCTGCTACAGACCCGGCCCGATCAGGCCGGCGGGGGGCCGGGGGTGGAGCCGCCCCCGGGGGGCCGCCCGCGGCGCGGGATGGGTCCCGCCTCGCCCGGCAGCCGCCCCGCGTCCTTCAGGGCCTTGCGCAGCAGGAACTCGATCTGCGCGTTCGCCGACCGCAGTTCGTCCGAGGCCCAGCGGGCCAACGCGTCGTAGACCAGCGGGTCGAGCCGCAGCAGCACCTGCTTGCGCTGCTGCTGCGGCCGACGCCGAGGGGCCTGGCCCTCTTCGGGGGAGGTCACTGGTAGAGCGTCCCGGTGTTCAGCACCGGCTGGGGCGATCGGTCCCCGCACAGCACCACCAACAGGTTGGACACCATCGCCGCCTTGCGCTCGTCGTCCAGTTCCACGAAGCCCTGCTCGGCGATCCGGTTGAGCGCCGCCTCGACGATGCCCACGGCGCCGTCCACGATCTCCCGCCGGGCCGCGACCACCGCACCGGCCTGCTGGCGCTGGAGCATCGCCGAGGCGATCTCGGGAGCGTAGGCGAGGTGGGTGAAGCGGGACTCGATGATCCGGACGCCGGCCGCCCGCACGCGCGCGTGCAGCTCTATCGCGAGCTTCTCGGTGATTTCCTCGGCGTTGCCGCGCAGCGACAGCCCGTCCTCGTCGTGCGAGTCGTAGGGGTACTCGATGGCGATGTGCCGGACGGCCGCCTCGGTCTGGGTGGCGACGAACTCCAGGAAGTCGTCCACCTCGAAGGAGGCCTGCGCGGTGTCGTGCACGTTCCACACCACGACCGCGGCGAGCTCGATCGGGTTGCCGTAGGCGTCGTTGACCTTGAGGACGGGCGTCTCGTGATTGCGGACCCGGGTGGAGATCTTCTCGCGGGAGGTGAAGGGGTTCACCCAGCGCAGGCCGTCCTCGCGGATGGTGCCCCGGTAGCGGCCGAAGAGCTGCACCACGCGGGCCTCGCCGGGCGACACCATGTTCAGCCCGCACATCGCGAGGAACGCGGCGAGGGCGACCAGGATGCCGCCGGTGATCAGCGCGGCCTCCAGGCCGGCCGCGCCCGCCATGCTGCCCGCGGCGATGATTCCGCCGCCGGCCAGCAGCCCGGCCAGGCCGAGCGTCAGCGCGAGCCCGCCGCCCACGCTCGTCGCGGTGAATTCGTGCACGGTCGGGTCGGGCATGTGCGGAGCGTCGACGGCGTCGGTCGTGGCGTCGGCGTGGACGTCGGCGGTGGCCGTGGGGTCGTGTGCGGACATGGAGGGATCCCCGTCTCTGTTCATCAGCCGTTTCAGTAATCAGCTGCCTAGCTAAGTGATATCACTTTAGCGCGTGATGGCAACCCTGTACGCCTCTCGTACGTCGAATCGGTGGGGACGTTCCACCGGTTCCACGCGGCGGGGTGCTGATTCTCACGCCCTCTGAACACCGGATCGAGAGCGTTCCGTCATAGAGAGCGGTGTTAGCTTTCTGAGCTGACCTGCCCCTGCCCTTGGGCACTGGTGTGACTGCCGAATCGGAAGCGGAGCGAGCGGACTCATGGGACGAGCGGAAGAGAGACGAGCGCGACAGCGCGGTGGCCGCCGCGCGGCGCCCAGGAACCGCTCGGCGGAGACGGAGGCGCCGCCCGCGACGCCGGAGTCCCCGGACACGGCCCCGGGCCCGGACTCGGCCACCGCCACGGCCTCGGCCGCCGCTGCGGACGCACCCGCGACCGGAGGCCGCGCGGCGGCCCGCAGGGGCGCGAAGAAGGGCGGCAAGGGAGCCAAGGACGGCAAGGACGGCAAGGGCAAGGCAGGCAAGAAGGACAAGAGCCTGATACGCCGGATCTTCACCTGGAAGAAGATCCTCGGCACGTTCCTCGGCCTGACCGTGGCCGTCATCGGCGCCTTGGTCTGGCTGTACGTCAGCACGCCGATTCCCAAGGGCAACCCCGACGCCGACCTGCAGAGCAACGTCTACGAGTACGACGACGGCGCGATGCTCGCCCGCGACGGCGACGTCAACCGCGAGAACGTCGACCTCTCGAAGGTCCCCAAGCCGGTGCAGCACACCTTCGTCGCCGCCGAGAACAAGACCTTCTACAACGACGCCGGCGTCGACCTCAAGGGCACCGCCCGCGGTGTCCTCAACACCCTGATGGGCAAGGGCGCGCAGGGCGGTTCGACGATCACCCAGCAGTACGTCAAGAACTACTACCTGACGCAGGAACAGACCGTCACGCGCAAGCTGAAGGAACTGGTCATCTCCCTGAAGCTGGACCGGGAGGAGTCCAAGGACTACATCCTGGCCGGCTACATCAACACCAGCTACTACGGCCGCGGCGCCTACGGCATCCAGGCCGCCGCCCAGGCCTACTACCGCGTCGACGCCGACAAGCTCAGCGTCGAGCAGGGCGCCTACCTCGCCGCGCTGCTGCAGGCGCCCAGCCAGTACGACTGGGCCGTCGCCTCCGACACCGGCAAGCGCCTGGTGAAGAACCGCTGGAACTACGTCCTCAACAACATGGTCGAGCAGGACTGGCTCGACAAGAGCAAGCGCGAGGCCATGACCTTCCCGGAGCCGCAGGAGCCCAAGGCGGCGCCCGGCAAGGAGGGCCAGGTCGGCTACCTGGTCGACGCGGCCAACGCCGAGCTCGCGCGCCAACTCGTCGCCCAGGGCATCGCCGACGACTTCGAGTCGGCCGCGGCCCTGGTGCGCAAGGGCGGCTGGAACATCGAGCTCAACATCGACAAGGCCAAGCAGAAGAAGCTGGAAGCGACCGTCAAGGAGCAGCTGACCAGCAAGCTGGACAAGAAGAAGCGCTCGGTCGACGGCGACGTCCAGGCCGGCGCGGTGTCCGTGAACCCGAAGACGGGCGCGGTCGAGGCGATGTACGGCGGCACGAGCTACACCGAGCACTACCTCAACAACGCCACCCGCACCGACTACCAGCCCGCCTCCACCTTCAAGCCGGTCATCCTCGCCGCGGCCTTCGACGAGGCCGCCAAGACGCAGGACGACGACCCGATCACCGCCAACACGATCTACGACGGCACCAGCAAGCGCCCGGTCGTCGGCAGCGACATCGGCTTCGCCCCGGAGAACGAGGACGACGCGGACTACGGCGACGTCACCGTCCAGACGGCGCTGAACAAGTCCATCAACTCCGTGTTCGCGCAGATGGGCGTCGACGTCGGGATGGCCGAGGTGCTGAAGGTCGCCGACGACCTCGGCATGGACACCGAGGACCTCAAGGCCGTGCCCGCCCAGACCCTCGGCACCATGGGCGCGAGCCCGCTGCAGATGGCCGGCGTCTACGCCACCCTCGATAACCACGGCAAGAAGGTCACCCCGGCGCTCATCAAGTCGGCGGAGAACAGCGCCTACCCGTCGTTCAAGCACACCGACCCCATCGGCGAGCAGGTCATCAGCCGCGAGGCCGCCGACTCGGTCACCTCGGTGCTCACCGGCGTGGTCGACGACGGTACGGCCAAGAAGTCCGTACGGGACAACCCGCTGCGCAAGGGCCAGAAGGTCGCGGGCAAGACCGGAACCTCCGACTTCAACAAGTCGGCCTGGTTCACCGGCTACACCCCCGACCTGGTCACCTCGGTCGGCCTGTTCGGCGAGTCCGCGAAGGCCCCTCACCCCCAGGTCCCGTTGACCGGCGCGACGACGGGCCTGACCACGGTCGCGGGCCGGATCAACGGCGGTGGCTTCCCGGCCCAGATCTGGGCGGCGTACACCTTCGGCGTCTCCACCAAGGTCACCAAGTTCGACCTGGAGACCGACCAGGGCGCGGCGGTCCAGACGGCGTCCCCGTCGCCGACCACCTCGCCGTCCGCTACGACGTCCCCGTCCGCGACCGTCACGCAGAAGCCGAGCCCGACGACGAGCAAGCCGACGACGAGCAAGCCGACGACGAGCGCCCCGACGACGAGCGCGCCCACCACCACGGAGCCGACCGGCGGTGTGACGACGCCACCCGCGTCGGAGTCCCCGTCGACGGAGCCGGAGGAACCGGAGGACCCACCGAACCGGTAGGCAGCCGGTCGGACAGCCGAAGATCCTGAGAGACGAGGACAGGGCGCCCGGGAAGACCCGGGCGCCCTGTCCTCGTCTCTGCGGCCGTTCTAAGACCGGTTCAGCTCGAACCAGACCACCTTGCCGGTGCTCAGCCGGGTCGCGCCCCAGCGCCGGGCGAGCCGGTTCACCAGGTACAGCCCGCGCCCGCCCTCGTCGGTGGCCCGGGCCTGTCGCAGCCGGGGCAGCTGAGGCACGTCGTCCCCGACCTCGCAGCGCAGCACATCGGTGCGCAGCAGACGCAGGGTGACCGGTCGCGTGGCATACCGCACCGCGTTCGTGACGACCTCGCTGACCAGCAACTCGACGGAGTCGGTCATGTCCTCCATGCCCCAGCGCGACAACGCCCGGCGGGCCAGCCGACGGGCCCGCCCCGGCGCCGCGTCCTCCGGTTCGAGGAACCAGTACGCCACGTCGCTGGGCGCGATCCCGTCGAACCGGGCGGCGAGCAGCGCGATGTCGTCGTCCCGGTCGCCGGGGCCGAGCATGTCGAGCACCTCGTCGCACAGCGCTTCGAGCGGCGGCGGATGGTCGGGACCGGTGAGCTGAGCGGTCGCGGCGAGCTTCTCCCGCAACTGCTCTATACCGGTCGCCACGTCCCGCAGCCGGGACTCGACCAGGCCGTCGGTGTACAGCAGCAGCGTCGCCCCGGCCGGCGCGTCGAGCTCGACCGCCTCGAAGTCGACCCCGCCGACGCCGATCGGCGCGCCCGGCGGCACCCGCAGCACCTCGGCATGGCCGCCCAGGTGCAGCAGAACGGGCGGCGGATGGCCCGCGTTGGCGATGGTGATGCGGTGCGAGACCGGGTCGTACACCGCGTAGAGGCAGGTCGCCATGCGGTCCGTGCCCAGCCGCTGGGCCTGCTCGTCCAGGTGGTGCAGGACCTCCTGCGGGGGCAGGTCGAGACCGGCCAGGGTCTGGGCCGTCGTCCGCAGCTGCCCCATGATGGCCGCCGAGGTCATGGAGTGCCCCATGACGTCGCCCACCACCAGCGCCACCCGGCTGCCGGGCAGCGGGATCGCGTCGTACCAGTCGCCGCCGACCCGCGCCGTCTCGGCCGCGGGCAGATACCGGGACGCCAGCCGTACGCCCGTGGGGCGCGGCAGGGTCTCCGGCAGCATCGTGCGCTGCAGCTCGTCGGCGATGTACGCCTCACGGTCGTACAGCACCGCCTTGTCGATGCCCAGCGCGCTGTGGGTGGCGAGCTGGGCGGCGACCAGCAGGTCGTCGTTCTCGAAGGGGATGCGCTCCGGGCGGCGCAGGAACACCGCCGCGCCGATCACCCGGCGCCGGCCCCGCAGCGGGGCCAGGATGGCCCGCTGGCCGCCCGGGATGGCCAAGGTGCTGTCCTCGCCGAGGAGTTCGGGCAGCGCGGCGCGTGCGGCCGGGGAGTCGGCGAACACCGGACGCACCCCGCGCAGCACCTCCGCGAGCGCCCCGCCGGGCCGCACCTCGCACAGCTCCGCGATCGCCGCCGACAGCTCGGCGGTCAGCTCCCCCGGCTCCGGCGGCGGCAGCGCCAGCGCGGCGAAGCCGGTCTCGGTGTCCCGCTCCTCCGGGATGCGGTCGGTGCGCCGCAGCCGCAGCATGATGCGGTCCGCCGCGGGCCGCTCGTCGCCGACCGGCAGCGGGTCGCGCAGATAGACGAGGATCGCGTCGGAGAAGGTCGGCACGGTGGCCCGGCACAGCCCCATCACGATCTCGTCGAGGTCCAGGCCGCGGGCGATCCGCCGGGTCGCCGCGCCCACGAAGCGCAGCCGGTCGCCGTCCCGCCGCATCGGCGTGGGCCGGCCGGGCGTCACCGCGCCGCCGCCGCGCCGGTCCTGCGGGCCGGCCGCGCGCTCCGGGCGGGCCTCGGCGCCGCCCGGCTGGGCGGGGATGGACTCGGGCGCGGGGCGCGGCCGATGCTCGCCCACGTTCGGCTTGGCCCGCGCGGGCGACGCTCCCGTCGCCTCGTCGGACGCCGACGGCTGGGAGTGCTCGGTGTCGGAACCGGCCTCCGGACCGGCCGGATCCTTTCCCGTGTTTCCCGCGGCTTTGTGGCCGCCGCCCTGGCTGCCCTGGCCGCCCATGTCGCCTTTGCCGCCCTTTCCGCCTTTGCCGCCCTTTCCGCGCGTCGCCGTGCCCGAGGTGTCGGGCGGTAAGGCGGCTGCGCCCGGCACGGGCGCCGGGGTATGCAGGAGTGCCCCACGGGGGTCCGTGGGGTCGACGCCCTGGGGGCGTTCGTAGGAGGTGGGCTGCTCCGTCACGCGTGTCGAATCCGTCCGTCCGGGGCTGCGCGCCGCGCGCGCAGTTGGTCCCGCAGGAAACCCGATACCCGGAATACGTGTCCCCGGAACGGAAATCCCGCGTGGTCAGAGGTTGTTCCTGTGTCACGGGTGGACCGGACGCGGCCCGGGGGGCCGACGTCGAACATCCCGCCGGTGTTGCCGTCGTGCCCCTCGCTCACGTCCTGCCGCCCCTCGGTGACGTTCGGTCAGACCCGGCGTCTGCTCCGGGAGTTACTACCTGCGTGCCTTGCGGAGGACGATCCTACGTTTGTTGCCCGGGGGCACATCAAGGGTCTCACGTGGACATGTGCGCGGGAGTGCGGTCCCAGTCCTCCGGCAGCAACGGTACGGCCCAGGACGGATCCGGGCGCCAGTGCTGCCAGCCCTCGTTGTACGGCGGCCCCCAGGAACGGATCGATTCCACCGCCCGGCGGCCCGCCTGACGCACCTGTGCGGCCACCGTGACGTCCATCAGTCCGTCCTGCTGGGCCTGCGCGAACTCGTCCTCGTCGCGCCAGCCCCAACTGCGGTCCGGGTACACGCAGATGTCCAGGAAATGGTCCTCGGAGTCCACCCCGCCGTCCCAACGGGCCAGCGGCTGCTCCAGGTTGACGTACCAGTTCTTGAACTGCCAGCCCGGCTCCCAGAACAGCCACACCGACCAGGGCTCACCGGGCCGGGCCAGCTTCAGCACGCCGGTGCCGAACCAGTGGTCGCGCCGCACGGTCCGGGGCTTGGTGTACCGGGTGCGCAGCGGTTCCTGGTGCGGCGAGGTGCCGTCCGCGAGCACCGGCTTGACGCACTCCGTGCCCGGGGCCAGCCACACGGCGAGCAGCTCCTCGTCGTCCCGCACGACGGTGACCGGGCGGGCGATGTGGACCTGCGCGCCGCCGTTCTCCCGGTAGCGCCACAGGATCCGGTCCCCGGGCCGCCAGAAAGCGGCCGCGCCGCCCGTTCCTACGCGTCTCACCGCTCCACCGTCTGCCATGCACAGATATTAGGTGCCATGGGCATACGACGCTGCGGCGCGCGTCACGGTTCTCACGCCGGGGCGTGAAGGTTTCTGGCGCTGTTACGGGTGTGTCATCCGCAGGACATCCAGCGCCTCGTCGAGTTGCCGAACCGTCAGGTCCCCGCGCTCCACGTATCCGCCCTCCAGCACCGTCTGCCGGATCGTCTTCCGCTCCGAGAGGGCCTTTTTGGCCACCTTCGCGGCCTCCTCGTACCCGATGTACTTGTTCAGCGGGGTGACGACGGACGGCGAGGACTCGGCGTACTCGCGGGCGCGCTCGCGGTGGGCGACGATGCCGTCGACCGTCCGGTCGGCGAGCAGCCGCGACACGTTGGCGAGCAGCCGGATCGATTCCAGCACGTTCTTCGCGATCACCGGCAGCATCACGTTGAGCTCGAAGTTGCCGGCCGCGCCCGCCGTGGCCACCGTCGCGTCGTTGCCGACGACCTGTGCGGCGACCATCAGCACGGCCTCCGGGATCACCGGGTTGACCTTGCCGGGCATGATCGAGGAGCCGGGCTGGAGGTCCGGCAGGCTGATTTCGGCCAATCCCGTGCGCGGCCCCGAGGCCATCCAGCGCAGATCGTTGGCGATCTTCGTCAGGCCCACGGCGATGGTCCGCAGCTGCCCGCTGGTCTCGACGATGCCGTCCCGCGCGCCCTGCGCCTCGAAGTGGTCGCGCGCCTCGGTCAGCGGCAGCCCGGTGGCCCGCGCGACCTCCTCGATGACGGCGGCGGAGAAACCGGGCGGTGTGTTGATGCCGGTGCCGACGGCCGTACCGCCCAGCGGCAGCTCGGCGAGCCGGGGGAGGGAGGCGGTCAGCCGCTCGACGCCGTACCGCACCTGCGCGGCGTACCCGCCGAACTCCTGGCCCAGGGTGACGGGCGTCGCGTCCATCAGATGGGTGCGCCCCGACTTCACGACGTCGGCGAACTCCGCCGACTTCCGCTCCAGGGACGCCGCGAGCCGCTCCAGCGCGGGGATCAGATCGCGCGTGACGGCGGCGGTGGCCGCGATGTGGATCGAGGAGGGGAAGACGTCGTTGGAGGACTGGGAGGCGTTGACGTGGTCGTTGGGGTGCACGCCGCGGCCCAGCCGCTCACTGGCCAGCGTGGCCACGACCTCGTTGGCGTTCATGTTGGACGACGTACCGGACCCGGTCTGGAACACGTCCACCGGGAAGTGCTCGTCCCACCGGCCCTCGGCGACCTCGGCGGCGGCCTCCTGGATGGCGTCCGCGATGTCCTTGTCGACCACCCCGAGCTGCGCGTTCACCTTCGCCGCGGCGCCCTTGATGCGGGCCAGGGCCTCGATGTGCGCGCGCTCCAGGCGCTGCCCCGAGACGGGGAAGTTCTCGACGGCGCGCTGCGTCTGGGCCCGCCACTTGGCGTCCGCCGGGACGCGTACCTCGCCCATGGAGTCGTGCTCGATCCGGAATTCGCTCATGCCCGGTACAGCGAACGGGACGGCGGGGATGTTCCGGCGTTGCGCCGATCGGGTGACACCCTCCTTGTGACTCAGGTCTCACCGAGGCCATGCAGCAGACGAGGGGGCGGCCGCGTCGTGGAGGGGTGACAGGAAGGGAGGAGCGTGTGGAGACGGACTTCCAGGAGTTCGTGGCCGCTCGATCGGCCGCGTTGTTCAAGGGCGCGTTCGTCCTCACGGGAAACCGTGAGGCGGCGGAGGACCTCGTCCAGGAGACCCTGGAGAAGGCCTGCCGCAAGTGGCGCACCATCGCTGCGAAGGACGCTCCGGACGCCTACGTCCGGCGGATCATGGTGAACCTCGCCAACGACCGCTGGCGGAGATTCCGCCGCCTGACCACGACCTCGCACCCGGACGGCGCCGACCCGGCCGCCCCCGGGGACGAGTACGGACAGGTGGACAGCAGGGACCAGTTGGTGCGCGCACTGCAACGACTGCCCATGCGGATGCGGACGGTCGTGGTGCTGCGGTACTTCCACGATCTCTCGGACCTCGAGATAGGGGCCGACCTCGGCGTCTCGCCGAGCACGGTCCGCTCCCAGCTCGCCCGGGGGATCGAGAAGCTCAGAAGCCAGTTCCCCGCACTCTCCGAACCTTCGCCCCAGCGGCACACGGAAGGAATCCGATGACTTCGTACGGCGACGCGCCGGCTTCCGGCCGCACACCTTTCGAACAGGAACTGATGAACGCCATGAACGATTTCGCGAACTCCGCCGACGCCCCCGACTTCGACGCGCCCCAGATCCAGCGCCGCACCCGGCGCCGCCGGACCGTCGGCATCGCCGCCGTCGCCGCCGCCCTCATCGCGGCCGGCGGCGGCACGGCCCTGGCCACCTCGGTCGCGGGCGGCGGCAAGGCCTCGACCCCGGCGGCGACCAGCACGTCTGCCAAGGGCGACGACGCCACCACCCTGCTCTACCTCTTCAGCGACGGCGCGACCACGCGGATCCCCCTCGCGGGCCTCAGCCTGGACATGGCCAAGCCGCTGCTCGAAAAGACGCAGACGAAACTCGGCACCGTCACCAAGAAGGCCGTCAAGGGCTGCAAGCCGAACTCGGTGCTCGAGGTGACCCCGCACGCCCCGAAGACCATCAAGCCGGGCGACACGGTCGACTTCACCATCTGCGCCGGCTGACCGGGCCCCGACCTGACAACGACGCCCGCCCCTGCGCCAATCAGGGGCGGGCGTCAGCAGGCAGCCCGTCCGGCGCTTGAGGACAAGGCCCGTTCAGGGCCGACGGGGTCCGGGGGCGGAGCCCCTGGGGGACGGGACGGGTAGGGGCGGCGGGGGCGAAGTCGTCCCCACCGCTCCACCGGCACTACACCAGCCCCGGTCCCCGAACCGGGATCGTCGTGAACGTCGGGGCGGGGGCCGGGTCCTGGAAGAAGTCGTTGCCCTTGTCGTCCACGACGACGAACGCCGGGAAGTCCTCGACCTCGATCTTCCAGACGGCCTCCATGCCGAGTTCCTCGTACTCGACGACCTCGACCTTCTTGATGCAGTCCTGGGCGAGCCGGGCGGCGGGGCCGCCGATGGAGCCGAGGTAGAAGCCGCCGTGCGCGTCGCACGCGTCCGTGACCTGTTTGCTGCGGTTGCCCTTGGCGAGCATCACCTTGGAGCCGCCCGCGGCCTGGAACTGCTCCACGTAGGAGTCCATGCGGCCGGCGGTCGTCGGCCCGAAGGAGCCGGACGCGTAGCCCTCGGGGGTCTTAGCCGGGCCCGCGTAGTACACCGGGTGGTCCTTCAGGTACTGCGGCATCTCCTCGCCCGCGTCCAGCCGCTCCTTGATCTTGGCGTGCGCGATGTCGCGGGCCACGACCAGCGGGCCGGTGAGCGAGAGCCGGGTCTTGACCGGGTACTTCGTCAGCTCGGCGAGGATCGACTCCATCGGCTGGTTCAGGTCGATCCTGACGACGTCCGACGACTCGTCGAGGTGCTCGTCCGTCGTCTCCGGCAGGAAGCGCGCCGGGTCGGTCTCCAGCTGCTCCAGGAAGACGCCCTCGGCGGTGATCTTCGCGACGGCCTGGCGGTCGGCGGAGCAGGAGACGGCGATGGCGACCGGGCAGGACGCGCCGTGCCGCGGCAGGCGCACCACGCGCACGTCGTGGCAGAAGTACTTGCCGCCGAACTGCGCGCCGATGCCGATCTTCTGCGTCAGCTCGAAGACCTTCTCCTCCAGCTCCGTGTCCCGGAAGCCGTGCCCGAGCGGCGAGCCCTCGGCCGGGATCTCGTCCAGGTAGTGCGCGGAGGCGTACTTCGCGGTCTTCAGCGCGTACTCGGCGGACGTGCCGCCCACGACGATCGCCAGGTGGTACGGCGGACAGGCGGCCGTGCCCAGCGAACGGATCTTCTCCTCCAGGAACTTCATCATGGAGGCCTCGTTCAGGACCGCCTTCGTCTCCTGGTAGAGGAACGACTTGTTGGCGGAGCCGCCGCCCTTCGCCATGAACAGGAACTTGTACGCGCCGCCGTCGGTGGCGTACAGCTCGATCTGCGCCGGGAGGTTGGAGCCGGTGTTCTTCTCGTCCCACATGGTCAGCGGGGCCATCTGCGAGTAGCGCAGGTTCAGGTTCAGGTACGCGTCGTAGATGCCGCGGCTCAGCGCCGCCTCGTCGCCGCCCTCGGTGAGCACGTTCTGGCCGCGCTTGCCCATGACGATCGCCGTGCCGGTGTCCTGGCACATCGGCAGCACGCCCGCGGCCGCGATGTTCGCGTTCTTCAGCAGGTCGAGCGCGACGAACTTGTCGTTGGCCGAGGCCTCCGGGTCGTCGATGATGCGCCGCAGCTGCGCGAGGTGCGCGGGCCGCAGATAGTGCTGGATGTCGTGGATCGCCTCCTCGGCGAGCTTGCGCAGCGCCTCCGGCTCGACCTTGAGGAACGTCCGCCCGTCGGCCTCGAAGGTGGAGACACCCTCGGCGGTCACCAGCCGGTAGGGGGTGGTGTCCTCTCCCATGGGGAGCAGATCGGTGTACGCGAACTCAGGCATCTCGCCCATTCCTCACTCGACAGACAGCGGCCGCCTCCATTGGCGGGCGCTCACCAGCGTAGAACCTGCCTCGGACGGCGGGCTTGTGAGGTAAGGCTCAGTTCGAACGCGGACCACCCGGACGGGGGCTATCGCGATCTATCGTGTTTGGGTACGCTGGCCCCGTGGACCTTCAGAAGCAGACCGCTGCCGCCCCCACACCGACGGCCGAGTTGCGCGCCTCGGACGCCGACCGTGACCGTATCGCCGACATGCTCCGCGAGGCCCTCGCGGAGGGCCGGCTCACCGCCGACGAGCACGCCGAGCGCGTCGAGGGCGTCCTGGCCGCCAAGACCGTCGGCGAGCTGGAGGTCTTCGTCCGGGACCTGCCCGCCGCCCATGAGCGGCGCACGGCCCCCGGCCCCGGCCCCGCCTTCGCCTCGGCCCCCAGTCGGCCCACCCCCGGCGCGATACCCGCCGACCCGGACGACACCGTGGTCGCGGTCTTCAGCAGCGCCGTCCGCAGAGGCCGTTGGCGCGCGGGCCGCCGCCTGCACGCGTACGCGGTCTTCGGGAGCGTCGAGATCGACCTCACCGAGGCGCTGTTCGAGTACCGGCAGGTCGTGATCAAGGCGTTCTCGGTCTTCGGCAACGTGGAGGTCCGCGTCCCGGAGAACGTCTCGCTGCGCGGCACCGGCGGCGCGGTGCTCGGGAACTTCGAGGTGGTCTCGCTCGACTCCCCGCAGCACGACGCCCCGGTGGTCTATGTGGACGGCTGGGCGGTACTGGGCAACATCGAAGGCCGGCCGAAGCGCGGAGAGCTCGTCGCGGACATTCTCGATCGGGTTCAGGACAAGGTCGACAAGAGTTTGCGCAAACACCTGGACCGTTGACGGTAGTGAAGAGGGCCGGGGAGCCGGAGCGGCCGCGGTGGTTCGGAACCCAGTGCATAGGCACGCGCACAGCGGGTAGGCCTTGCTGCATCGTCTCTCGCTCGCGAAGCCGTCGTCAGGAGTAGACCCGTGCTGCAACCGCCGCATTCGTCCCTGCAGGTCGCCGCCGTACCGGCCCAGCGGGTACCAGCGCGCGACAGGGATCAAGACGCTCCCTGGCATACCGAGGCGGTGTGCCGGCGCGACGAGGCAGGCCTGTTCTTCGCCCCCTCCAAGGAGCCCACCGCCGCCCGGCTCTCCCGCGAGGAAGCGGCGAAGCGGGTCTGTGCGCGCTGCCCCGTCATGGTGCAGTGCCGCGAACACGCGCTCCTGCAACCCGAGCCCTACGGCGTCTGGGGCGGCCTGACCGCCGCGGAACGCCGCGTGGTCCTCGCCCGACGCCGCCGTCGCGACGTGGAACTGCAGAAGGCGGCCCGCGCGACGGGTCGCATAGCGGCAGCGGGCTGACGGCCCTGACCGGCTGAGAGAAGGCCCCACAGAAATGGGGCGCCCCCTCCGCACCGGGGGCGCCCTGCTTCTTGTGGCTTTCTTGCTTTTGAGGGGACGCCGCCGCTACTTCGCCCGGTCGAAATCGACCGCGCTGTACGCGCGGAGCTTGGCCAGCCGGTGCTCGGAGTCGATCCGCCGAACCGTCCCGGACTTCGACCGCATCACGATCGAGTCGGTGGTCGCGGTCTCCGACCGGTACCGCACCCCGCGCAGCAGCTCGCCGTCCGTGATGCCGGTGGCGACGAAGAAGACGTTCTCGCCGGTCACCAGGTCCTCGGTGGTCAGCACCCGGCCCAGATCGTGCCCGGCGTCGATCGCCCGCTGCCGCTCCTCGTCGTCCTTGGGCCACAGCTTGCCCTGGATGACACCGCCCAGACAGCGCACGGCGCAGGCCGAGATGATGCCCTCGGGCGTGCCGCCGATGCCGAGCAGCAGGTCGACGCCGGTGCCCTCGCGCAGGGCCAGGATCGAGCCGGCCACATCACCGTCGGAGATCAGCTTGATCCGCGCACCGGTCGCCCGGATCTCCTCGATGATGCCCTCGTGCCGCGGCCGGTCGAGGATGACGACGGTGACGTCCTCGGGCGTGCCCCGCTTGGCCTTGGCGACGCGCCGGATGTTCACGGAGACGGGTGCGTCGATGTCGACGAAGTCGGCCGCCTCCGGCCCGGTGACCAGCTTGTCCATGTAGAACACGGCGGACGGGTCGAACATCGCCCCCCGTTCGGTGGCCGCCAGGACGGCGATCGCGTTCGGCATGCCCTTCGCCGTCAGCGTGGTGCCGTCGATCGGGTCGACCGCGATGTCGACCTCGGGCCCGGTGCCGTCGCCGACGCGCTCGCCGTTGAAGAGCATCGGGGCTTCGTCCTTCTCGCCCTCGCCGATGACGACCACGCCGTTCATCGACACGGTGGAGACGAGCGTCCGCATGGCGCGCACCGCGGCGCCGTCGGCGCCGTTCTTGTCGCCGCGTCCCACCCAGCGGCCCGCGGCCATGGCGGCGGCTTCGGTCACCCGGACCAGCTCGAGGGCGAGGTTGCGGTCGGGGGCTTCGGAGGGGACGTCGAGTTCGGACGGCAAGTGATGATGCTCGGTCATCGGAGCGCACCTTTCTGACTGATACGACGACGGCCGGATGAGGGTTCGATCCCCGACTCTATCGTCAGTCCGACAAAATGAGCAGGGGACCCCACGGATGAGCGCACCGGGCACCTGCGACGATAGGGGGCGTGGCAGGTTCGAAAGGCAAGCAGAAGACAGCCCGGGACATGGTCCTCTCCCTGGGCGTGATCATGATTGCGGCGGGGGTCATCTACCTCTTCGTCCCGCACGACGATCGCGCTCCCGACGTCAAGAAGGTCGACTACCGCGTCGAGCTCCTCACGGCGCGCCGCGCGGCGTCGTACCCGGTGGCCGCGCCCGAGGGCCTGCCCGACACCTGGAAGGCGACCTCGGTGCGCTTCAAGGCCGCCGACTCCGACGCCTGGCACCTCGGCTTCCACGCCCCCGACGGGGAGTACGTGGCGATCGAGCAGTCCACTCAGAAGCGCTCGCAGTTCATCGAGCAGGCCAGCCAGGGCGCGACGGCGACGAAGGTCACCGAGCAGATCGGCGGCCGCACCTGGACCCGCTACACCGGCGGCCGCTACGACGCGCTCGTGCTGGACGCCGAGGGCTCCACCACGGTGGTCGCGGGCACGGGCTCCTTCGAACAGCTGTCGACGATGGCCGGCGCGCTGAAGCTGGCGTGAGCCTCCGGGGTCACCGGGCATGAGTGAGCCCCCGGCGCGATGGGGGATCGCCGGGGGCTCAGGTCATGAAGACGGCTCAGGTCATGAAGACCGCTCACCGCTCACCGCTCACCAGGAGCGGGACGGGTGCGTCAGACGGTGGTGACGACCTCGTCGTAGGCCCGGCGCGGGGAGCGCGGGTACCAGGCGCCCTCGCCCGGCTTGCCGATGTTGACGACCATCAGCGGGGTGTGGTCGTCGTCGAGGAACTCCTTGCGGATGCCCTCGAAGTCCATGCCGTTCATCGGGCCGGCGGCGAGGCCCGCGGCGCGGATGCCGATGATGAAGTACGCGGCCTGGAGGGCGGCGTTGACGGTGGCGGAGTCCTCGCGGGCGGCGCGCGTGCCGAAGATGACGTCCTTGGCCTGGGGGAAGGCCGGGAACAGGGTCGGCAGCTCCTCGTGGAACTCGATGTCCGCGGAGAGGATCGCGACCAGCGGGGCGGTGGCGGTCTTGGCCTGGTTGCCCTCGGCCATGTGCTGCACCAGGCGCTCGCGGGCCTCGGCGGAGCGGACCAGGGTGATGCGCAGCGGGGTCTGGTTGAACGCCGTCGGCCCGTACTTGACCAGGTCGTAGATGGCCTGGATCTGCTCGTCGGTCACCGGCTCGTCGGTGAAGGTGTTCGCGGTGCGGGCCTCGCGGAACAGCAGGTCCTGGGCGGCGGCGTCAAGAACGAGAGACATGCGTCGACTTTCTGTGGTGCGTGTCCGGATCCGGACTGCCGGACCCGCTGACATCCACGACGCTACGCGAGGGAAGTTCAAGGTTCAACGAAAATGAGGTCCGCAGTGACCGTAATCACAGCTTTCGTCCCGTGTGCCTACTTGTCCCCGGCCTCCCCTTCGGCCTCCTCCTCGGCGAGCGCCGCGTCCAGCCGGGCCCGCGCGCCCTCCAGCCAGCGTCGGCACACCTTGGCCAGCTCCTCGCCGCGCTCCCAGAGGGCGAGGGACTCCTCCAGGGTGGTGCCGCCCGCCTCCAGCCGCCGGACGACCTCGATCAGCTCGTCGCGTGCCTGCTCGTACCCGAGGGTTTCCTCGACCTTGCCCGTCATGCACCCCGTCCTAGTTCTCGTCGTTGCCTTGGTCTGTCGCCTGCTGCGGTCTGCCTGAGCTCAGGTGAGCTCTGGCCCGTCGTCAGCTGTGGTCGTCGTGGTCGACCCGCACCGTGAACTCGCCCTCGGCGACCCGCGCGCGCAGCGGCTCGTCCGCCGCCACCTCGGCCGGATCCCGGACCACATGCCCGTCCGCCCGCTGCAGCACCGCGTACCCCCGCTTCAGCGTCGCGGCCGGCGAGAGGGCCACCACGCGTGCGTGCGTATGCGTCAGCTCGGAATCGGCGCGGTCCAGCAGGTGCCCGACCGTGCGCCGGGAACGGCCGACGAGCGCGGCGACGTGATCGGCCCGCTCGTCGATCATCCGGTGCGGATCCTGTATCGCGGGCCGCGCGAGCGCATGGGCCAGCCCGCGCTCCTCCCGCTCCACGAACGCCTCCGCACACCGGCGCGCACGCCCGCGCAGCATCCGCACCCGCTCCAGCTCCTCGCCGACGTCCGGCACCACCTTCTTCGCGGCGTCGGTCGGCGTCGAGGCGCGCAGGTCGGCCACATGGTCGAGCAGCGGGTTGTCCGGCTCGTGCCCGATCGCCGAGACGACCGGCGTACGGCAGGCCGCGACCGCCCGGACCAGCTGCTCGTCCGAGAACGGCAGCAGATCCTCCACGCTTCCGCCGCCGCGCGCGACGATGATCACGTCCACGTCCTCCAGGTCGTCCAGCTCCTTCACGGCCTGGACGACCTGCGTCACCGCGTGCACGCCCTGGACGGGCACATTGCGCACCTCGAAGCGGACGGCGGGCCAGCGGTGCCGGGCGTTCTCCAGCACGTCCCGCTCGGCCGCGGAGGCCCGCCCGCACACCAGCCCGATGAGCTGCGGCAGAAAGGGCAGCGGCTTCTTCCGCGCAGGCGAGAAGAGACCTTCCGAGGCCAGCGACTTCTTCAGCTGCTCCAGCCGCGCCAGCAGCTCACCGACGCCCACCGGCTTTATCTCCACGGCCCGCAGCGACAGCTGACCGCGCGGCGCGTACCACTCCGGCTTCGCGTGGACGACGACCCGCGCGCCCTCGCCCACGACGTCCGCGACCGCGTCGAACACCTGTCGGTAGCAGGTCACGCCCACGGAGATGTCGTGCGACGGGTCCCGCAGCGTCAGAAACACGACGCCGGCGCCCGGACGCCGCGACAACTGCGTGATCTGCCCCTCGACCCACACCGCGCCGAGCCGGTCGATCCAGCTTCCGATGAGCCGCGAGACCTCGCCCACGGGCAGGGGCGTCTCGGCGGACGTGTTGACAGCCATGCTCGCGAGGGTAGTGGGCACCGCTGACAATCCGGCGCCCGCTGCACAGGACGCCGCTGTCGGCTGCGCCGGTCACGGAAATTCAGCCCGTCCGGCGATTGAGGACAAGGCCAGTTCAGGGCCGAAGCGGGGGCCTGGGGGGCAGCAGCCCCGAGCGACGCCAGCGGTGGCCGACCCCGGCCTTACGATGGGACGCATGACTGCTTCGCCTGGCCGCCGCCGTGTCCTGCTCGCCGCTCCCCGGGGCTACTGCGCGGGCGTCGACCGTGCCGTGATCGCCGTCGAGAAGGCCCTGGAGCAGTACGGGGCCCCGGTCTACGTCCGGCACGAGATCGTCCACAACAAGTACGTCGTGCAGACCCTGGAGAAGAAGGGCGCCATCTTCGTCGAACGGACGGAGGAGGTCCCGCCGGGCAACATCGTCATGTTCTCGGCGCACGGCGTCGCCCCGGTCGTCCACGAGGAGGCCGCGCGCGGGCGGCTCGCCACCATCGACGCGACCTGCCCGCTGGTCACCAAGGTCCACAAGGAAGCCGTCCGCTTCGCCAACGAGGACTACGACATCCTCCTGATCGGGCACGAGGGCCACGAGGAGGTCATCGGCACCTCCGGTGAGGCGCCCGACCACATCCAGCTCGTCGACGGCCCCGCAGACGTCGCCAAGGTCGAGGTCCGCGACCCGTCGAAGATCGTCTGGCTCTCCCAGACCACCCTCTCGGTCGACGAGACCATGGAGACGGTCGACGCCCTCAAGGAGAAGTTCCCGCAGCTCATCTCCCCGCCCAGCGACGACATCTGCTACGCCACGCAGAACCGTCAGCTCGCGGTGAAGCAGATGGGCGCGGAGGCGGAACTGGTCATCGTGGTCGGCTCCCGCAACTCCTCGAACTCCGTGCGGCTGGTCGAGGTCGCCAAGCTGGCCGGCTCCCGCGCGGCCTACCTGGTGGACTTCGCGAGCGAGATCGACGAAGCCTGGCTGGAGGGCGTGACCACGGTGGGCGTCACCTCCGGGGCCTCCGTCCCGGAGATCCTCGTCGAGGAGGTCCTGGCCTGGCTCACCGAGCGCGGTTACGGGGACGTCGAGCTGGTCAAGGCCGCCGAGGAGCACATCACCTTCTCGCTGCCCAAGGAACTCCGCCGTGACCTGCGCGAAGAGGCCGCGGCGCTGGTCGCCGAGCGCGGCGGGCGCGGTGCCGCGGAGGCCTCGACTGAGTGACTGTCAGTCGATCGTCGTAACGTAGGGCCATGCAGATCTTCGGCGTGGACATCGGCGGATCCGGAATCAAGGGCGCCCCGGTGGACCTGGACAAAGGCGACCTGGCTCAGGAGCGCCTGAAAGTACTCACCCCGCACCCGGCGACGCCCGAGAGCGTCGCCGACGGGGTGCAGCAGGTCGTGGAGCACTTCGGCTGGACCGGCCCGGTGGGCCTGACCTTCCCCGGCGTGGTCACCGGCGGATCCACCATCCGTACGGCGGCCAATGTGGACAAGAGCTGGATCGACACGGACGCGCGCGCGTTGTTCGGCGAGCGCCTGGGCGGCCTGCCGGTGACGATGGTCAACGACGCGGACGCGGCGGGTGTGGCCGAGATGGCCTTCGGCGCCGGCCGCGACCGCAGCGGCACGGTGATCCTGCTGACGTTCGGCACGGGCATCGGCAGCGCCCTCTTCGTGGACGGCGTGCTCATCCCCAACACCGAGCTGGGCCACCTGGAGCTGAACGGCCATGACGCGGAGAAGCGCGCCAGCAGCAAGGCCAAGGAGGACGGCGAGCTGACCTGGGAGCACTGGGCGCGCCGCGTCCAGAAGTACCTGGAGCACGTCGAGATGCTCTTCTCTCCCGAGCTGTTCATCATCGGCGGCGGCGTCAGCCGAAAGTCGGAGAAGTTCCTGCACTTCATCGAGGGCGTCAAGGCGGACATCGTCCCGGCCCAGCTGCAGAACAACGCGGGGATCGTGGGGGCGGCGATGCACGCGGCGAAGGGCAGCTAGGCGCTCCGCTCAGCGCTCCGCTGGTAGTGCCGCGATGTGTCGTCGTTCAGCTGCCGCGCCGTTGTGGCTGGTCGCGCAGTTCCCCGCGCCCCTTTGGGGCGCTGCTGATCTGCGGCCGAGTCCGTCGTACGGCGTGGCGGCGGGCCGCCGCTCGGCGCAGGCCGCGCGCCAGGATGGTCAGCGCGGCCAGGAGCGTCCCCCCGTACAGCCAGCCGACCTGGGTGGCCAGCGCCGTGACCAGCCCCATCAGCCGCGCCCCGAACCCGTGCCCGCCCTCGGCCACCGGCAGCAGCCCGACGGCGAACGCGATCGGCACGACCACGGGCGCGGAGAGCAGCTCGCCGCCGCGCACCCACAGGGCGGTCAGCAGGCACACCGGCAGGAACAGCACGCCGTACGCCGTCAGCGAGGAACCGAACAGCAGCTGGATCAGGCACCCGAGCACGAACATCAGCGCACTGCTGAAGAGCCCGGCGCCGAGCCCGGTGAGCCGCGGATTGGGCACCCGCCGCCCGCCAGGCCACCCGGAGGGCTGTGCGGGGGAGGGACCGTCGGCGCCGGCGGGACGACTCCGAGGAACGGCAGGACGAAGAGGCCGAGCGGCCGGAACGGCCGGAACGGACGGAACGGGCGGAAGGGGCGGCAGAGCCGGAAGGGGCGGCGGCGGGTCGCGCCGGGTGGCGCCTCGGCTCGGCGGACGGGTCCTGTGTTGCTCCACTGGGCCAACTTAGGTCGGTTTATGTGCCGAATCGGGTGTCGGACACGCCGGGGCCCCGAGCTTGGCCATCCGTTCGACAGGTCCGCCGGGCCGCGTCCGCGCACGCCGTAAACTGGTGGACCGGTCGGCCCTCCGCCCCCTGGCCCTCGCCTCGAGGGAACCGGCCCCCTGGCCCTCTCACTACGGGAAGTCGCAACGTGTCGCTCACGATCGGAATCGTCGGCCTGCCGAATGTCGGCAAGTCGACCCTGTTCAACGCCCTGACCAAGAACGACGTGCTGGCGGCCAACTACCCGTTCGCCACGATCGAGCCGAACGTCGGGGTGGTCGGCGTCCCCGACGCGCGCCTCACGAAGCTGGCCGAGATCTTCTCCTCCCAGCGCATCCTCCCGGCGACGGTCGACTTCGTCGACATCGCGGGCATCGTGCGCGGCGCGAGCGAGGGCGAGGGCCTGGGCAACAAGTTCCTCGCGAACATCCGCGAGTCCGACGCGATCTGCCAGGTCATCCGCGCCTTCAAGGACGAGAACGTCGTCCACGTGGACGGCAAGGTCTCGCCGAAGGACGACATCGAGACGATCAACACCGAACTGATCCTCGCGGACCTCCAGACGATCGAGAAGGTCCTGCCCCGCCTCCAGAAGGAGTCGCGGATCAAGAAGGACGTCGTCCCGAAGGTCGCGGCCGTCGAGGCGGCGAAGGAGATCCTGGAGAAGGGCGACACCCTGTTCTCCGCGGGCATCGTCCAGGGCTCCGGCAACGAGGAGCTCCTGCACGACCTGCACCTCCTGACCACCAAGCCGTTCCTCTACGTCTTCAACGTCGACGAGGACGAACTGGTCGACGAGGACTTCAAGACCGAACAGCGCGCCCTGGTCGCCCCCGCCGAGGCGATCTTCCTCAACGCCAAGCTGGAGCAGGACCTCGCCGAGCTGGACGAGGAGGACGCGATGGAACTCCTGGAGTCGGTCGGCGCGGAGGAGCCCGGCCTCGCCACCCTCGCCCGAGTCGGCTTCAACACCCTCGGCCTGCAGACCTACCTCACCGCAGGCCCCAAGGAATCCCGCGCCTGGACCATCAAGAAGGGCGCCACCGCCCCCGAGGCCGCCGGTGTCATCCACACCGACTTCCAGAAGGGCTTCATCAAGGCGGAGGTCATCTCCTTCGCCGACCTGGTGGAAACCGGCTCGGTCGCCGAGGCCCGCGCCAAGGGCAAGGCCCGCATGGAGGGCAAGGAGTACGTGATGCAGGACGGGGACGTGGTGGAGTTCCGCTTCAACGTCTGATTCAACGTCTGATACGTCCGGCGAAAGGCCGTCCGACCTGCGGTGGAGCGGGTCGGGCGGCCTTTCGCCGTCCGCCCGGAATCCGCAGCGTGCTGACGGCGGCCGGCGTGTAGCAGTAGCAGACGCACCACCTCAACGACCAGCCTGCCGATGCCTTCCGTGATGATCAAGTAGCGCCCTATAGTGACCGCCGACTTGCGATGATCGATCAGTGATGGGAGCAGGATGGACTGGAAACGGCGCGTGCTCGTCCTCGGCACCACGGCGACGGCGCTGGCCGCGCTGATGACCGTCCCGGCATCGGCCCAGCCGACGGGTACCACCCGCTACGTGAGCGTCACGGGTTCCGACGCGAACCGCGGCACCGCGAAATCCCCGTTCCGCACGGTGCAGAAGTGCGCGACGACAGCGGTCGCCGGTGACACGTGTGTGATCGCGTCCGGCACCTACCGGGAGACCGTCACTCCGGCCCGCAGTGGAACCGCCTCGGCCCGGATCACCTATCGGGCCGCGCCGGGAGCGGACGTCGTCATCGACGGGAGCGACCCGGTCACCGGATGGTCGGCGGTGACCGGGTCGGACCTGTCGCAGCTGGAGGCGGCGGATCCGACGCTGGCCGGCTCGGACTTCTCCGCGGCCGTCTCCGCCGGCCGGATCTACCAGACCGGCGTGGTGCTGGACCCGGAGCTTCCGGGCAACCAGCTGTTCGTCGACGGCCGCATGCTCGGCGAGGCCCAGTGGCCCTACCCCGGCACCGATCCCACGCGCCCGAACTACCACTCGGCCGACTCGGGCACGACCGACACCCTCTACGACTCCGCCCTGACCCAGCCCGCCGGGTACTGGGAAGGGGCCAGGCTGACCTCGCACAACTGGTTCGTCAGCGAGACCGGCACCGTCACCGGTTCGAGCGTCGGCTCCGTGACGGCGTCCGGCCTGCCCGCCTGTGTCGGCCTCAGCCCCCACCAGCAGAACCTCTACTCCCTCACCGGCAAGCTGCAGGCCTTCAGCCACTCCGGTCAGTGGTTCTACGACGAGGACACTCACAAGCTGTACCTGTGGACGGCCGACAGCGGCAGCCCGGCCACGCACCTGGTGGAGGCCAAGCAACGCAACGTCGCCATCGATCTGTCGGGACGCTCCTACATCTCGGTGGTCGGCATAGGCATCCGCTCGGCCACGGCCCAGACCTCCGCGTCGTCCGCTCACAACGTGCTGGATGACATCGATGCCAAGTACGTCTCCCACTACATGGACCTCAAGGTCGACCCGGGCAAGGTCACGCCGACCGACGCGTGCGACGTGCTGACGGCCGGGGAGACGACCAGCGGCATCCTCCTGCGGGGTACCGCGAACACCCTGCGCAACAGCAGGATCGACGCCAGCGCGGGCAACGGGGTCCTGGCTGCCGGTTCCGGCAACACGGTGACCGACAACCTCATCACGCGCGTCGACTACCGCGGCAGCTACGCCGCCGGGATCAACGTGCTCGGCAGCGACCACACCATCACGCGCAACACCGTGACCAACAGCGGCCGCAGCAGCATCAACATCGACAACAAGGTCGCCGGGACGACGTCCTCGGGCCACGAGATCGCCTACAACGATCTGTCGGACTACGGGAACCTCGTCGTCGACGTCGGCGCGATCTACGTCTGCTGCCGGGTCGACCTCGCGGGGACGGAGATCCACCACAACCTCCTGCACGACGCGGCAGCCTTCGCGGCCAGCGCACCGGCACCGGGTGTGTATCTGGATAACTCCACTTACAACGGGACCATTTACAACAACGTGGCGTGGAACCGCACCACCTACGGCGCCGTGCTGATCAACCCCAACGGAGGCACCACCTCCGGCAACCGCGTCTACAACAACACCAGCGGCACCGACCGCAAGTCCGTCAGTCTTTTCCCCGGCACGTACTCGGACACCGAGGTGGCCAACAACATCGGTGACGCCGACACCGTGGACGGAGTGTCCTCGACCAACAACCTCCCCCAGGCGTCGGGCCCGGAGTTCACGAACCCTGCGGCGTACGACTTCACCCTCAAACCGACGTCTCCCGCCCGCAATTACGCGCTGGTCCGTCCGCCGGCCACCGACGGGTACACCGACCCTGCGCCCAGCGCCGGCGCCTACCAGTACGGGGCGGCCAAGTGGAGGGCCGGAACGGCGCAGGTCGTCGCCGGTCTTCCGCTGGTGACGCAGGTCGGTGGCGACACGGTGCCGGCCGGGGTCGCCCCGGTGGTCGGCGGCGGCGACCAGGCCCGGGTCGAGGTCACCGTCCGCAACGACGGTCCGCGCTCGGTCTCCTCTCCGAGGGTCGAGCTGGCGGTCCCCGCCGGCTGGACCGCCCGACCGCTCGGCAAGGCGCCGAAGCACCTGGCCTCCGACCGCTCCGTGACCTTCGCCTTTACGGTGACCTTGCCGGCCACCGCCGAACCCGGCAGCGGCACGCTGACCGCCACCACCTCGTACGAGGTGAGCGGCAAGGGACGGCTGCGGCAGGAGACGGCCACGGCGGTGGCGGTCGCACCGGCGGCGCCGGACGGCGAGGTCGTGCTGTCGCACCACGAGTGGATCAGCGGCACCAGCGGGTGGATGAGCCCGACGGTCGACAACAGCGTCGGCGGCTGGTCGCCGATCAGCATGCTCGGCCAGGTCCACCCGACGGGCATCGGCGTCGCCTCGCCGTCGACGGTGCGTTACTACGTCGGCGGTCAGTGCAGCCGGCTGGCGGCGACCGTCGGCATCGACGACGCCGTGCGCAACGTCGGTCCGGAGGGCGGCACGTCGACCTTCCAGGTGATCGGTGACGGCCGGGTGCTGTTCGACAGCGGCGTGCTGACCCGCGACGACGTCCGTCAGGCCGACATCGACCTGACCGGCGTCCGGGTCCTCGACCTGGTGGTCGGCGACGCCGGCGACGGCGGCTACAACGACCGCGCCGACTGGGCGGGTCTGAACGCCACCTGCTGACCCGGCTCGCCCGCAGACCATGAGACGCCGTGGCGCGAATACGCGCCACGGCGTCGTGCTGCCGCACCCCCCAGGCCTCCAGGCATCCAGGCCACCGAGAGTCCTTCAGAACATTCGGGTGATCGCTTCCGCTTCCTTTCCCGTTGGTGGCTTGCGGCGTTGCCAGTCTTCGGCCAGTTCGGCCGGGAAGCGGCGTCCGCTGCGGGCCAGGACGACGCCCTCGGTCAGTTCCAGTTCGTCGCCGGCGTGGAAGCCGCGCGCGGAGTCCTTCGGGAGGTCGCGCCAGGGGCCCGGGTTCGACTTGCCCGTCGACCGCCATCGGGTGCCGAAGCTGCTCAGGTCGGTGGCGTGCACGGCTCCTCCCGTGACCCGCAGTTCCACGTGGGCGCGGCTCACGCGGGTGGCGACGTCGCCGGGCAGCAGGTCGTGCAGGGCGATGCCGTCGGGGTCCGGCTTCCGGCCGATCCGTACCGTCGAGCCGTCCTCCAGGGTGAAGCGGGCCGCGACGCTGTCGGCGATCAGCAGCTTGATCTGGACGGTGGCCGTGCGCGGGCCGTCGTCCAGCAGTTCGAGGCCGTGGTACTCGCAGGTCGGGACGGAGCGCCGCATGCGGGGCAGGAGCACATGCGTGCCCTTGCGGCTGTCGTACGCGGTGCACCGGCCGTCCGGGCAGCGCCAGTTGCGTCGCACCACCTCGGAGCGGGGCTTGCGCCGGGGATCGAGCAGACCCTGTTTCTTCAGGACCGACTCCTCCTTCTTGCGCGAGATCTCCGCCGGCGTGGCCACTCCCATGTCCAACGGGACCAGCCGGACCGTGCCGTGCGGTCCGGGCACGGGCTCCAGGAAGTCGTCGGTGTTGCCCTGGAGGAAGGCGAAGTCGTCGCGGGCGTCCCGGTAGTGGTCGCCGGTGATGACCGGGATGCCGGTCATCTCGCACAGCTCCAGGACCCGTCCGTCCGCGTCGCCCAGCTCCTCGACCAGGCCGAGCCGCACCCACTTCGCCAGCAGCAGCACGTCCGCCGGGTCGGCGAACTCGTGGCGGCCGCCGCCGTGGCGCAGGCTGCGGTCGGCGACGAGATACAGCTTGACGTCCGGATCGCGGGCGAGCCGCACGGCCGCGTCGACGACGAGGGCGAGGCGGCGCAGCGAACGCTGGCCCGGCTCGCCGAGGCTCTGGTTGCGCACCACGTTCGAGAGATCGACGAGGAAGCACGCCTCTTCGAAGTCCGATGTCAGATGCTTCTGCACAAGATTCCCCCGCTTCCCCGAAAGTCCTTACGCGCCCACTGATGTGATGTTAATTACTTTGTAGGGCATTGGTCTTGGGGATCCAGAAACGCGGGGGGCGGAGATGACCGAGTGGGGTTCGCTGGCGGACGAGACGTCGTCCGGGGGGTGGCAGCAGGCGGCTCCGCCTCCCTCGTCGGCGCCTCCCCCGGCGGCCGACGACGACGAGTGGGGCAGTCTCGACTCCGGGACGCCTGCTCCCGACCCGGCCGCCTCGCCGGCACAGGACTCCGCAGGAGCCGGTGGACGGCAATTCGGGGCTTCCGCGCCTCCGACGGGCGTGCCGGTGCCGTCCCCGGAGGTCGTCGCCTCCCTGCTGACGGCCGGTGAGACGCTGTGGGCCCAGGTCGACGGCGCCGTCGCGGTGCTCGGCTCCGGCTGCCACGTCACCGCGGTGTACGGCGGCGATCCGGACGGCTTCAGCGGCTGGCGTCCCGTCACGGTCGTCGACCCGGCCCGGCTCATCGTGCGCCCGGTGCCGCTGTCCCTGGCCGAACCGCCCGTCGGCGCGGCCACTTCCGTCGCCGAGCTCTACACCGACACCGAACCGCCGCAGACCGGCGAACCCCTGCGCGCCGCCCGCTTCCCGGTCGGCCACGGGCCCGACCTGGACGCCCTGCTGGACCGGGCGCTCGCCGAGGAGCGCGAGCGGGTGCGCGCCGAGGCCGCCGCGGCGGCCCGCCGAGTGCAGGAGGAACTCGCCTACGCCCACCGGGAGCTGGCCGAACAGACCGAACTCGCCGAGCGCGCCGCGCGGTTGCGTGAGCAGGCCGCCGAGGAGTCGGTGCAGCGGTCGCGGCGGGAGGCCGAGCGGCGGATCGCCGCCGCGCAGAGCCAGGCCGGTCAGCGGATCGCCGCCGCCGAGAACCTGGCCGGTCAGCGGATCGCCGGCGCCGAGGCGGCGGCCCGGCGGGAGGTCGACGACGCCCGCGAACAGGTGGCGCAGGCGGTCCGGCAATGGCAGCACCGGGCCGAGCAGGCGGAGGCCGAACGGGCCCGCGCCACCGAGGAGTTACAACGCGTCAGCCGGGCGAGCGCGCAGCGCCTGGTGTTCCTCGGTGTGCTGGCCGTGATCGCGGTCCTGCTCGCCTTCGTCCTCAAGGGAGTGTGACGTGAGCGAACACGCTGACGACGCCATCGGCCGCGACGCCGACATCGGCACGGGCCCCGGCCTCGTCCTGAGCCCCGGTCCCGACGACGACCGCCACGGCGACGGCCATGCCAACCGGAACGAATGCCGCGAACCCGACCACAATTCCGCAGGGGAGCACGGCCCGGTCCCGGAGACCGAAGCGGCCGAAGCGAACGACCCGGTCCAAGCGAACGACGCGGCCGACACGGTCGAAACTGCCGAGGACGCCGCGGCTGCCGCGGATGTCGACTTCGTCGACACCGCCGAGGACACCCAAGAGATGCAGCGGCCCGAGTTCGTCGCCGTCGCCATCCCCGAGATCACCGTCCGCTGGCATCAGGACCTGGCGCCGACCCTGCGCGAGTGCGTCGACGAGCACGGTCGGCCCGAACGGGACGAACTGATCGCGGAGTTGCCCGAGCTCTGGCATCGGGTGGACTCCGCGCTGCGGCGGCTCGGGCCCGGCTGTCTGGTGACCGAGTCCGTGCGGCACGACGCGTACGAGGGCTGGCAGATCGCCGCGCTGCCGCGCTACGACCTGGAGGGCGGCGTCGAGTTCCACGACCGGCGCGAGGTCGCGCCCGCGCCACGCGACCGGCGGGCCCTCGTGCAGGCGCTGGTGGACGCCGTCGCGGAGCGGCCCTGTCTGGACCTGCGGGACGCCCTGCAACTGCTCGGGGTGTTCGCCGGCACGTTCCCGCCCGGCCTCGACGCGGTGAGCCACCGCCTGCTGGGCCATGACCTGCGGCAGGGCGTGGCGGCGGGCATGGCGGCACTGCACGAGGCCCTCGCGCGCCGCGCCCCGGACGGCGTCTCGGCGACCTGCTACCGGGAGAGCGCGGTCGGTTCCCGCAAGGCCAAGGGCGACCCGGCCACCGACAACGAGGACGCGGCCGGCGCCAGTCGCGACGTCTCCGGCACGGTGCGCTGCGCCGTGTTCGACGGGGTGACCGGCGAGGGAGACGGCTCCGGCCGGATCGCCGCCCAGGCGGCGCTGAGCCAGATCGAGCGGATCTGGAGGTCGGCGGAGGACCTGCCCCCGCAGCAACTCGTCGACGAACTGGACGTGTTCGTGCGCCGGGCCACGGACACGGGGAGCGCGGCGGCCGTCCTGGCCACCGTGCGCCCGGACGGCACGGCCGGCCTGGTGTCCGTCGGGGACGCCGAGGCCTGGCTGGTGCGGCCCCTGCGCGAACCGGCGTCGGGCGGGCCGCCCTCGCGGGAATCCGCCTACGCCGCATGGAAGCTGACCCCCGCCCACACCGGCTACGCCGAGCGGCTGCGGATCACCCCGCACGCCCAGGGCGACGCATCGGCCCTGGTCAACTACCTCGGCAACGGCCCCGGCCGCTGGGCGCAGACCGTGGTCGCCCTCGCCCCGGGAGACCTGCTGCTGCTCGCCTCGGACGGGGCGACGGAACCCGAACGGGACCGCTGGTTCGGCGCCGTACTGGCCGAACTGGCCGCCCGGATCGAGGCGTCGGGGCGGCCGCTCGCCCCGGGGCTCGCCGCGGCCCTCGTCCAGCGGGCGGAGACCCTGGGCGGCTGGGACAACGCCACGGCACTGGTGTGTGGGATCGGGGAGGCGAAGGAAGCATGACCACTGAGGACATCAAGCTCGGAGCGGACCGACCGCAGGTCCATGTCGACCAGGAGTTCTTCCTCTCGGTCGCACCGCGCGTACTGCGCCGCGCCGACCGGGTCGCGGACGGCATCGCCTATGTGCTCGCGGTCGACGACAGCTCGTCGATGGACATCAAGGCCGACGCGGCCACGAACGAGTTCGCGGACCCGAACAACCCGCAGGACACCAGCCGCAAGGACGTGGCCGTGGCCGGGGTACGCGAGTTGGTGGCGGCGCTGCCCCCGGACGCCGGGGTCGACGTCATCACCTTCGGGCAGCACGCGGGCCTGCGCTTCTCCGGCACGGCGGGCGAACTGCGCAACAAGGGCAGCTGGCCGGGCAACGCCCAGGGCGAGCGCTGGCGGACCGACATCGAGGGCGCGCTGCGGGAGGCGTACGCGCAACTCGGCCGGCGGACGGCGGCGTCCCGCCGGGTGGTGCTGCTCAGCGACGGACTGCCCAACTCCGGTGAGTCCGACCCGCGGCGGCTCGCCGCGATCGCCCAGGAGGCCGCCGGTCGCGAACTGCACACCGACGTCATCGGCATCGGCGAGGGCGCCGACTACCCCCTGCTGGAAGGGCTCGCGCCGACCGGGATGACCGCCCATGTGTCGTCCCGCGCGACCGCCGCCGAGAAGATGCGGGAGATCACGGCGAGCTTCGCGGCCTACGGCCGGGACGTCGTCGCGGGCAGCGCCGAGCTGTCCCTGCAGATCCACCCCAACATCAAGGTCGTCGCCGTCTACCAGATCGACCCGGTGCGCCGACGCCTGGACGGCGTGGTCTCCGACGGCGCGGGACACCGCCCCAGCCGGGTCCGGCTCACCCTGGGCGCGGTCGGCGCGGGCGACGAGGGCCAGCTGCGCTACGTCCTGAAGCTGCGCGCGCCCGACCGGACCAGCAGGACCGCGCTCCTCGTCGCCAAGGCGAGCGGGCGGATCGGCTCCGGGGCCGAGGCGCGGGAGCTGGGGGAGGCGACGACCCATGCGTGGGTCGTGAACGATCCGAACACCCCGATCCTGCGCCCCGACTACCGCCGGGAGGTGGACGCCGCGGAACTCGAACAGGACATCAACAACCGGGTCGCCGCGGCCGGTTCCACCACCGAACGGGAACGGATCTACGAGGAGGGCATCGAGCGGGCCCGCCGGATCCCCGACCCCGTGCTGATCGCCGCCTTCCAGCAGGCGGCCGCGGGACTGCGCGAGGGAATGCAGGCGAAGGACGTGCTCAACGAGTCCCGCGCCTCCTCCAGCCGCAGCAGCTCCAGCCGCAACAAACGGGACTGGTTCAAGGACATCCAGGTGGAGATGCCCGACGAGATCCGGGCCAGCCGCAGACAGCGCAGCCTGTACGACGACGACGGCGACACCGACTCGTACGGCGGCGGCTCCTACGGCGGCGGGTCGGGCAGCGGCGGCGGCTACGGCGGCGGCTACGACCCGGGTCGCGACAGCGGCCGGCGCTCCCACGGCGGACCGGTCCGGGGCCGTGACACCGGAGCCGACGACGGAGCCGACGCCCCGACCGACCCGCCGCGCCGGAGCGGCTCATGACCGTGCCCGTCATCATCGACGCGTCGAACGTGGCCGCGACCAGCCAGACCCCGTGGCCGTTCTCCCGGGTCGTCGAGGTACGGGAGGCATGGCTGCGCCGGCATCCCGGCGCCGATGTCATAGCCGTCCTGGATGCCACCGTCCGACCCCACCTGGACGACCAGAAACTCGTCGAACAGGCCGAACGCGCCCGATGGCTCCAGGTCTACCAGGGCGACGCGGACGACCGGATCCTCGCGCTCGCCGACCAGTACGACGCGGCGATCGTCTCCGACGACAACTTCCGCTACGCCCGCCGTGAGCACGCCTGGCTGCAGGGCAACAGCTCCCGGGTCTTCAGCGTGCGGCGGATGCGCGGAGAGGTCATTCTCAGCCTGCGCCACCTGGGCGTCGCCACCGACCAGGAGATCGAACGCGACCGGCTCAAGAAACTCCGCAAGGCCGGGCTGCTGCACCCCGATTCCGAGAAGCGGTTCCGGCATGCCTCGGGCGGCTCCGGCTGTGTGCACGCCGACGACGAACTGCGGCCCCGGCACGTGCACAAGCAGGGCACCCGCTGGTACTGCCGGCTCTGCTACTTCGACGTGACCGAGACGGTGGCGGAGGCGCCGCTGACGCCGGGGCCCGGCGCCGGACCGGTCCGGGTGACGGTGCTGCACGGTCATCGCACCCGGGAATCGCTCGCCGTGCCCCCCGAGGGCATGACGCTGGGCCGGCCCTCGCGCGGCCGTCCGGAGGTCACCGTCGTCACCACCGGACTGGACGAGCAGCAGGTCCGGCAGATCTCCCGGGCCCATGTCCGCATCTTCCTCGACGACGACGGCAAACCGCTGGTCGAGCACATCCCGGACCCCTGCCAGAACGCGTCGTTCCTCAACCCCGAGCTGGACTTCCGGGGCCGCCCGCAGTCCTCCCGGCTCGCCACCGGGACGCCGTACGCGCTGGAGGACGGCGACGAACTCTGCCTCGGCCCGGGCACCGTCCGGCTCCGGATCGGCTTCGGGAGCGACGAGTGACCGGCTTCGAACCGCAGTGGGTGCACGCGGACAGCCCCGACGAGAACGGCTCCCCGCGCAGAGCCTGGGTGCCCGCCGACTACGGGATGGACGGACGGTTCGCCACCCGGGAGATCATCTCCCGGGGCGGCCAGGGGTACGCCCTGCTCGCGGAGGACCGCTGGTCCGGCGGCGACGTCGTGGTCAAGGGCCTGTGGTGGCCCGAGACGGCGCTCGACGACCCGCAGAACGTCCTCACCACCCTGTCCCAGCATCAGAAGGCCCGCAGACAGGGGCTGCACGCCGCACGGCAGGCGGCGCAGCTGACACAGCAGTGCCCCGTCGTGATCAGTGTGGAGGCCCAGCCCTCGCCGTCCCTGACCGAGGCCGGCCACCCGCGGCCGCTCGTCGAGAGCTTCCTGGTGCAGCAGTTCATCGGAGCGCACGGCACCGCCTCGATCACCCTGCAGCAGGACATCGACGCCCGGAAGGCGAACGAGGACCACTACACCGAGGCCGAACTCCTCGACCTGGCCGAGCAGTTGTGCAACACGCTCGCCGCCCTGCACGCCGACCGGCACGAGAACGACAAGTCGTCCAAGGGCTGGATCCACGCCGACATCAAACCGGAGAACATCCTGGTCCTGGGCCCGCCCGCCCGCTATGTCCTGATCGACTACGACGCGGCCGTGCGGATCGGCGGACGGGTCGACACCACCACCCCCGCCTACGCGCCGCCGTCCGCCGAGGGCACCGACGAGCCCAGCGAGAAGGCCCCCGCGGCCGAGCGCTTCGACATCTACATGCTCGGCGCCACCCTCGCGCACGCGGCCGGGCTCAAACGTCTCTCCGAGGAGCACCGCCGCCAGCTGTACGCGGAGAAGCCCGCCTACACGGACACCGCCGAGGCCCGCAGGTATCTCACCTCGCTGGGCCACGGACCGGTGCTCACCAACGCCCTCATCACCTGTCTGTCCTGGCGGACCTTCCGCCTCTCCACCGTCGACCGCGTCCGTATCGACCTCGCCCGCGCCCGCCGGGTCACGGCCCTGCAGTCCGCGCTGCGCACCCTGGGAGGCGGATCCCGATGACCGCGAACGCCACCTTCGGCCGACTGCTCACCCAGGTCCGGGGACGCTCCGGACGCTCCTGGGAACCGCGCACCGTGCAACTGCGCCCCGGGCAGCTGCGTTCCTCCGGCGCGAACGCGCTGCGCGCCACCCGCCTCGTCAAGGACGCCGACGACGAGGCGTACGGCGCGCTGCGGTTCTTCCCCAGCGTCAAGGACCGCGGCCGGGCGGCCGCCCTGCTCGCCGCCGGCAGCCCCGTCACACCCCCGCTCGTGGACGTCGTCGACCACCCCCAGCTGCCGCCCGCCCTGATCACCGCATGGGCGCCCGGCAACGAATCGGTGCCGCTGCACGCCCTGCGCGACCGCGACGACCTCGGCGCGATGCTCGCCGGCGGCCACCGCTGGGCGCCCGCCGCGGCCCTGCGCACCCTGGTCCCCCTCGGCCGGGCCCTGGACGACATGGCACGCGCCGGATTCGTCCCCGTCGAGCTCTCCCCCGACCACCTCGTCGTCAACTTCGGGTCGGTCGTCCTGGCGGGCATCGGCCGGCACGGCTACCTCCCGCACGAGGGCCGCATGCCCGGCGCCCAGGGCATGTCGCTGCCCAGCGCCCTGCTCCTCGGCGGTGACACGCCGAGCGCGGGCAGCGGGGACCAGGCCCTCGCCCAGTGGCGGGAGGTGCAGTTACGCGCCCTGATCCGGCTGGCCGGCTGGATGGCCTGCGGACTCCCGCCCGGCGCCTGGGGCCCGGTGGACGGCCCCGCCGACCTCTACGGCTACCTGGAGGCGGCCGGATTCCAGCGGGTGCCCACGCTGCGCCCCGGCCGGCTCGCCGACACCCTCGCCCGCGCCGCGCAGGACGAGGAACAGGCCCGCGCCCGCGCCGACCTGGCCGGGGCCGAAGCCCTCCTGGTCTACGACGACACGGCACAGAGCAGGGGCGGCGACCGGCTCAGCATCAACCCGGAGTCGCTGCGGCTCGGACTGCTCCACGAACACGGCCCCAATGTGATCGCCGTCGCCGCCTTCGACCAGCGGCGGCTCAGCACCCGCGGCGCCACGCTGCTCTCCGGCGCGGGCTGGGTCCTGGTCCGCCCCGACGAACTGGTCAACCTGGCCTGCCGGATCGCGTCGGCGGCCCCGCACGCCCGCGTGGTGGTCGCGGGCCGGACGACGGCCGGCGCGCTGCGCAGTCTCCAGCGGGTGCGCGGCGCAGGCGTCGAACAGGTCGACTGGGACGACCTGTCGATCCCCTCGCCGCAGATCGCGGGCATGGCCGCCGACCGGCTGCCGTTCGCCACCGACCCGAATCTGGAGGAGTACTACGAGCAGGTCCTGGACAGCCGCGGCGGCGCGGCCCGGCGCCGCCGGACCTTCGCCGCCGGCTGGACCCTGAGACTCGGCGGCGTCGACCGCGTGATGCGGCCCGCACCGCGCGCGGCCCTGCTGGAACGCCTGGCCGACAGCTTCGGCACCGACACCGAACTGCTGGTTGCGGTGCGCTCCCTGCAGAACGCGCCCGGCCTGCGCCGACAGAACCGACTGCAGGACGAGGCTGGCCTGCGCCGCCTGGTGACCGCCCTGTCGGGCGTGCCCCGGTCCGTCTTCCGCGAATGCCTGATGTCGGCGCTGCTCGGGCCCGCGGAGCGGGACGTGTACGACGAGGCGGCCCGCCGCCTGCTGCCCGTGGCGGGCCGGCTCGCCGACGTCTTCGACCCGCGCCAGGAAGTCGGCGCCGACGGGCTGACGATGGCCACCGCCCTCCAGGAGCTGGAGGGCATCCGCCGCGTCGGCCTCTACGGGCGACTGTGCACGGCCGTCCCCGAGGTCGCGCCCGAACGCCTCGCCGCCGCGGTCGCCGGCATGGACGACCCGCTGGTCTCCCTGCTCTCCCAGATCCCGGCGCCCAGCCTGCAGTTCCTCGTCGGGCGCCTCGACGACCCGCAACTGCTCGACCTGCTGCGACCCCACCTGCACGGCGAGGACCAGGACCTGCTCGCCCGCTACACCCCGCAGATGTGGCGGCGGCTGCTCGACGGGCTGCGCCAGCCCGAGCACCTCACCGCGCTCGGACTGGGCTGGGTGCAGATCGTCGACCAGGACACCGCCCGGACGGTGGACGCCCGCGTGCTCCTGCAGATCGCCACCGACGCGAACGTCACGGGACGCGACGCGGTGCGCGCCCTGCTCGGCACGGCCCCCGCCGGCTGGCCGGCCGTGTGCGCCCACCCGACCCTTGCCGCCAGATGGCTGTCCGAACAGGGCGATCTGGACATCGCCGAGATCGCCGAGCGCTTCCCCGACACCCGGGCCGCCCTCGCCGAACTCGGCACCGAGGGCCTGCGGCACGCCCTGGAACTCGGCCTGAACCAGCGGGCGATGACCCGGCTCAACGCCTACGCCGACGGCGTCGGCCACCCGCTGTCCGACGTGATCGCCGCCTTCAAGGAGCGCGGCTACGAGACCGTGGAGCACACCGAGCCGCTCGGCACCGCCGCCGCCGTCGCCTGGTCGCGTTGGCAGCTCGACCTGGGCAACGAGCTCGACTGGGTGATCGGCAACGTCGTGCAACGCCCCGAGCGGATCCGCGACTGGGCCGTGAACGGGCCCCGGCTGACGGACCGGGTCGGCGCCGCGGTCCTCGCCCCGGGCGCGTCCACCGAGGCACTGGAGGCCGACCCGGTCCTGCTGCCGCTCCTGGCCACCCTGGCCGGCCCCGCCCAGCGCACCGCCCTGCTGCACCTGTACGCCGCCGACCCGAAGGGCACCCTCGAACCGCGCGCCCGCCGTGAACTCCCGCTGATCCTGGCCGCCGACGATCCACCGCTCGCCCTGCACACCCTGCTGCGCGACGGACTGGGCGTGGTCGCGCAGCAGTACGCCGAGCGGCTCGGACTCAGCCCCGAACTGCGCCGTGTCCTCGCCGAACTGGAACCCCTCGCCAGCAGGTTGGCGCTGCGTTCGCTGGAGGCCGTGCTGTCCGTGGGCGCGCGGTGGGGGACGCGGGTCGCGGTCACCGCGGCCGTGGTGGAGCAGCGGCTGCCGGGCAGCGCCGAGGCGGTGAACCTGTGGGGGCCGCGCTGGCTGCCGCTCCTGGCGGGCCGCTCCGGGCAGCGCGTGCTGTGGCTGCTGACCGAACAGGGCGAGAAGCACAGTCGCCATACGGACCGGCTCACCCCGTGGCTGCTGGCGGCCGGCGACGACGGACTCCGGCTCGTCGAACGCTATGGGTCCGACGCCCTGGACCTGGTCCTGGCCACCGGCGCCGCGCCGAGCGGGGCCAGGCTGCTGGGCGAGCTGCTGACGCTGCCCGGCCCAGGACCCGTCCTGTACCGCCTGATCACCGAGAACGGGCTGCCGCCGCAGACCTGGCGCCGCGCGGCCCGCCTGCTGTCCCGCGGTGAGCAGCCGGAGCGGGTCCTCCTGCGGCTGTGGAGCAGCACGCCGGTGAGGTGACCCGAGGCGGGTTCGTCGCTCCGCGAGACGGTCCGCACGGCAGACGGCCCGCACCGCGGTCCCGTCCTGCGGGCGGCGCCGCTGCCGCCTCGGCCGAAATACGGAGCCGGCTTCGGAGGCCGGATCCGGTCACCGGCGCCGGGTCGTCCGGACCCTGTGCCGGGTTCGTCGGGGCGTCGCGCTCAGCGTCGTCCGCGGGCCGTGCGGCGGGCGTCCCGTAGTACGCGCAGTGTGCCCGGCAGCGGCGGGTTCGCGGAGCCGCCCAGGAGGGCGGCTCCGCGGGTCAGAGCCGCGTCCGCGGTCAGCAGCTCGATGTCGATCACCGCGGCCAGCAGGGCTCGGTGCGCGGGCGCGACCAGGTCGGGCAGTTCGCGGGCCGCTCGCAGATCCGCGCGGGCGGCTTCGACCTCGTGGGTCACCAGTGCGCCCAGGGCCGGCGACCGCACGCCCGCCGTGAGGTCCGCCGTCGTCACCGAGAAGCGTTCCAGGGTCTCGGTCGGGATGCCGAGGTGGCCTTCCCGCAGGTCCTCCGCGAGGTCGTTGACGAAGTCCAGCCGCTGGCTGCCGTCGATGAACGTCCGGCACAGCGTCCGGTAGCGGTCGGCGTCGGTCTCCGGTTCCAGCAGCACGGCGACCAGCCGGAACGCGGGCAGCGAGTAGGCGTCCAGATAGGCCTGGTACTCGGACTCGGTGGTGAAGCCCTGGAAGTCCAGGTCGGTGTCGGCCGTGGACAGGTACTCCTCCAGCGCCGGCCGCAGCCGCGGGTGAGCGGCGACGGTGTGCAGCAGGGCGCGGATCAGCGGGTGGTCGGACTCGCCCGTCTCCAGTGCCTTGCGCAGCTGCTGCTCCCAGGACGCCCAGGCCGCGATCCGTTGCGGCTTCGGGCCGGTGTCCAGGAGGTTGTCGCCGTGGTGCATCACCGCCGTCGCGACCACCACGTGCGGCAGCAGGGGCCGTGGCAGCAGCAGTGCGGCCGCCAGATAGGACGTGCGGCGATAGCGCACGACGAGTCGCCGCTGGGCGGTGTAGTCGCGGCGCAGCTCCGGCTCCCCGATCCCGGCCGCGTCCAGGCTCTGTCTCCACATGTGCAACTCCGTCTGCCTCTGTGCTCGTACTTCTGACTGCTGGTAGGCCTGTCCGCCGGTCAGTGGAAGGGCTTCGGTTCCGTGACCCATCCTGCCGCCAGCACCAGCCGGGAGTGACGGTGCAGGGCGAGGAAGCCGAAGGGACGGTCGAAGCGGGCCCTGAGCCTGGTGGTGGTCCAGCGGAGCTGGGGTATCGCACCCGGTGCGAGGGCGAAGGCCGTCACCGCGGACGCGCGGAAGCCCGTCGCGCCGAACTCGGCCATCGCGGACTGCCGGGCCGAACCGACGGCCAGCGGGGAGGCGCTGATGCCGGGGAAGTGGCCCACGTCGGTGTCCCGGGCGGTCGTGAGGCCGAACAGTTCGTGCCGCGCGAGCAGATCGTGGTCGGCGGTGACGCCGAACGCCGGCGTCACGACGTCCAGCGTCGGCGGGTCGGGCGTCATGGAGCGCACTTTCTCCATGCGCAGGCCGGGACCGACGTCCCCGTAGGGGAGCATCGTGCCGGGCACGACCGGGTGCCGGCCGGCGAGGAGGCCCACGCCCGCGCCCAGCACCTGGCCCGGCGTCATCTGCTGCTCGCCGAGCAGCAGATGGACGTCGAGGCCGTCGGTGCCGAACACCTTCAGCTCGGTGACGTGTCCGGCGGGCGTGTCCGCGACGCCGATGCGGTCCAGCAGGAGGCTCTGGCGCCGCAGACCGAGCAGCGTGGGGTCGGTCAGGCCGGGCCAGTGCGGGCTGTACAGCGGGATCTCGTCGAAGGGGCGCAGCCACTTCGTCCGCAGGGTCAGCGCGCTCGCCAGCACCATCTCGGTGTCGTCCGTCAACGCGACGGGCATCCGCTCGATCAGCCCGCCGGTCCGCTTCGCCGCCCAGGCGTCCAGGGCCTGCCGGTCGGCGACCGGGTCTGCGGTCAGCACGCCGTGCGCCTCGGCCGGCAGTCCCGCCGCCCAGGCCTCGCGCAGCTCCAGGGTGCGTTTGGTCCACAGGCCCAGGGCGCTGTCGAGACCGCGCATCGACGCCAACGCGGCGAGCAACTCCCGCGCCGCGGGCGCGGCTTCGCCGGCCGGTACGCCGAGGGCCTCCGCAAGCTCCGCGCGCGCCGGGCCCGTCGCCCCGTCCGCGAGGAAGGCCAGCAGCGGCCACACCCCGGCGGCCGAGAAGACCGAGCCCTCGTCCACGACCCCGGCCCATCGGCCGGTCAGCGCATTGACCGCCCGGATCGTCGCCTTGGTGACCGCCATTCCATCCCCGCTCGTGTCGCGCCTACGCCTACGATGCGCCCAGTCGTACACCAGTTCAGTGCAGCTGTCAGAGCCCCCTGTCAGACTGACCCGAGCATGTGAACGACCAGTTGACCGGCTGTCCGGAAGACAGACTGTCTCGACAACTGCCTGAACCGTCTGAACCGTCTGAACCAGGAGCACGGTACTCGTGTCCATACCCCCGCCTCCCGGGCCCCACCAGCCCCAGGACCCGTACCAGCCTCCGCAGCCGCAGAGTCCGTACCCGGGAAGCCCGTATCCGCAGGACCCGTACGCCCAAGGAGCGCAGGGGCCTCAGGGGGCGTACGGGCCTCAGGGACCGCAGGGGCCGTACGGGCCTCCGGGGCCGTACCCGCAGGCTCCCTACGGGATGGCGCCCTATCCGGCCTGGGGGCAGCCGTACAACCCCTACGGGCGGCCCCCGACGATCAACGGCGTGGCCATCGCCTCCCTCGTCCTCGGCATCCTCTGCTTCCTGCCGGCCATCGGCCTGATCCTCGGGATCATCGCGCTGGTGCAGATCAAGAAGCGGGGCGAGCGCGGCAAGGGGATGGCGATCGCCGGCTCGATCCTGTCCTCCCTCGGACTCGCGCTGTGGGTCATGGCGCTGGCCACGGGCGGCGCCTCCGAGTTCTGGGAAGGGTTCAAGGAGGGCGCGAGCGCCAACTCCAGCTTCTCGCTCGCCAAGGGCGACTGCTTCGACGTGCCGGGCGAGACCTTCGACGAGGACGTCTACGACGTCGACAAGGTGCCCTGCGCCGGTGTGCACGACGCCGAGGTGTTCGCGTCCGTCCCGCTGTCCGGCAGCGACTACCCGGGCGACGACCGCGTCACCGACGTGGCCGACGACAAGTGCTACACGCTGGAGAGCGCCTACGCGATGGACCCGTGGGCGCTGACCGACAAGGTCGACGTCTACTACCTCACGCCCACCTCCGAGAGCTGGGAGTGGGGCGACCGCGAGATCACCTGCGTCTTCGCGCACGTGGACGAGGGCAAGACCCTGACCGGCTCGCTGCGCGCCGACGAGACGACCCTGGACGCCGACCAGTTGGCCTTCCTCAAGGCGATGGCCGCCGTCGACGACGTGCTCTTCGAGGAGCCGCAGGACTACGCCGAGGACGACCTGGAGGGCAACCGGACCTGGGCCGGGGACACCGGTGACGTGACCGGCGCGCAGGCGGTCGTGCTGGGTGCGCACAGCTGGTCCGCGGAAGCCAAGGAGCCCGTCGGGGCGCTGGTGAAGGACATGCAGGCCGCGAGCAAGGAGTGGGCGGCGGCGGCGAAGGCCACCGACGCCGACGGCTTCTACGGGCACTACGACACCGCCTACTCGTACGTCGACGGCGACTCCACCGTCACGGCACGCGAGGCTCTGGGTCTGGCCACCACGCCGCCCGCCTACGGCGAGGACTCCGGCGGCGGGAGCGGCGGCCCGGGCGGGGGCGACAGCGACGGCGGTCTGGAGGTGTGATCGCGCCCGCAGTGGGGAGAAAGCGGTGAGAAAGTGCCTGGCTAATGCGTTTCCCGGGCACTTGTCATCACATCGAGTGATTCTCTGGCCTTTGCTTGCACGGTACAACCCAGGGTTGCCAGGCTGTAGCTGTCTGTACAACCTGATGGGAGTGGCCAGTGACATTCGGTGAGCAGCCGGCGTATCTGCGTGTCGCGGGTGATCTCCGCAAGAAGATCGCCGACGGGTCGCTGCCACCGCACACCCGCCTCCCCTCCCAGGCGAGAATCCGCGAGGAATACGGGGTCTCCGACACCGTGGCCCTCGAGGCGCGCAAGGTGCTGATGGCGGAGGGGCTGGTCGAGGGCCGTTCCGGTTCGGGGACCTATGTGCGTGAGCGGCCCGTGCCGCGCCGGATCTCCCGCTCCGGCTATCGCCCCGTCAGCGGTGCCACCCCGTTCCGTCAGGAGCAGGCGGAGGCGCACACGCGGGGCACCTGGGAGTCCAACAGCGAGCAGACCGAGGCGAGCGTCGCGGTCGCGGAGCGGCTCGGGATCCAGTCGGGCGACCGGGTGATGTGCACGAAGTACGTCTTCCGGGAGGCCGGCGAGGTGATGATGCTGTCCACCTCGTGGGAGCCCCTCGCCGTCACCGGCCGCACGCCGGTCATGCTCCCCGAGGAGGGCCCGCTCGGCGGCATGGGCGTCGTCGAGCGGATGCGGGCGATCGACGTCATCGTCGACAACGTCACCGAGGAGGTGGGGGCCCGTCCCGGTCTCGCCGAGGAACTGCTCGCCCTCGGCGGCGTTCCGGGGCATGTCGTCCTGGTCGTCCAGCGCACGTACTACGCCTCGGGCCGCCCGGTCGAGACGGCCGACGTGGTGATCCCGGCGGACCGCTACCGGGTCGCCTATCACCTGCCGGTGAAGTAGCCCCGCCGGAGCGGGCGGGCGGGGCGGGGTGGGCGGGGGAGCGGGCAGGGGCGGTAGCGCATTCGCTCCGACGGCGCACACCCTTCCGGCAGTTGCCCCTGGTATCCGCACGTCGTGGGCCCCTCCGCGGGCCGTCGGGATCCGGTCGTTTCCGGTCGTTCTCGCAGGTCGCCCGGTACATGCAAAGAACCCCGCCAACCGGACGCGTTGCGGCGCGCGCACGGCGCGTTCGGCCCCGTGCGCCCCCTGCGTCTTGGCTGGTTGCGTACCTCTTTGTGCAAAGCCGTGTTCGGTGCGTAAAGGTAAGGCGTACGCTCGGGCATATGCGGATTGCGGTTTCCTTGGAAGGCGGGGCGCGAGGCGTACCGCGGACGGGATCCGGGCGGGCCGGGGCGAGAAGGGGGCGTGGGGCGCGATGAACGACAGCACCATCTCTCTGCCTTGGCACGTCATACGGCAGGACGACAACGGCAATCGGTACCGCGTGGGCCGGTACGCGACCCGGGCCGAGGCCCAGAAGATCGCGGACAGCCTCGACGCCCGCGGTCACAAGCAGCTGTACTGGGTCGAGCGGGTGGGCCAGGGGCAGTCCTCGGTACAGGCGCAGTCCCAGTCCCAGTCCCAGACACAACCTCAGGCCCCGGCCCCGGCCCCGGCTCAGGTGCAGAACGGGGCAGACGGGACCCGGAACTGACGGGTCAGGTCCCCGGGCTCCGGGTCCCCTGGGCTTTCGGCCCCCGGGCTCCCGGTCCCGTAGGCTCCGGCGCATGACGGAACGGATCGTGGTGGTCGGAGCCGCCCTGCTCGACGGCGGCCGCCTGCTCGCCGCGCGCCGCAGCGCACCCCCGGAACTCGCCGGACGCTGGGAACTGCCCGGCGGCAAGGTCGAGGTGGGCGAGGCCCCCGAGGCGGCTCTCGTGCGCGAACTGCGCGAGGAACTCGGCGTCGAGGCGCAGGCCGTCGAGCGCGTCCCCGGGGAGTGGCCCCTCAGGCCGCCCTATGTCCTACAGGTATGGACCGCCCGCCTGCGTCCCGGTTCCCCCGCCGCCCAACCCCTCCAGGACCACGACGCGCTGCGCTGGCTCACCCCGGATCACATCTGGGACGTCGACTGGCTGGAGCAGGACGTGCCCGCGGTGCGCGAAACCCTCACGAGGCTCCCCAGCGAAACCCGCTGAACGATCCGGTCGCCCCCAGGGCGCGCGGGCCGGCCCCGGTTTGCCTCGGGGGCGCGTTGATCGCGGTGCGGGGTCGGCGGTACGCCGTTTGTGCCACTGTGCGCCCTGCGTTGCGGTACTGGCTCGTGGATATCGGGTATGTGCTGATTAACCCTATGAAATCGGACATGGGGTCTACTCGCTGGCCTGGGAAGTGATCGGCGTGATCGACTCCGAAGGCAGCCGCGCCGAGTGGACGTTTCCCGCGGAGCCCGGTGCTGTGCGCACCGCCCGCAGCGCCGTCCGGGACCAGTTGCGCGGCTGGGGCCTCGACAGTCTGGGCGATGTCGCGGCTCTGCTGGTCAGTGAGCTGGTCACCAATGCGTTGCGGCATGCGACGGGTCCCATCGGGGTCCGGCTGGTCCGCCCCGCGGGCATGGCCGACGTGCTGCTGGTCGAGGTCTCCGACCCGTTGCCGGACCCGCCCCGCGAGCGCGTCGCCCGGCTCGAGGACGAGAGCGGACGCGGGCTGCAACTGGTGGCTTCGTCCGCGCGCCGCTGGGGCACCCGGCCCGGGGACACCGGAAAGACCGTGTGGTTCGAACTCGCGGTGCCGGGTTGACGGCGCGTGACGCGGGGATGAGCCGGGTGTACAGCGGGGGCGGCGGTGTCGTCCGTCCGGTTCTGGTCGCCGACCGGTTGCGGAAGGTGTGATTCGACGACGTGTCCGCTGGTTAGAAGACTGGAAGTGTTGTCGCGGAACGGGCCAAAAAACGCCTGGACCGTGCTGTGATCGTGAACACCGTGTCGTGCGGCCCCGTAGTGCTGGATACTGCGGGCAGCCGCCGCCGGTGACCGGTGCCGGACGCGGTGAGCTGGAGGGGACGGTTCGCGTGAGCGAGATACCAGCGAAGGCCACGGAGTCCGAGGACCCGTCGGGCGGCGCGAGGGCGAAGAGTTCTGGCGTGCTCGCCGCGGACGCCGTGCTCGCCGCCGATGCCGCGCACGACCCGGCCAACCGCGCGACCGCCAGCCAGGCCGACCGCGCGACCGGCAGTCACACCGGCAGCCCGGCCGACCGCGCCACCGGCAGCCCCACCGGCAGTCCGGCCGACCGTGTGAGCGACACCCTGGGTGACACCTTGGGTGACGGCGTGGGCGAGGCGGCGGCGCACGGTGACGCGATGTGGCAGAGCAGCCCGCCCGGCTCGATCTACGACTACATCAAGGTCGCCTCGTTCTCGATCGGCCCCGACGGCCTCGTCGACCAGTGGAGTCTGCGCGCCGAGCAGATCTTCGGCATCCCCGCCGACAAGGCCGTCGGCATGGACCCCATCGACGCCTTCGTCGAGCCGACCCTGCGCGAACGCGGCCAGCGCAAGATGGCCGAGATCCTGGACGGCCGCGAGTGGACCGGCGTCGTGCCGTTCCGGATGCCGGACCCGGTGCCCGGCGGCGGACGCGGCGAACAGGGCCTCGCCGAGGTCTACGTCATGCCGACGCAGACCCTGGACGGCGAGAAGGCCGCCGTGTGCATCGTCGTCGACGTCCGCACGCTCCGCAGCATCGAGACCGACCTCGCCGCCTCGCAGGCCATTTTCGGTCAATCCCCGTTCGGGTTCCTGCTGATCGACCCCGACCTGCGGATCCGCCGGGCCAACCAGCGGTTCTCCTCGATCTTCGGCGGCGGCCCCGACGACCACCGGGGCAAGGGCGTCCACGACTATCTGCCCCGGCCCGAGGCCGAGCGGGTCAGCGCGACCCTGCGCAGGGTTCTGCAGACCGGCGACTCCATCACGGACATGCACGTCACCGGGTTCGTGCCGGGCTCCGACGAGCGCCGCCACTGGTCGATCAACCTCTACCGCGTGCACAGCGGCAGCGGCCGTCCCATCGGCGTCGCCTGGCTCGGCACCGACATCACCGCCCGGCGCGCCGCCGCCCGCGAGGCCGCCGCCGCACGGCGCAATCTCGCCCTGCTGAACGAGGCGGGAGCCCGCATAGGGAACTCCCTCGACCTGGAGACGACCGCGCGCGAGCTCCTCGACGTCGTCGTGCCCGGCTTCTGCGACCTCGCCACCGTGGACCTCTACCAGGGCCTTTTGGCCGGCGACGAGACCCCGCCCGGCCTTGCCGACGGCAGCGCGGAACTGCGCCGGGTCGCCTTCTCCTCCGCCGTCTCCGACGCCCCCTTCGCCGGCAGCGGCGCGCCCGTCGCCGTCGGCGCGGTCCACCACTTCCCGTTCAACTCGCCCTGCGCGGACGCCCTGCGCACCGCCCGCCCGCAGCTCATCCCCGGCGAGGACGGCGGCCGCCTCGTGCAGTCCACCCTCGCCGTCCCGATGGTCGCCCACGACACCGTCGTCGGCCTCGCGCAGTTCTCGCGGACGAAGGGCAGCGAGCCGTTCGGGGACCGGGACCGCGATCTGGCCGTGGAGCTGGCCGCCCGCGCGGCCGTCTGCATCGACAACGCGCGGCTGTACCGGCGGGAGCACGAACGGGCGTTGATACTGCAGCGGTCGCTGCTGCCGCCCGGCGACCCGGTCGCCTCCGGACTGGACATCGCCTGTCGCTACCTCCCCGGCAACGCCTCCACGGGCCGCCCCAGCGAGGTCGGCGGCGACTGGTTCGACGTCATCGAACTGCCCGGGCACCGGACCGCGTTGGTGGTCGGCGACGTCATGGGCCGCGGGCTGCGCGCCGCCGTCGCCATGGGCGAACTGCGCACCGCCGTGCGCACGCTGGCGCTGCTGGACCTCGAACCCGCCGAGGTCCTCTCCGCGTTGGACGAGATCGCGCGCGGACTCGGCACCCCCGGCGGCGTCCAGCAGGCCACCCGCGCCGCCCGCCGCCCCCGCGAGGCCGATCTGTCCGAGGTGTATCTCGCCACGTGCGTGTACGCGGTCTACGACTCGGTGACCCGGCGCTGCACCTTCGCCAACGCGGGCCATCTGCCGCCGGTCCTCGTCGAACCCGGCGAGCCCGCCCTGATGCTGGACGTGCCGCCGGGCATGCCGCTCGGCGTGGGCGGCGAGCCCTTCGAGGAGGTGGAGGTCGAACTCCCCGAGGGCGCGCTGCTGGCGCTCTACACGGACGGACTCGTCGAATCGCGCGACCACCCGCTGGACGAGGGCCTCAACGCGTTCGTCGCGGCGCTGACGGACCCCTCCAGCCCGCTGGAGGACGTCTGCGACCACGTCCTGAACACCCTCGACACCCACCACGGCGAGGACGACCTCGCCCTGCTGATGGCCCGCGTCCAGGGCCTGCCCGCCGACTCGGTCGGCGACTGGACCCTGCCGCGCGAGCCGCGCAGCGTGGGCCGGGCGAGAGAGCACGCACGGCGGCAGCTGCTGGCCTGGGACCTGGAACCCCTGGTCGACACGACGGAACTGCTGGTCAGCGAGCTGGTCACGAACGCCCTGCGGTACGGCGAGGGCGAGATCAGACTCCGGCTGCTGCTGGACCGCACGCTGGTCTGCGAGGTCTGGGACTCCGGCCTGGTCCAGCCGCGCCGCCGCCGCGCCCGGGACACCGACGAGGGCGGCCGCGGCCTCCAGCTCGTCGGCCTCCTCTCCGCCGCCTGGGGCTCACGCCGCACCCCCCGCGGCAAGACGGTGTGGTTCGAACTCCCCCTCCCCGACGGCGAAACAGGCCTGACAGACCCCGCAGAGGCCCTGCTGAGCCTGTTCTGACCCCCGATCACCCAGGAGCCGGTCCGCCGAAGCCGGCCGGTGTCCCGGTGTCGGGGGTCTCGGCCGGGACGATGCCGCCGAGGATGGCGCCGGCGGACCCCGCTGGGCCGGGGCCCGCGTACGGGTTGCCGTGTGCTCGTACGTCGAGTTCGGCCAGTTCCCGTGCCTCCAGGGCGAGCGCGTCGGCGCGCGGGCGGTCCGCCGGGTCCCCCGTGGCGAGCAGCCGTTCCGCCTCCGCCAGCCGGGTGCGTGCGGCGGCCCCCACCGCACCGCGGTGCGTCGCGACGAAGTCGGCCGCGGCGGCGACGGCGACACGGGCGGTGAGCAGCGCGGCGGCCGGCAACACCCCGGCCCGCCCCGAGGCGACCGGCGCGGTCGCCCGCACGATCCGCCGCAGCACCGCGACCGGGTCATGGAGCTGCCCGCCGGTCAACTCCTGCCGCACGGACGCGAGCACGGCATCGGCATGCGCCAGCCGCGAGTGCAGCTCGCCCGGGGGCGGTAGCCCGGCAACCCCGGGCGCCGCTTTCCCTTCCCGGATCCAGGCGAGCTCCGACTCCGCGCCCGTGAGCGCGGCCGGCACCGTCTCTTCCGCCGTGTGCGACTCCGCGGCCAGCCGGTCGACTCCCTCGACGAGGACGGCCGCCTGGTCGACCGCGCCCTCCGCCGCCCGCAGGCGCCGGGCCGCCCGCTCGGGTCGCCCCGAGTCGGCAGACTGGCGGGCCTCGTTCAGCAGGGCCGTGGCGAACACCAGCCGGTCCTTGGCCTGTTCGACGTTTCCGGTCACCGAGTCGGTGGCGGTGGGCGCGTACCGGGCCCGGAGCCCGGCGAGGACGGCTTCCGAGGCCCCCGCCCGCCCCGCCAGCTCCCGGAAGCGGCCCTCGGCGACCCCCAGAGCCTCGCCCAACCCCCCGTGTTCCAGTGCGCGCAGCCGCCGGAAGTCGTCGGCCACGGCGTCCAGCCGCCGTTCCGCCTCCTCGCACCGCCCGACGATCCCGGCGAGCGCATGCCCCCGCGCCGCCGCCTCCGCCGGCACCCCCTCGTCGTAGCGCTGCCGCATCCGGAAGGCCGCCGCGAGTTCGTTCTCCGCCTCGCGGACGGCCCGGCGGAACGCCGTCACGGCCTCCGCGCCGAACAGCGCCTCGGCGAAGCCGAGTTCGGCGCGCGCCGCCCGCAGCCGGTTGTCGGCGGCGACCAGCGCCGCGGACGCCTGTTCGTCGGGGGCGGCGAGCGGCGACGACGCCGTCCGCGGCGGTGGGCTGCCGGCCCCGCCCGGGGTCGTCCGGTCGCGGGTGCGCCGGACCCGGCGTATGTACCCGTATCCGGCGACCGCGCCCGCCGCCGCGACGGCGGCCAGCGGCAGCACCAGATCGACCGTGGACCTCTCGTCCTCCTGGGCCACGGCGGCGCTCGCGGCGGGCGTCGGCTCCTTGATCGCAACCGGAGCGTCGGTGTCGGACGTCATCCCTGGCAACACCAGCCACACGACCCCGACCGCACCGCCCAGCACGGCATGCGCCACCCGCACGGATATCTGCGATGCGGAACGCCGCGGCCGGCCTCGGAGCAAGGAAGAGGTCACATTTGGGAGCGTATGGCCGCGAATACGGCCACGCGACCGGGATGCACCCGAGACGGGGCAGGTGGTGCGGAACAACACGGGAGGGGGAACCGCGGTGGAACGCGCGGGAGGACAGCCGGGAACGGAAGCAGGAGCGGAGGCGGCGGCCGAGGCGGCGGCCGAGGGGGCGGCCGAGGGGGAGACGTCACCCGCAGTCGACGACGCGCCCCATGACGCAACCGACGATGCGGCCGAGGCGGCGGCAGCCGCTCCGCGCAGGCCTCGTCGCCGGCGTCGGCTGCTGCTCCGCGTCGCCCTCGGTCTCGTCCTGCTCCTCCTCGTGCCGGTGCTCGTCGCCCTGACCGCCCTGCGGGTGAACTACCTGGGCGACCCGGCCGACGGCACGTACACCCGCGGCAAGGACGCCATCTGGCTGGGCCACGCCTGGGTGGACGGCCGGAAGAAGGACGCCGACGTCAAGGCGCTGGCCGACCGGCTGCGGGACACCGGGATGCGGGACCTGTACGTCCACGCGGGCCCGCTGGAGCACGACGGCACGCTGCCCGAGTCCGCGTACGCCAACGCGCGTTGGTTCATAGCCGCCGTCCACCGGGAAGCGCCGCAGCTGCGCGTCCAGGCCTGGCTCGGCGACGTCCTCGCCAGCGAGAGCCCGAACGGCATGCGGCTGGAGCGGGCGGCGACCCGCGCGGCCGTCGTCCGGTCGACGCAGGAGATCCTCGCCGTCGGCTTCCAGGGCGCGCACTTCGACCTGGAGCCCCTGCACTCCGACGACGCCGACTACCTCACGCTCCTGGACGCCCTGCGCGCCGTCACCCGCGCCCACGACGCCCAGCTCTCCGTCGCCGCCCACCAGATCGACCCGGTGCCCGGCTTCCACTCCTTCTGGGGCGCGACCACCGGCCACCCCAAGTGGTGGTCGCAGAAGTTCTTCGGCCAGGTCGCCCGCCGCGTCGACCAGATCGCCGTGATGTCGTACGACACCATTCAGCCGCTGGAGGGCACGTACGGCGGTTACGTCGCCCAGCAGACCTCCCTCGCCCTGGAGGTCACCCCGCCCGGCACCGACCTGCTGATGGGCCTGCCCTTCTACCGCGAGAACCGGTTCGGCCACTGGGCGCACGCCGAGACGGTCGCCGCCGCCGTCCGGGGCGTCCGGCTGGGGCTGTCCCGCACCGACGCCGACCGCGAGAACTTCGGCGTCGCGGCCTACGTCGACTTCACAGCGACGGAAACCGACTGGACGTCGTACGAGAAGGGCTGGGTCCGCTAAGCGCTCCGCTGGAAGTGCCGCGATGCGCCGTCGTTCCGCTGCGGCGCCGTCGGGGCTGGTCGCGCAGTTCCCCGCGCCCCTTCAGGGCGCTGCCGAACCGCAGCCGCCCCTCCCCTTGTCCTTGCCCGGGTGCGATCATCGGCGCATGCTGCATTGGAGTCTGATGGCGACGGCCGTCGTCTGTGTGACGGGCATGGCGGTGGGCGGCCTCGCGGCGGTGACGCGGGAGTGGGTGCCGCCGTTCGGCCGCAGGCGGGTGCTGCGGCCGAAGCTGTGGGGCATCGGCACCCTGATGAGCGCCCTGGGCCTGAGCCTCTTCATGTTTCTGGGCCCGTTGGCCTCCGCCCCCTCGGCGGTGAACTACTTCATCCCGCTCGCCGGAATGGCCGTCAACTTCGCCGGACTCGGCGTCCAGATGCTCGCCCAGCGCTCCGTCCATGCAACGCCCCCGCTGCCCCCGCTGCCCCCACTGCCCCCGCCCCCTACGACGACCGCCTCCTGATCTTCGATCCCAGCCAGACCAGCGGGTCGTACTTGCGGTCGACCGCTCGCTCCTTCAAGGGGATCAGCGCATTGTCCGTGATCTTGATGCCCTCGGGGCAGACCTCCGTGCAGCACTTGGTGATGTTGCAGTAGCCGAGGCCGTGTTCGTCCTGGGCGGTGCGTTTGCGGTCCAGGCCGGACTCCTCGGCCCCGTCCAGCGGATGCATGTCGAGCTCGGCGACCCGCATCAGGAAGCGCGGGCCCGCGAACGCCGGCTTGTTCTCCTCGTGGTCGCGGACGACATGGCAGGTGTCCTGGCACAGGAAGCACTCGATGCACTTGCGGAACTCCTGCGGACGGTCCACGTCCTCCTGGAACATCCGGTACTCGCCGGGCCCGACCCCCTCCGGCGGCACGAACGACGGGACCTCCCTGGCCTTCTGGTAGTTGAAGCCGACGTCCGTGACGAGATCGCGGATCACCGGGAAGGCGCGCAGGGGAGTGACGGTGATCGTCTCCGCCCGGTCGAACACCGACATGCGGGTCATGCACAGCAGCCGGGGCCGCCCGTTGATCTCCGCCGAACACGAACCGCACTTGCCCGCCTTGCAGTTCCAGCGGACGGCGAGATCGGGGGCCTGAGTGGACTGGAGACGGTGGATGATGTCCAGCACCACCTCGCCGTCGTTGACCTCGACCCCGAAGTCCTTCAGCCCGCCGCCGTCGACGTCGCCCCGCCAGACCCGGAAGCGGGCCTCGTAGCTGCTCACTTGTACAGCTCCTCTTCGGTGAGGTACTTGACCAGCTCCTCCTTCTCGAAAAGGGCGAGCAGGTCGGGGCGGATGGGTTCGGTGGTCTCGCGGGTGAGGGCGATCTGGCCGCGGACGGGGTCCGTCGCCGCCAGGCCGCCGGTCGCGTCGACGAGCGCGCACAGCAGGTTGACGTTGCGCCAGCCGCGGTCCATCGTCGGGTGGTCCTCGCGGGTGTGTCCGCCGCGGGACTCCGTGCGTTCCAGGGCGGCCCGGGCCACGCACTCGCTGACCAGGAGCATGTTGCGCAGGTCGAGGGCGAGGTGCCAGCCCGGGTTGAACTGGCGGTGGCCCTCGACGCCCGCCCGCCGCGCCCGGACCCGCAGTTCGGCCAGCTTCTCCAGGGCGTGCTCCATCTCGCCCTCCCGGCGGATGATGCCGACCAGGTCGTTCATGGTCTGCTGGAGTTCCTGGTGGAGGGTGTACGGGTTCTCCGGCGGTCGCCTGGCGGGCTCCTCGCCCTCCGTGGAGCCCGCTGTGGAGCCCTCGGCGGAGAACGGGCGCAGCGCCTCCGCGGCCGCCGCGTCGATCTGCGCGTCGTCCACCGCGGGGCGGGTTCCCGCGAGGTCCGCCGTGTGCCGGGCCGCGTGCAGTCCGGCCCGGCGGCCGAAGACCAGCAGGTCGGACAGCGAGTTGCCGCCGAGCCGGTTGGAGCCGTGCATGCCGCCGGCCACCTCGCCGGCCGCGAAGAGCCCCGGCACCCCGCGGGCGGCGGCCGTGTCGGAGTCGACGGCGATGCCGCCCATCACGTAGTGGCAGGTCGGCCCGACCTCCATGGCCTCCGCGGTGATGTCGACGTCCGCCAGCTCCTTGAACTGGTGGTACATCGAGGGGAGCCGGCGCTTGATCCGCTCGGCCGGCATCCGCGTCGACACGTCGAGGAAGACTCCGCCGTGCGGGGAGCCGCGGCCCGCCTTCACCTCGGAGTTGATGGCGCGCGCCACCTCGTCACGGGGGAGCAGCTCGGGGGGACGCCGGTTGTGGTCCGGGTCCTCGTACCAGCGGTCGCCCTCCTCCTCGGACTCGGCGTACTTCTCCTTGAAGACGTCCGGGACGTAGTCGAACATGAACCGCTTGCCCTCGGAGTTGCGCAGCACCCCGCCGTCGCCGCGCACGGACTCCGTGACGAGGATGCCCTTCACCGACGGCGGCCAGACCATGCCCGTCGGGTGGAACTGCACGAACTCCATGTTCAGCAGGGGCGCGCCGGCCAGGAGGGCGAGGGCGTGGCCGTCGCCCGTGTACTCCCAGGAGTTCGACGTGACCTTGAAGGACTTGCCGATGCCGCCGGTCGCGATCACCACGGAGGGGGCCTGGAGCACGAAGAAGCGGCCCGTCTCGCGCTCGTAGGCGAAGACGCCGGAGACCCTGCTGCCGTCCTTCAGGATCCGGGTGACCGTGCACTCCTGGAAGACCTTCAGCCGGGACTCGTAGTCGCCCGTCTCGCGGAAGTCCTCCTGCTGGAGGGAGACGATCTTCTGCTGGAGCGTGCGGATCAGCTCCAGGCCCGTGCGGTCGCCGACGTGGGCGAGGCGCGGGTACTCGTGGCCGCCGAAGTTGCGCTGGGAGATACGGCCGTCCTTGGTGCGGTCGAACAGCGCGCCCCAGGTCTCCAGCTCCCACACCCGGTCCGGGGCCTCCTGGGCGTGCAGCTCGGCCATCCGCCACTGGTTGAGGAACTTGCCGCCGCGCAGGGTGTCGCGGAAGTGGACCTGCCAGTTGTCGTGCTCGTTGGCGTTGGCCATCGCCGCCGCGATGCCGCCCTCGGCCATCACGGTGTGCGCCTTGCCGAACAGCGACTTGCAGATGACGGCCGTGCGGGCGCCGTGCTCCCGGGCCTCGATGGCGGCACGCAGCCCGGCGCCTCCCGCGCCGACCACGACGACGTCCCACTCCTGGCGGTCGACCACGGACATCAGAAGGCCCCACTCGTCTCGCGCGTGTCGCGCATCTAGAAAAACCTCGGATCGTCGAAGACACCGGACGCGACCAGGTACACGTAGAAGTCGGCGAGGGCCACGCTCACCAGCGACGCCCAGGCGAGCCCCATGTGACGGGCGTTCAGCTTCCCGACGAACTGCCAGGCCCCGTAGCGCACGGGGTGTTTGGAGAAGTGCTTCAGCTTGCCGCCGACGATGTGCCGGCAGGAGTGGCAGGAGAGCGTGTACGCCCAGATCAGCGTGATGTTGAGCAGGAAGACCAGGGTGCCCAGGCCCATGTGGCCCCACTCGTAGTGCTCGTCGCGGAACGAGAGCACGGTGTCGTACGTCAGGATCCCGGCGACCACGAGCGCGGCGTAGAAGAAGTACCGGTGGATGTTCTGCAGGATCAGCGGGAAGCGCGTCTCACCGGTGTACTTCGCGTGCGGCTCGGCCACCGCGCAGGCCGGGGGCGAGGCCCAGAAGCCCCGGTAGTAGGCCTTGCGGTAGTAGTAGCAGGTCAGGCGGAAGCCGAGCGGGAAGATCAGGATGATGATCGCGGGGGAGAGGCCCCACCAGCCCCCTAAGAGGTCCGCGTTGGGGCCGTGGCGCATCGTCTCGCAGTTCTCCGCCAGACACGGCGAGTAGAACGGCGAGACGTACGGCGCCGCGTAGTAGTCCGCGTTCGCGAAGGCCCGCCAGGTCGAGTAGACGATGAACGCCAGCAGACCGGCGGCGGTGGCGGCGGGGGCCAGCCACCAGCGGTCGGTCCGCAGATGGGGCGCGGCGATCGCGGCGCGGCCGGCGCCGCGTACGCCGCTTCGGGGATGGGGGTCGGTGAGTGGAGGTTCCGTACCAGTGGCCAACTCAGGACTCCGGTCGGGTCAGGGTGCGTGTCGGTCCCGGGCGCCGAGTCCCTCGTCGTCGGTGTCGATCCACAGGGAGTCGTCGTACGGGGTGTCGGGGATGGTGACCAGCTCGGGCTTGCGCGGTGCGTGGGGTTGGTCAGCGACCTCGCGCAGCAGGGCGACGCTCTCCTTGAGATGAGCGGCGTCGGTGCTGACCCGGCGCATCTCCAGCCCGCCTGGGCCGAGCTTTTCTTCCAGGCGCCCGACGGACCGGTAGAGGTCGTCGAGACAGCGCTGGACCGTTGTCAGGTCGTCGTGCACGGACATGACATGACCTCGCTTCCGTGGGCGGTGCCCTGGACGGCAACGTTCATGCGCCTGCGAGTGTTGCGCGTCACACCGGTGAATGTGAAGGCGTGTGCAGCGATTGGCGGGAGCGTTGCGCCGCACGGGTGGCGTTGGACGCGCCCGCCGCCGTGTCGCTCTCGGCAGGCGAATCCTTTCGTCTTCAGTTCCTCTTCAGAGAGCCGTAGATCTGATCAACTCCAAAATACCGCCAAACGTGATCAAAACGCACCCGCGTCACCGGAGGTACCAGAGATGTCCCACGACGGCGTCGGTCCGCGCGCGGTACTGCGCTCGGTCGCCTTCCTCACCGCGGGTGCGCTCGCGGTGCCCCTGCTGGCCGGCTGCGGCTCCGCCGACGAGGCCGGCAAGCCGCTGGCCCGTCAGGACATCGCCCCGGCCGCCCGCGCCCGGGTCGCCGAGGGCGGCACCCTGCGCTGGGCGGTGGACGCGGTGCCGGAGACCTTCAACACCTTCCAGGCGGACGCCGACGCCACCACGACCCGGGTCGCCCAGGCCGTGCTGCCCACGATGTACCGCATCGACGCCAACGGACGGCCGCAGCGCGACGCCGACTACCTGGAGTCCGCGAAGGTCGTCGACACCGAGCCCAAGCAGGTCGTGCTGTACAAGCTGAACCAGCAGGCCGTCTGGAGCGACGGCCGCGAGATCGGCGCCGCCGACTTCGCCGCCCAGTGGCGCGCGCTGGCGGGCAAGGACACCGCGTACTGGACCGCCCGCAACGCCGGCTACGACCGCATCGAGAAGATCGAGCGCGGCGACAACGACCTGGAGGTCCGGGTCACCTTCAGCCGGCGCTACACCGACTGGCGGTCGCTGTTCTCCCCGCTGTACCCGAAGACCGTCATGGGCACGCCCGACGCCTTCAACGACGGGGCGCGGCGCAAGCTGACGGTGACCGCCGGGCCGTTCCTCGTGAAGGAGACCGACCGCAAGACGAAAGAGGTGCGCCTCACCCGCAGCCCGCGCTGGTGGGGACGTCCGGCCAAGCTCTCCGAGCTCGTGCTGACGGCCGTCCCCAGGGACGAGCGGGCGTCCGCGCTGGCCGCCGGGAAGATCGATCTCGCCGAGGTCGACCCGGTCGCGGCCCAGCGCATCGACGGCGCCGCGAACGGCACCGCCGGACCGCTGGCCGGCCCCGGTTCCGGGCGCACCGCGGCGAAGGCGCTGCGCTCCTGGGCACTCGCCCACCGCGCCGCCGAGGACACCGCGGACGACGAGGACGACGAGGACGACGAGGACACGGCCGACGACGAGAACGCGCCCGACGGCGAGGACGAGGCCCGCACGAAGCTGCGCAGCGCGATCGCACAGTGGGAGCAGCAGCAAAAAGCGCTGCGCGGCTTCGAGGTGCGCAGATCGCTGGAGCCGGCCTACACCCAGCTGGCCCTGAACGGCGCGGAGGGACCGCTCGCGGACGAACGGGTGCGCCGCGCCGTGGCCAGGGCGCTGGACCGCAAGGAGCTGGCCCGCCTGGTGCTGAAGCCGCTGGGGCTGCCCGCCCAGCCCGTGGGCAGCCATCTGGCCCTGGCCGGACAGGACGTCTACGCCGACAACAGCGGGGCGCTCGGCGGCCAGGACACCTCCGAGGCGCAGGCGCTCCTCGCGGACGCGGGCTGGGTGGCCGGCGGCCCGGTCAAGGAGAAGGGCGGCAAGGCGGCCGGCCCGGCGGGCAAGAAGGCCGACGACGACTCCGACGACGACTCCGACGACGACTCCGCGGACGGCGACGACGGCACGTACATCGTCGGCGAGGACGACAAGGCGCCGGCCGAGACCGGCCGCGAGGAGAAGCACACCGCGGCCAAGGGCGAGAGCGCGCAGAACAGCGCGCACAAGAGCGAGCACGGCGGCCGGCAGCTCGCCCCGGACGGCAAGCAGTACCAGCAGCCGCACCGGGGCGGGGCCCCCGGCGCCTACGCCCCGAAGGGCACCGCGGCCCCGGACGCGACGCCCGGGGCGGGCGGCTCCGCCGCGCCCGCCGTGGCTCCGGCGAAGGCGCTGGCCAAGGACGGCAAGGCGCTGAACCTGCGGTTCGTGCTGCCGTCCGGCCCCGGCTCGGAGTCCCTGGCGGTGGTCGCCGCACGGATCACGAAGATGCTGGCCAAGGTCGGCATCGGCACGGAGATCACCAAGGTCTCCGACGAGAGCTACTTCAAGGACCACATCGCCTCCGGCCAGTACGACCTCGCCCTCTACTCCTGGCCGTCGTCCGCCTTCCCCGCCACCGACGCCCGGCCGATCTACGCCAAGCCCGTCCCGGCCGCCGACGGCTCGCTCAGCGTCGAGCAGAACTACACGCGGGTCGGCACCGACCAGGTCGACCAGCTCTTCGACCAGGCGATCGGCACCCTGGACGCGAGCGAGGCGCGGTCCCTGCTGCGCAAGGCCGACTCCCGGATCTGGGCGGCGGCCGGATCGATTCCGCTCTACCAGCGGCCCCAGCTCACGGCCGTCCGCAAGAACGTGGCGAACGTGGGCGCCTTCGGCTTCGAGACCCCCGTCTACGAGGACATGGGCTTCCTGAAGAAGGGCGCGAGCGGCGCGAAGGGCGCCGCGACCCCCGCCCCGAAGTCCTCCGTCGGCTCCTCCCTGAATCCGTCCGCGAATCCCTCCGTGAAGTCCTCTGCGAAGTCCTCCGAGAAGCCTTCCGAGGACTGAGCGGAACCGGCCGAGTGGCCCTGCGGAGGCCGTCCGTCGCGGGGCCACGTACCATGGGGTGAGGCCGTGGCGTGTCAAGCCCGGCAGGGCCCGCGTAACACAGACGTACGCAGCAGGGTCGCCCTCACACTCCGGGAGAACGCCGCTATATGGCCACGCGCCACGACATCCGCAATGTCGCCATCGTCGCTCACGTCGACCACGGCAAGACGACCTTGGTCGACGCCATGCTCAAGCAGGCCGGTGCCTTCGCAGCGCACGCCGCGGAGTCGCTCGACGACCGCATGATGGACTCGAACGACCTGGAGCGTGAGAAGGGCATCACGATCCTGGCCAAGAACACGGCCGTGAAGTACCACCCCAAGGATGGCGGCGAGATCGTCACCATCAACATCATCGACACCCCGGGCCACGCCGACTTCGGCGGCGAGGTCGAGCGCGGTCTGTCGATGGTGGACGCGGTCGTGCTGCTCGTCGACGCCTCCGAGGGTCCGCTGCCCCAGACCCGCTTCGTGCTGCGCAAGGCGCTTCAGCAGCGCCTGCCGGTCATCCTGTGCATCAACAAGACGGACCGCCCCGACTCCCGCATCGACGAGGTCGTCAACGAGACCTACGACCTCTTCCTCGACCTGGACGCGGACGAGGAGCAGATCGAGTTCCCCATCGTCTACGCGTGTGCGCGTGACGGTGTGGCCTCGCTCACCAAGCCGGCGGACGGCACCGTCCCGGCCGACAGCGACAGCCTGGAGCCGTTCTTCTCCACGATCCTGTCGCACGTCCCGGCTCCGGAGTACGACACCGAGGCCCCCCTCCAGGCGCACGTCACCAACCTGGACGCCGACAACTTCCTCGGCCGTATCGCGCTGCTCCGTGTCGAGCAGGGCGAGCTGCGCAAGGGCCAGACCGTCACGTGGATCAAGCGCGACGGCACCATGTCCAACGTGCGCATCACCGAGCTGCTGATGACCGAGGCGCTCACCCGCAAGCCCGCCGAGAAGGCCGGCCCCGGTGACATCTGCGCCGTCGCCGGCATCGCGGACATCATGATCGGCGAGACCCTCGCCGACCCCGAGAACCCGATCGCGCTGCCGCTCATCACGGTCGACGAGCCGGCCATCTCCATGACCATCGGCACCAACACCTCGCCGCTGGTCGGCCGCGGCGGCACCGGCAAGGGCGCGGAGAACAAGGCCGCGGTCAAGGACCGCAAGGTCACCGCCCGCCAGGTCAAGGACCGCCTCGACCGCGAACTGATCGGCAACGTCTCGCTGCGCGTGCTCGACACCGAGCGGCCGGACGCCTGGGAGGTCCAGGGCCGTGGTGAGCTCGCGCTCGCCATCCTGGTCGAGCAGATGCGCCGCGAGGGCTTCGAGCTGACCATCGGCAAGCCGCAGGTCGTCACGAAGGACGTCGAGGGCAAGGTCTACGAGCCCGTCGAGCGCATGACGATCGACGTGCCCGAGGAGCACATGGGCGCCGTCACGCAGCTCATGGGCGTCCGCAAGGGCCGCATGGACAACATGTCCAACCACGGCTCCGGCTGGGTCCGCATGGAGTTCGTCGTCCCGTCCCGCGGCCTCATCGGCTTCCGTACGGAGTTCCTGACCGGCACGCGCGGCACGGGCATCGCCCACTCCATCCACGAGGGCCACGAGCCGTGGTTCGGCACGCTGACGACCCGTAACAACGGCTCGCTGGTCGCCGACCGCTCGGGCGCCGTCACCGCGTTCGCGATGACGAACCTCCAGGAGCGCGGTGTGCTGTTCACCGACCCCGGCACCGAGGTGTACGAGGGCATGATCGTCGGCGAGAACTCGCGCTCCGACGACATGGACGTGAACATCACCAAGGAGAAGAAGCTCACGAACATGCGGTCCTCGTCGGCCGACTCGTTCGAGGCGATCGTCCCGCCGCGCAAGCTGTCGCTGGAGCAGTCCCTGGAGTTCTGCCGGGACGACGAGTGCGTCGAGGTGACCCCGGAGGCGGTCCGCATCCGCAAGGTCGTCCTCGACCAGCGCGACCGCGCCCGCACGGCGAGCCGCGCCAAGCACGGCTGATTTTCGGCCGCGTGACGTCCGTCTGAGCCCGGGCGCCCCCCTCGTGGGGGCGCCCGGGCTTTTGCGTTCGGCTGCTGTACTCGGCCTTCGTGTTCCGTGCAGCATCCATGCGCCAGCCGAACAGTTCGTGCGCACAGTGGTGGCTCAAGTGGTTCCAGGTACGGGGGTACGGCATGGAGATTCAGTTGTTGGGGTGTGTGGAGGCGCGGGCGCGGTCGGGGGACAAGCTGCCGCTTCCGCACGGGACCAAGCTGTTGTTGGCGGCGCTGGCGTGGACCCCCGGCGGCTTCGTGGCCGACGAGGCGCTGATCGAGCGGGTGTGGCAGGAGCGCCGGCCCCAGCGTCCGCGCGACGCCCTGTACATCCAGGCGACCCGGCTGCGGAAGGCGCTGCGGGCCGACGGGCCGCAGCGGGCCGAGGGGGTCGAGCTGGTGCGCAAGCGCGGCGGCTACATCCTCGCCATCGAGGAGGACAGCGTGGACACCGCGCGGTTCCGGAGTCTGGTGCGGCAGGCCCAGCAGGCCGCCCGGAGCGGGGAGACCGACCTCGCCCTCGGTCACTACGGGCGGGCCCTGGAGCTGTGGCGGGGCGAGCCGCTGGCGGACGTCCGCACGGCCTGGGCGGAGTCGGCGCGGGTGGCGCTGCGGCGCGAGCACCGGGAGGCGCTGATCGGCAGCACGGAGCTGTCGCTGCGGGCCGGGCGGCACGAGGAGTGCCTGCCCCAGTTGCACTGGCTGGCCGAGATGCACCCCTTCGACGAGAAGGTCACGGGCCTGCTGATGCTCGCCCTGCACCGCGGCGGACGCCAGGCCGACGCGCTGGACTGCTTCCAGTTGCTGCGGCTGCGGATGGTCGACCTGCTGGGCTGTGAACCGGGCCCGGACCTGCGCTCCCTCCAGGAACGAATCCTCGCCCGAGACCCCCGCCTCCGCCTCGGCACCGCATACGCAACAGCATCCGCCGTCTGAAGCCCCCGCCCTCCGCCCCGCCCGCCGACGCTCCGCCCGCGCCCCCGTCGGCCCGCCCGGCCCTCCGCCCGTCCGACCGTCCGCTCGTCCGTCCGGCCCGTCCGTCCGCCCCAGCCCGGCCCTCCGTTCAGCCCGGCCCTCCGTCCAGCCCGGCCGTCCGGCCGCCGGGCCCTCCGGCTGTTCGTTCGGCGGCCCGTCCGCCCGCCCGGCCCTCCGCCTGCCTGCCCGCTCGTCCGGTCCTCCGCCTGCCGGCCCGCTCGTCCGGCCGCCTGACCGGCCCGGCCGTCCGCTCGTCCGACCCGGCCCTCCGTCCGACCCGGCCCTCCGTCCGACCCGGCCGACCGGCCGGGCCCTCCGGCCGCCTGCCCGACCCGGCCCTCCGGCCGTCTGTCCGTCCGACCCGCCCGACCCGCCCGTCCGACCAGCCTGCCCGTCCGGCCGACCCGCCCGACCCGGCCGTCTGTCCGGCTGTTCGGCCCGCCCGTTCGATCGTCGTAGTGGGCTCGGTCGGGTCGGCTCTTTCTGCTGGTTTCGTCTGTTGGGTCGGGTCAGCCGTCGAAGTGTTCGGTCAGGTAGAGGGTGAGTCTGGATTCTGCGTCCGGGGGGAGCTCTTGGTGACGGTGTTGGGGGAGTGGTGCGGAGGGCTCGGGCCGGAGGCCGATCGCTCGGTACAACGAGTCCGCCTCCGTCCGGGCCGTGTGCGCCGCGGCGGCGTCCCCCTGGGCCTCGTGCGCGGCGGCCAGGGCGGCGACGGCGCGCGCGTGCACGAGGCGTTGGCCGGAGGCCTGGGCCAGGGTCGCCGCGCGGATCGCCTCGGCGCCGCCCGCGCCGCCGGTGTCCAGGAGGGTGAGGGCGGCCGTCAGATGGACCCGCGGGAGGGTGAGGGGGTTGCCGTCGACCGCGAGACCCTCGGCGCGCTCCAGGCAGTCCAGGGCCTCGGCGGGACGCCCCTGCGCGCGGGCCAGGTCGGCGCGGGCCAGCAGGACCTCGACGAGGCCCGCGCGGTGCCCGGTGCGCTCGGCGATCTCGAAGGCGGCGTCGAGGTGTTCGGCCGTCTCCTCGGCCCGGCCCGCGCGCAGTTTCACGGAGGCGATCCCGACCAGCGTGTCGACCTGGCAATTGCGGTTCTCCACCCGCCGGGAGACGGCGAGGGCGTCCTCGTAGGCGAGGAGCGCGCGGTCGTCGCGGCCGGTGTCGGCGCGGACCCGGCCCAGCGCCTCCAGGGCCACCGCCTCGGTGTACGTGGAGCCGGCGTCGCGGGAGACGAGGAAGCAGGTGCGCAGCGCCGCCGTCGCCTCGTCGAACCGGGCCTGCTTCTGCCGGACCAGGGCGAGGTTGACGAGGGCCATCGCACGGTTGTGGTGGGCCGTGTCGCCGATCAGGTCGAGGGCCGCGCACGCCGCCTCCTCGGCCGCGTCGAGGCGGCCCAGGGCGAGGTTCAGGGAGGCCGTGTTGATCAGCATGATCTCTTCGTTCTTGACGTTCCCCAGGGTGCGGTAGAGCGCCAGGGCACGGTCGTAGCACGGCAGCGCGCGGTGCAGCTCGCCCAGCAGCTTGAGGGTGACGCCCTTGCCCTGGAGGCTGCCGGCCTCGCCGTACGCCCAGCCGGCCCGGCGCGCCAGCTCCTCCGCCTCCTCGTACTCCGCCAGGGCGCCCCGCAGATCTCCGTTGCGCCAGCGGGCGCTGCCCAGCGACAGGCACATGGAGGCCTGGCCGACGTCGTCCCCGCTGCGCGCGGCCACCTGCCGGGCGAGGGTGGCCAGCCGCATCCAGTCGGACAGCGGACGGCGGTGGTGGAACAGGTCCTGGAGCGCGTCCACCAGCCACCACACGTACGGCGCGGGGCCGTGCTCGGCGGCGTGCCCGATCGCCGCGGCGATGTCGTCCCACTCCCCGTCGAACCAGGCGTACGCCTCCTCCGTCGTGGCGAACTCCCGTGGCCGGGAGCCCTCGACGGCCGCTGGGCGGTTGCGCATGACGTACAGACCGACCGTGGCGGCCGCGTTGACGACGCTCTGGAGGTAGTGGTCGAGGATCCGGGTGACGGCGGCGGCCCGCTCCTCGGGGGCGTCCTCGGCGGCCGTGCGGTCGCGGGCGTACTCGTGCACGAGGTCGTGCCAGGCCGGGCGGCCGTACTCGACGTCGCGCAGCAGATGCACGCGCTGGGCGAGCCGCAGCAGGTCGGCGAGGCCGCGCTCGTCCGTCCCGGCGGCAGCGGCGGCGGCCGGCACCGACCGGCCGGTGCCGGGCAGCACGCCCAGCGAGCGGAAGGCCCGGCGCGCCGCGTCCGGCAGCACCCCGTAGGACAGGTCGAGCGCGGCCCGGACGGCGACGGACTCCTCGCCCTCGATGTGCAGCCGGGCCAGCCGCCCCCGGTCGGCGAGGTCGCGGACGTAGGCCCGGATACTGCCCGGCCGGTCGCCGATCCAGGAGCCGGCGACGCACAGCGCGAGCGGCAGGTGGTCGCAGAGTTCGACGAGCCGCGCGGCCGCGTCCGGATCGGCGGCCACCGCCTCCTCGCCCACCGCGCCGCTGATCAGCTCCAGCGCGGCGGCGCTGTCGAGGACGTCGCAGGAGACCCGGAACGCGCCGTCCAGGGTGACCAGGCCGCTCAGCTTGTCGCGGCTCGTGACCAGCGTGAGTGAGCCCGCCGACGCGGGCAGCAGCCGGCGTACGTACGACGCGTCGGCCACGTCGTCGAGGACGACCAGCACCCGGCGGTCCGCCAGCAGCGTCCGGTACAGCGCGGTCTGCGCCTCGGCGCCCAGCGGGATGTCGCGCGGGGCGCAGCCCAGGCCCTGGAGGAGCAGCGGCAGGGCCTCCTCGGGGGTCATCGGCTCGGCGTTGTCGAAGCCCCGCATGTCGAGGAAGAGCTGTCCGTCGGGGAAGCGGTCGGCGGCCCGGTGGGCCCAGTTGAGCGCCAGGGCGCTCTTGCCGACGCCCGCCGGTCCCACGATCACCGCGAGCGGTTCGGCCGAGTGCAGGCAGGAGTCGAGGCGTTCGAGCTCCGGGCCGCGGCCGACGAAACGGCGTGGCGTGGGCGGGAGTTGGCGCGGCACGGGCCGCTCGGGCGGGGCGGCGGGACCGCGCCGGGGCGGGCCGCTGCCGGTGCCGCCGACGCCCGCGCCGGCTCCCGGGGCGCTGCCGCCGCCGCGCAGCAGACGCTGGTGCAGCTCCCTGAGGTCGGCCGAGGGGTCCATGCCGAGTTCGTCGACCAGGCGTCGGCGCAGCGCGGTGTACAGCTCCAGGGCCTCGGCGCTGCGACCGTCCTGGTGCAGGGCGCGCATCAGCAGGCCGTGCGGGCGTTCGCGCAGCGGGTGGGCGGCGGTCAGCCGGAGGAGTTCGGCGATGGCCTCCCGGTGCCGGCCGGTCTCGATCTCGGCTTCGGCCATGCCCTCACGGGCCACGAGGTGCAGTTCGCCGAGGCGTTGGTGTTCGGCCTCGCGCACCGAGACGTCCGACAGATCGGTCAGCGGCTCGTCCCGCCAGAGCGCGAGGGCCTGTTCGCCGCAGCGCCGGGCCACCCGCCAGTCGCCGTCGGCCGCGGCCCGGGAGCCGTCCCGGATGAGGTTCTCGAAGGCGAGCAGGTCGAGTTCATCGGGGCCGGCGTGCATGACGTAGCCGGGCCGACGGGTGGTCAGCAGCTCCGGTCCGGTGGGCCCGAGGGCGCGCCGCACCTCGGCGACGAGGGCCCGGACGCGGGCCGCGCCGGCGCCGGGCGGACGGTCGTCCCACAGGCACTGGATCAGCCGGTCGACGGAGACGACGTGGTTGGCGTGGAGCAAAAGCACGGCGCACAGCGCCCGTTGCCGGCCGGTGAGGACGACGGCCCGTCCGTCGACCTCGACGTCCAGGGGTCCGAGCAGGCGGAACCGGGGCCGTGGGGAGAGCATTCACAGAACGTAGTCCAGGAGCAACGGCCGGGCAACGCCGCCCCTCACCAACGGTGACCGCCGGGACACCCGGGGGTCGGATTCCGGCCAATGCGGCGGGCGCGGTGGCCGAGCGGAGGCGGCCGGGCGAGGCGGAGCGGGGCGGGCGCCGCGTCGTCCCCCGTTGGAGGCCCGCCCCGCACCAACAGTCTCGGCCGGCCGGCTTTCCCAGCTCCTTCGACAGTCTTTCACCCACCTTTCACCACCCCCCGACCAGCGAAAACCCTCGTCCAAGCGAGTCAGCGGAGTCGGCAGCGCCCCCGAAGGGGCGCGGGGAACTGCGCGACCAGCCACGACGGAGCCGCACCGAAACGACGGCACATCACGGCACTCCCAGCGGAGCGCCTAGCATGCGTGCCATGGCGATGTTCGTGCACCTGACCTCCGCGGCGAACGCGCCGCGCATCCGGCGGTCCGGCATCCGCGCGAGCGGTCAGGGCCGAGGCGACGCGCGCGGGGTGCACTGCTTCCCGGTGCTGCCGTCGTACACCCTCACCCACCAGTGGCTGCGCGAGCTGGCCCGGTTCGGCAGCCGGGGCGGACTGGTCGCCGTCCATCTGCGGCTGGACGACGCTCAGCAGGTGTCGGCGGGCCACTACCGCGACCGTCCCCGGGACGAGGAGCCGCAGCTCACCGTCGCCGAGGCGGTACGGCGGATCGCGGCGCTGGAGGACCCGCGCGGGTGGGAGGTGTTCGTGCCCCGGGGGATCCGGCCCCGCGAGGTCCACCGGATCCGCAAGGCCCCGCAGGTGGTCGGCTGGCGGTACCGGCCGGACGCGCACGGCACGAAGCCGTGCACCTGCTTCGGCTGCCGGGTGCGCGGCGGCCACGGCGCCCGGAGACTGCTCGAACGGCTGCCGCACCCGCTGGACGGCCCGCCCCCGCCGCCCCGCGTGCTGCTGGCGCGGGTCGCGGCGGCCGGCGATCCCGGGGAGCCGGCGGTGCTGCGGGAGGCGCTGCACTGGTTCGGCATGCGCGGGCGCGGCCCGCTCGCCGAACTGGCGCCACTGGCCGGGCATCCCGACCCGTCGGTGCGCGAGGACCTGGTCTGGGCGGTGGCCCGCTGGTCCACCCCAGGCGTCACGGACCTGCTGGACCGCCTCGCCGCCGACCCGGCCCCGCAGGTCCGGGAGGCGGTGGAGGCGATCCGCGAGGAGTGAGCGTTCCGCTGGGAGCGCCGCGATGTGCCGTCGTTCCGCCGCGGCGCCGTCGTGGCTGGTCGCGCAGTTCCCCGCGCCCCTTGAGGGCGCTGCCGAACCGCAGCGGACCGGACCCGACCGGCTGGGGAAACCGCTAGACGCCGGTCCGGCCGTCGATCAGTTCGCGCAGGATGTCGAGGTGGCCGTTGTGCCGGGCCGTCTCCTCGATCAGATGCAGCAGGATCCAGCGCAGGTCCACATGACGGCCGTCGCGGGTCGCAGTGCGCGCCTTGGTGTCGAGGTCGTGCTGGGCGACCAGCTTGCGGTGGCTCCCGGCGTGTTCGGCGTACTCGTCGAGCACGCGCGCGAGCGGGAGGTCTACGGCGATGCGCATCTCGCGGTCGGGGTCCTCGTCGGTCCACGGCCCCTCGTCCGCCTCGCCGAGGAACACGACCCGGAACCAGTAGTACTCGACCCAGCGCAGATGGTTGACCACGCCGCTCGGGGTCATCAGCGGCGAACCCGGCAGGGGCGCCTTGCGGGCGTCCGCGTCGGAGAGGTCCTCGCACTTGGCGCGGGCGGTGTCCCGGGCGTAGTCGAGGAACGTGGTCAGCTGGGTGCGCTCGTCCCACGCGGGGGGCATGTCGTCTGTTCTCGTCATCGCGGACGAGCATGTCCGCCGCCGACCCGCCTGTCGAGCGCATTCCGCAGCGCATCGGGAGGGGAGTTCCAGAGGACCCCGCATGGGGATCGCGATGTTGTGGATCTTGCCGTGTGGCGCAGCGGGGTGTGGCAGACTGCCGCGGTGGTCGATCATTCGTTCGCGGATCTCACCCTCGCCTCCCTCTACGACACCATCAACCCGTGGGGGCCGGACGACGACTTCTACCTGGACCTGGTGACAGCCGCCGACGCGGTGCTGGACGTCGGCTGCGGCACCGGCAGGCTCCTCGCGCGGGCCGCCGAGGACCGCCGCCCCGGGCGACGGCTCACCGGTCTCGACCCCGCCGCCGCGATGCTCGTCCAGGCCCGGCGCCGGGCGCCCGGCGTGGAGTGGCTGCTCGGCGACCTCCGCACCCACCGGTGGAACGGCGCGTTCGACCTCGTCACGATGAAGGGCCACGCCTTCCAGGTGCTCCTGGGCGACGACGAACTGCGCACCGCGCTGCGAGCCGTCCGGTCCGCGCTGGCCGACGGCGGACGGTTCGTGTTCGAGACCCGCAACCCGGCGGCGCGGGCCTGGGAGACCTGGACCCCGGACCGCGCGCGCGAGATCACCGACGCGGACGGCCGTGTCGTACGCGTCCGGCACGAGGTCGAGGACCCGCCGGCCGGCGACCGCGTCACCTTCACGGAGACCTTCGAGTGCGCCGGGTGGCCCCGCCGGCGCGTCAGCCGCACCACGCTCCGCTTCCTCGCCCCCGACGTTCTCTGCGGCTTCCTCGCCGAGGCGGGGCTGCGGGTGGTGGACCAGTACGGGGACTGGGGACGGGGGCCGCTGACCTCGACCAGTCCGGAGATCATCACGGTGGTGACGCCGGAGGAGCGGCCGGAGAAGCGGCCGGTTCCCCGCTGAGTTCCGGCTGGTTCGCGGTGGCATACGCGGTTCGTTCGGTAGTAAGGAGCACGTAGGGAAAACCCTTCATCCTGGGCCAGAAGTCCACTTGGAGCCGCTTTCCCTACTAGCCTGCTGTGAGCGCGGACAGTCTGCGCGCCTTCGAGCGCGCCTCCGCCGCCCGGCCTATACAGACGGCCGCCTGGTTTGCAACCGGTTTTTTCCTTTCGCGCGTCCGCATTACGGACAGTCACTTCCGATAGATGTGTAACAAGTCCGTTTCGCAGGGATCTTTCTGCTAACCGTTTGTCCGGATTTTGGAAGAAGTACACGTCAGGTGTGATCGAACCGAGACCTTTGGGGTGTGGTTCGCTCTTCGCCCATGGCAGATAGTTAGGCGCGTAGAGCTCGGATATACGGGTCACGCGCTGCTGGGGGGAGCGCCGACTCACGAGCGTGGGGGCACCTGACTTTCCCTGGCATCGGTGACGGTGCCGGTCGTGTCATGTGCTCCCTCATGTGGTGAATCAATGGACTCATGAGGAGGAACCCCATGCGCGGTGCCAAGAGCGCCAAGTGGGTGGCCATAGCCGCTGTTGTGGCTCTCGGTGCGACGGCCTGTGGTGGCGGCGGGGACAGCGGCTCGGGCAGTGGCGACGGCACCGTCTCGATGGAGATCGGTGAGCCGCAGAACGGCCTGATCCCGAGCAACACGTACGAGACCGAGGGCGGCCAGGTCATCCACGCCCTCTTCACGGGGCTGACCAAGCTCGACGCCGACAACAAGGTCGTCAACGACATGGCCGCGTCGATCGAGAGCACGGACAACAAGGTCTGGACGATCAAGCTCAAGACCGGCTACACCTTCCACGACGGTGAGAAGGTCACGGCGCAGTCGTACGTCGACGCCTGGAACTACGGCGCCGACCAGACCAACGCCCAGCAGACCAACCCGCTGTTCAACCACATCCAGGGTTGGAGCGACCTGAACCCGGGCGAGGGCAAGAAGGTCACCGCCAAGGGCATGTCCGGTCTGAAGGCCGTCGACGACTCCACCCTCGAGATCACGCTGACCGGCGCGTTCTCCGCGTTCCCGACCCAGCTCTCGTACCTGTCGTTCGCGCCCCTGCCGAAGGCGTTCTTCAAGGACCCGAAGGCCTTCGGCGAGAACCCGATCGGCAACGGCCCGTTCCAGATGGACGGCACGTTCAAGCACAACGAGTCGATCAAGCTGAAGAAGTACGACAAGTACCCCGACGCCTCGAAGATCGAGGTCAAGGCGATCAACTTCAAGATCTACTCGAACCAGGACACCGCCTACAAGGACCTGGTCGCCGGCAACCTCGACCTCGACATCACGATCCCGACCTCGGGTCTGCCGACGTACAAGAAGGACCTGCCGAACCGCACGATCGACGAGGCCGACTCGGGCGTCGGATACATCGGCTTCCCGATCAAGTACAACAAGGCGTTCCAGAACAAGGACCTGCGCAAGGCGATCTCGATGTCGATCGACCGCCAGGCGATCGCCGACAAGATCTTCCTCGGCGCGCGCATGCCCGCCGACGACTTCATCAGCCCGATCATCGACGGCTACCGCCAGGGCGCCTGCGGCGACGCGTGCACGCTCAACCCGACCAAGGCCAAGGAGCTCTACAAGGCGAGCGGCGGCCTGCCGGGCAACACGCTGGAGCTCGGCTACAACGCCGACGGCGACCACAAGGCCTGGATCGAGGCCGTCGCCAACCAGATCCAGCAGAACCTCGGCATCAAGGTCACGGCCAAGCCGTTCGAGCAGTTCCAGACCATCCTGAACGACCTGGACGCGAAGAAGTACAGCGGCGCGTTCCGCATGGGCTGGAACATGGACTACCCGGACATGGAGAACTACCTCCGTCCGATCTTCTCCAAGGACGCGATCACCTCCGGCTCGAACTACGCCGGATACGTGAACGAGAACTTCGAGAAGCTCATCGTCGCGGGCGACCAGGGTGCCACGCACGCGGACGCCATCAAGAAGTACCAGGAAGCCGACGACATCATCCTCGACGAGATGCCGTACATCCCGGTGTACTTCTACAAGACGAACGGTGGCTTCAGCGACAAGATCAAGTCCGTGAAGATCGCCGGTCACCAGGTCCTGTGGGAGACGGTCAAGCTCAGCTGAACCAAGTTCTGAGCGGTTCCCCCACACAGAGCGCGGACAACGGGTGAGCAGCGAGAGACGCGTGTCTCTCCCTGCTCACCCCGTCTGCCGTCTCCCGTCCTACAGCGCCGCCCCGGCTGCGGACGGTTTCTGCACCCCCCTCTGGAGTACCCATGGGCCGATATGTCGCGCGCCGCGTGTTGCAGGCCATCCCTGTGCTGCTAGGCGTCACGTTCATCATCTTCTGTCTGGTCTTCGCTCTGCCCGGCGATCCCATCCAGGCACTGGCCGGCGAAAAGCGCGCCGACCCCAACATCGCGGCGATGCTCCGCGCGCAGTACCACCTCAACGACCCCCTGTACCAGCAGTACTGGCACTACATCACCGGAGTCTTCACCGGTGACCTGGGGGAGACGTACAACGGGCGGGCCATCTCCGAGATCGTGTCGGAGAGATTCCCGATCACGCTGAAGCTGGGCCTGACCGCCTTCGGGATCGAGGCCGTCATCGGCATCGTGGCGGGCATCTTCTCGGCACTGAAGAAGGGCAAGTTCCTCGACAACGTGGTGCTGGTCTCCACGCTGGTGCTGATCTCCATCCCCGTCTTCGTGCTCGGCAGCGTGCTCCAGCTGGAGTTCGGCGTCAATCTGAAGATCACGCCTGTCGCCGGCATCGAGCAGGGCTGGCCGCAGAGCTACATCCTCCCGGCCATCGTCCTGGCCTCGACCTCCATGGCGTACATCGCACGGCTCACCCGGACGAGCATGACCGAGTCGATCCGCGCGGACTACGTCCGTACGGCGATCGCCAAGGGTCTGCCGCGGCGCCGGGTCATCGGCGTGCACGCGCTGCGCAACTCGCTGATCCCGGTCATCACCTTCCTGGGCTTCGACCTCGGCGCTCTCATGGGCGGCGCCATCATCACCGAGCGGGTCTTCAACCTGCCCGGCATCGGTGGCCAGTTGGCCCAGTCCGTGTATCTGCGAGAACGGCCCGTCGTGGTCGGTCTGGTGACCCTGCTCGTCCTGATCTACCTGGTCGCCAACCTCCTCGTAGACCTGCTGTACGCCGTGCTCGACCCGAGGATCCGTTATGAGTGAGAAGACGATAGACAAGCCCGTCGTGGCAGGCGCGGACGGGCTGACCAAGGAGCTGGAGGAAGAGGAGAAGGCCGCCGCGCGGCAGGCCAGTCTCCTCAAGGACGGCTGGCTGGACCTGCGAAAACGGCCGATGTTCATCCTGACGGCGCTGATCATCCTCGGTCTGCTGGCGCTGGCGGTCGTGCCGGGCCTGTTCACCTCGCGCTCGCCGTTCTCGAACGGCTTCTGCCAGCTGGACAACTCCATGGAGGGCCCCTCCTCCGGGCACCTGTTCGGCTTCGACGTCCAGGGCTGCGACATCTACACGCGTACGGTGTTCGGCACCCGCAACTCCATCGTCGTCGGCGTGATCACCACGCTGGCCACCACGCTCGTCGGCTGTCTGCTCGGCATGCTGGCCGGACTGCGCGGCGGCTGGCTGGACGCGATCCTCTCCCGGGTCACCGAGGTCTTCTCCGCGCTGCCCCTCATCATCGGCGGCCTGCTGATCATGTCGATCTGGCAGACCGGCAACGTGTGGACCGTCTCCCTGGTGATGGCGCTGCTGGGCTGGCCGCAGGTCTACCGGATCATGCGCGGCGAGGTCATCTCCAACAAGTACAACGACTATGTGATGGCCGCCAAGGCACTCGGCGCCGACTCCGGCCGGATCGCGTTCCGGCACATCCTGCCGAACACGCTGGCCCCGGTCATCGTCATCTCCACCATGAACCTCGGCGTGTACATCGCCGCCGAGGCCGCCCTGTCCTACCTCGGCATCGGCATCCAGTCCCCGAACATCTCCTGGGGCCTGATGATCAGCGACGCCCAGGACAGGTTCCTGACCTCGCCGCACGCACTGCTGTTCCCGGCCGGGGCGCTGAGCATCACCGTGCTCGCGTTCATCATGCTCGGCGACGTGGTACGCGACGCCTTCGACCCCAAGATGCGCTGAGGGAGGCGTACGTGACCATCATCGATCCGACGGACGCCGTTCCGGCTCCGCGCGAGGCCGACGGCGAACAGCCCGGCCCGCTCCTCGACGTGCGCGACCTGCACGTGGAGTTCCACACCCGCGAGGGAGTGGTCCGCGCCGTCAACGGCGTCAACTACTCGGTCGACTCCGGGGAGACCCTCGCCGTGCTCGGCGAGTCCGGCTCCGGCAAGTCCGTGACCGCTCAGGCGATCATGGGCATTCTCGACATGCCGCCGGCCCGCATTCCCCAGGGCGAGATCCGCTTCCGAGGCCGGGACATGCTCACCATGTCCGAGGAGGAGCGGCGCAAGCTGCGCGGTGCGCGCATCGCGATGATCTTCCAGGACGCGCTGTCCTCGCTCAACCCCGTGCTCAGCGTGGGCTTCCAGCTCGGCGAGATGTTCCGCGTCCACCAGGGGATGTCCCGCAAGGACGCCAAGGCCAAGGCCGTCGAGCTGATGGACCGGGTGAAGATCCCGGCCGCCGCGGCCCGGGTGAGCGACTACCCGCACCAGTTCTCCGGTGGTATGCGCCAGCGCATCATGATCGCCATGGCGCTCGCCCTGGAGCCGGACCTGATCATCGCCGACGAGCCCACCACGGCCCTCGACGTGACGGTCCAGGCCCAGGTCATGGACCTGCTGGCGGAGCTGCAGCGCGAGTACCGGATGGGCCTCATCCTCATCACCCACGACCTGGGCGTCGTCGCGGACGTCGCCGACAAGATCGCGGTGATGTACGCGGGCCGCATCGTGGAGACGGCGCCGGTGCACGAGCTCTACAAGCGCCCCGCCCACCCCTACACCCGCGGTCTGCTGGACTCGATCCCGCGCCTCGACCAGAAGGGCCAGGACCTCTACGCGATCAAGGGACTGCCGCCCAACCTGCTCAAGGTGCCCCAGGGCTGCGCCTTCAACCCGCGGTGCGAGAAGGCGCAGGACATCTGCCGCACGGACCTTCCGCCGCTGGTCCCGGTGGCGGAGCGGGACGGAACGGAACTGCCCGGCCGCGCGAGCGCGTGCCACTTCTGGAAGGAGACGATCCATGGCTGAGACGACCGAGGCAGCCGAGCCTCAGGACGTGACGCCCAACGTCTCCGCTGTGGAGATCGCCGACGTGCACTCGCAGGAGGAGGCGGTCGCCGCCCTCGACGCGCCCGTCGAGCGGGGCGAGCCGATCCTCCAGGTGCGCAACCTGGTCAAGCACTTCCCGCTGACCCAGGGCATCCTCATCAAGCGCCAGATCGGTGCGGTGAAGGCGGTCGACGGCGTCTCCTTCGACCTCTACCAGGGCGAGACCCTGGGCATCGTCGGCGAGTCCGGCTGCGGCAAGTCGACGGTCGCGAAGCTCCTGATGAACCTGGAGCGGGCGACCGCCGGCGAGGTCTTCTACAAGGGCCAGGACATCACCAAGCTGTCCGGGAAGGCCCTCAAGGCCGTCCGCCGCAACATCCAGATGATCTTCCAGGACCCGTACACCTCCCTCAACCCCCGGATGACGGTGGGCGACATCATCGGGGAGCCGTACGAGATCCATCCGGAGGTGGCCCCGAAGGGCGACCGGCGCCGCAAGGTCCAGGAGTTGCTGGACGTCGTGGGCCTCAACCCCGAGTACATCAACCGGTACCCGCACCAGTTCTCCGGCGGTCAGCGTCAGCGCATCGGCATCGCCCGCGGTCTGGCGCTCAACCCGGAGATCATCATCTGCGACGAGCCGGTGTCGGCGCTGGACGTGTCGGTGCAGGCGCAGGTCATCAACCTGATGGAGCGGCTGCAGAACGAGTTCAACCTCTCGTACCTCTTCATCGCCCACGACCTCTCGATCGTCCGGCACATCTCGGACCGGGTGGGCGTGATGTACCTGGGCCGGCTGGCCGAGATCGGCTCGGACGAGGAGATCTACGAGCACCCGACGCACCCCTACACCCAGGCGTTGCTGTCGGCGGTCCCCGTTCCGGACCCCGAGGCCCGTGAGCACCGCGAGCGGATCATCCTCACCGGCGATGTGCCGTCCCCGGCCAACCCGCCGTCCGGCTGCAGCTTCCGCACCCGCTGCTGGAAGGCGCAGGACAAGTGCGCCGCGGAGACTCCGCTGCTGGCGGTGCCCGAGCGCTTCAAGGGCGAGGACTCCCCGGCGGCCCATGACTCGGCCTGCCACTTCGCCGAGGTGAAGGACGTCGTGCACGCGGCCTGACCTCCTGGTCGACGCAGTCGACGCGCCCCCACATGAGAGCGGCCCGCCGGGTACCCCCGGCGGGCCGCTCTCATGGCGCTACTGCCACTCCAGGCCCCAGACGTTGGCGTCCTTCTTCACGAGAGCCACTTGGCGTCCTCTTAACCCGTACGGGTGGGGTGAGGGTGCATCAAGTCCGTGATGTGCCGATATTGACTGGTAAAGGATCAATATCCCGGCGTCGGCGGCACAGGGCTGCTCACGGTAGGCGCGCGGTCGATGAGGAGGCAGCCATGCGTGGAGCCAGGCACGCCAAGTGGGCCGTGTGCGCGGCGGCGACAGCGCTCGCGGCGACGGCCTGCGGGGGCGGGGGGAGCGACGGCGGGGGCGACGGCGGCGCGGTGCTCAGTTCCTCCTGGGGAGACCCGCAGAACCCGCTGGAGCCCGCCAACACCAACGAGGTGCAGGGCGGCAAGGTCCTCGACATGATCTTCCGGAGCCTGAAGAAGTACAACCCGGAGACCGGCGCCGCCGAGGACATGCTGGCCGAGAAGATCGAGACCTCGGACTCCCAGAACTTCACCATCACCGTCAAGGACGGCTGGACGTTCAGCAATGGCGAAAAAGTGACGTCCAAGTCCTTCGTCGACGCCTGGAACTACGGCGCCAGCCTGAAGAACAACCAGAAGAACGCGTACTTCTTCGAGTACATCGACGGCTACACCGCGGTCCACCCCGCCGACGGGAGCGCGCAGAGCGCCAGCGCCCTCGCCGGGCTCAAGGTCGTCGACGACCAGACCTTCACCGTCAAGCTCAAGCAGAAGTTCTCCACGTTCCCCGACACCCTGGGCTACCCCGCCTACGCCCCGCTGCCCCAGTCCTTCTTCACCGACCACGCGGGCTGGCTGCAGAAACCTGTCGGAAACGGTCCCTACGCGATCGACTCCTACACCAAGGGCTCCCAGATGGCCCTGAAGAAGTGGGACGGCTACCCCGGCACCGACAAGGCGGAGAACGGCGGAGTGACCCTCAAGGTCTACACCGACAACAACACCGCCTACACCGACCTGATGGCCGGAAACCTCGACCTGGTCGACGACGTGCCCGCGGCCCAGCTCAAGAACGTCAAGAACGACCTCGGCGACCGCTACCTCAACACCCCCGCCGGCATCATCCAGACCCTGGCCTTCCCGTTCTACGACGCGAAGTGGAACACCGACGGCTCGGACAAGGTCCGCACCGGCCTGTCCCGGGCGATCGACCGCAAGCAGATCACCGAGACGATCTTCCAGAACACCCGCACCCCCGCCACCGACTGGACCTCCCCGGTGCTCGGCGAGGAGGGCGGCTTCAAGGAAGGCCTGTGCGGGGACGCCTGCGAATACGACCCCGACGCGGCCAAGGAACTCATCGAGGAGGGCGGCGGGCTCCCCGGCGGCCAGGTCAAGATCACCTACAACGCGGACACCGGATCCCACAAACAGTGGGTCGACGCGGTCTGCAACTCGATCAACAACGCCCTCGACAACGAGAAGGCCTGCGTCGGCAACCCGGTCGGCACCTTTGCCGACTTCCGCGGCCAGATCACCGACCGCAAGATGAGCGGCCCGTTCCGGGCGGGCTGGCAGATGGACTACCCCCTCATCCAGAACTTCCTCCAGCCGCTCTACTACACCAACGCCTCCTCCAACGACGGCAAGTGGTCCAACGCGGAGTTCGACAAGCTCGTCGACCAGGCCAACGCCGAGACCGACACCGCCAAGGCCGTGGAGACCTTCCAGCAGGCCGAGGAGGTCGTCCGCGACAACATGGCCGCCATCCCGCTCTGGTACCAGAACGGCAGCGCCGGCTACTCGGAGCGCCTCTCCAACGTCAAGCTGAACCCGTTCTCCGTCCCGGTCTACAACGAGATCAAGGTCAGCTGACCCGCCATGGGCCGGTATGTGATCCGGCGGCTGCTCCAGATGATCCCCGTGTTCATCGGCGCCACGCTGCTGATCTTCCTGATGGTGAACGTGATGGGCGACCCCGTCGCGGGCCTGTGCGGCGACCGCCAGTGCGATCCGGCCACCGCCGCCCAGCTGGAGAAGGAGTTCGGCCTCGACAAGCCGGTCTGGGAGCAGTACCTGACCTACATGGGGAACGTCTTCACCGGAGACTTCGGGACGGCGTTCAACGGACAGCCCGTCACCGAGCTGATGGCCTCGGCGTTCCCGGTCACCATCCGGCTGACGATCGTCGCGATCCTCTTCGAGATCGTCATCGGGATCACCCTCGGCGTGGTCACGGGCCTGCGCCGGGGGAGGCCCGTCGACACCGGGGTCCTGCTCCTCACCCTCGTCGTCATCTCCGTCCCCACCTTCGTCACCGGTTTGCTGCTGCAACTGCTGCTCGGCGTCGAGTGGGGCTGGATCAAGCCGTCGGTCTCCTCGGAGGCCACCTTCGGCGAGCTGATCGTGCCCGGCCTGGTGCTGGCCTCGGTCTCCCTCGCCTACGTCACCCGCCTGACCCGCACCTCCATCGCCGAGAACAAACGCTCCGACTACGTCCGCACGGCCGTGGCCAAGGGGCTCCCCCGCCACCGGGTCGTCACCCGCCATCTGCTGCGCAACTCGCTCATCCCGGTGGTCACCTTCATCGGCACCGACATCGGGGCGCTGATGGGCGGCGCGATCGTCACCGAGCGGATCTTCAACATCCACGGCGTCGGCTTCCAGCTCTACCAGGGGATTCTGCGCCAGAACACCCAGACGGTCGTCGGCTTCGTCACGGTCCTGGTCCTGGTCTTCCTCGTCGCCAACCTGCTCGTCGACCTCCTGTACGCCGTACTCGACCCGAGGATCCGCTATGTCTGAGCCGACGCGTGAGCCGACGCCCGGGGAGCAGCCCGGGGAGCACCATCTGCAGGGCGCGGCCCGCACGCCGGAGGAGGGCGTCATCGCCGACACCGGCATGGGCGGCACGATGGACCTGGCGACGGCGGAGGGCGAGACACTGGAGCCGCTTCCATCAGCCGCCTCCGGCGGACGGGCTCCCGGCGGAGCGCTGGGCACCGGTCCCGCGGAGAAGCCCCGCTCCCTGTGGTCCGACGCCTGGCGCGACCTGCGCCGCAACCCGGTGTTCCTCGTCGCCGGCCTGGTCATCCTCTTCCTGGTCTTCATCTCGCTGTGGCCCGGGGCCATCACCTGGGAGAGCCCCCTCAAGTGCAACCTCGCCAAGGCCCAGGAGGGCTCCCAGCCCGGCCACCCCTTCGGCTTCGACGGCCAGGGCTGCGACGTCTACACCCGCACCGTCTACGGCGCCCGTACGTCCGTCTCGGTCGGCGTCCTGGCCACCCTCGGCGTCGCCCTGCTCGGCAGCGTGCTGGGCGGTCTCGCCGGGTTCTTCGGCGGGTCGGGGGACTCGGTCCTGTCCCGGATCACCGACATCTTCTTCGCCATCCCGGTCGTCCTCGGCGGACTCGTCCTCCTCTCCGTGGTGACCAGCAATACGGTCTGGCCGGTCATCGGGTTCATGGTGCTGCTCGGCTGGCCCCAGATCTCCCGCATCGCCCGCGGCTCGGTGATCACCGCCAAGCAGAACGACTACGTCCAGGCCGCCCGCGCCCTGGGCGCCTCCAACTCCCGGATGCTGCTGCGCCACATCACCCCGAACGCGGTCGCCCCGGTGATCGTCGTCGCGACCATCGCGCTCGGCACCTACATCTCCCTGGAGGCGACCCTGTCCTACCTCGGCGTCGGCCTGAAGCCGCCCACCGTCTCCTGGGGCATCGACATCTCCGCCGCCTCCCCCTACATCCGCAACGCCCCCCACGCCCTGCTCTGGCCCTCAGGAGCCCTGGCCGTCACGGTCCTGGCCTTCATCATGCTCGGCGACGCGGTCCGCGACGCCCTCGACCCGAAGCTGAGGTGACGACGGATGCGAGTGCACGTACGTGATGCGAGGGCGGGGTTCCGCTCCCGGTACGGGCAGCGGCCGCGGACCGGCTGCCGGCCGGCCGTCCCGCGGACGCCCAGGCAGGGCTCCGGCCCCCGGCCGGCCGCCGTGCCCGGCGCGGGGGCGTGTTCGGCGATGCCGGTGGGCGACGCCGCCCTCGACCCGAAGCTGAGGTGACGACGGATGCTGCTCGAAGTGCGGGACCTGCACGTGGAGTTCCGTACCCGGGACGGGATCGCCCGGGCCGTCAACGGCGTCAGCTACGGCGTGGACGAGGGCGAGACGCTCGCCGTGCTCGGGGAGTCCGGGTCCGGGAAGTCCGTCACCGCGCAGGCGGTCATGGGCATCCTCGACATGCCGCCCGGGCGGATCACCGGCGGCGAGATCCTGTTCCAGGGCCGGGATTTGCTGAAGCTCAAGGAGGAGGAGCGCAGGAAGGTCCGGGGCGCCGAGATGGCGATGATCTTCCAGGACGCCCTGTCGTCCCTGAACCCCGTGCTGTCGGTCGGCGACCAGCTCGGCGAGATGTTCACCGTGCACCGCGGGATGTCGCGCAAGGAAGCGCGGGCCAAGGCCGTCGAGCTGATGGACCACGTCCGCATCCCGGCCGCCCGCGAACGGGTCAAGGACTACCCGCACCAGTTCTCCGGCGGCATGCGCCAGCGCATCATGATCGCGATGGCGCTCGCGCTCGAACCGGCGCTCATCATCGCCGACGAACCCACCACCGCCCTCGACGTCACCGTCCAGGCCCAGGTCATGGACCTGCTCGCGGAGTTGCAGCGCGAGTACCGCATGGGGCTCATCCTCATCACCCACGACCTCGGCGTGGTCGCCGACGTCGCCGACCGCATCGCCGTCATGTACGCGGGCCGGATCGTCGAGTCGGCCCCCGTCCACGACATCTACAAGGCCCCGGCCCACCCGTACACGCGCGGACTGCTCGACTCCATCCCGCGGCTGGACCAGAAGGGCCAGGAGCTGTACGCCATCAAGGGCCTGCCGCCCAACCTGATGCACATCCCGCCGGGCTGCGCCTTCAACCCGCGCTGTCCGATGGCCCAGGACGTGTGCCGCACGGACGAGCCCCCGCTCTTCGAGGTCGACGAGCCGGCGGCCGGCGCGGACCGCACGGACCGGACGGAACGCACGAGCGCCTGCCACTTCTGGCGGGAGTGCCTCCATGGCTAGCACCTCGGCCGCCTCGGCCGTCCCGGCAGCATCGGCCGCCGAGCCGATCCTCGAAGTCAGCGGACTGGTCAAGCACTACCCGCTCACCCAGGGCATCCTGTTCAAGAAGCAGGTCGGAGCGGTGAAGGCCGTCGACGGGGTCGACTTCACCCTCCACCGCGGCGAGACCCTCGGCATCGTCGGGGAGTCCGGCTGCGGCAAGTCCACGGTCGCCAAGATGCTGGTCAACCTGGAGAAGCCGACGGCGGGGGAGATCCGTTACAAGGGCGAGGACCTGACCCGTCTGTCGGGCAAGGCCCTGCGGGCGGTCCGCCGCAACATCCAGATGGTGTTCCAGGACCCGTACACCTCCCTCAACCCCCGGATGACCGTCGGCGACATCATCGGAGAGCCGTACGAGATCCACCCCGAGGTGGCCCCCAAGGGCGACCGGCGCCGCAAGGTCCAGGATCTCCTGGACGTCGTCGGCCTCAACCCCGAGTACATCAACCGCTACCCGCACCAGTTCTCCGGCGGCCAGCGCCAGCGCATCGGCATCGCCCGCGGCCTCGCCCTGCGCCCGGAGGTGATCGTCGCCGACGAGCCGGTCTCCGCGCTGGACGTGTCGGTCCAGGCCCAGGTGATCAACCTGCTGGACCGCCTGCAGAGCGAGTTCGACCTCTCGTACCTCTTCATCGCCCACGACCTCTCGATCGTCCGCCACATCTCGGACCGGGTCGGGGTCATGTACCTCGGACGGATCGTGGAGATCGGCCGGGACGCCGAGATCTACGACCACCCCACCCACCCGTACACCCAGGCCCTGCTGTCCGCGGTCCCGGTGCCGGACCCGGAGGCGCGGGAGCGCCGGGAGCGGATCATCCTGGCGGGCGACGTCCCGTCCCCGACGAACATCCCCTCCGGCTGCCGCTTCCGCACCCGCTGCTGGAAGGCGCGGGAGCGCTGCGCTCAGGAGGTGCCGGCGCTGGCCGTCCCGGCGGAGTTCCGGCTCGCGACGGGACCCGCGGCCCATGACTCGGCCTGCCACTTCGCGGAGGAGAAACAGGTGGTCCCACCGGAGGACGATCATGGTGAGGGAGTGTCATAAGACATCAAACGCACCCCAACCGCGTTAACACGCAGGCAACTTGGCTGACCCGATTCCGATATACGGACGCGCGAGGCTGAACAGCGTACGGCCGTGCGGGTGCCGTAAACGGGCCGGGAGCGCCATGTCTCCCGGCCCGTTGCCCGTGCCTAAGCGGGTCCGGCGAAGTCGGCGGCGGTTCGGCAGCGCCCCTCAAGGGGCGCGGGGAACTGCGCGACCAGCCGCGACGGCGCCGCAGCCAAACGACGGCACATCGCGGCACTTCCCGCGGAGCGCTTAGCCCAGTTGGAGAGCGCGACGCAAGAAGTCCACCTGGAGCAGCAGCAGGTTTTCCGCGACCTGCTCCTGCGGGGTCATGTGGGTGACCCCCGACAGCGGCAGCACCTCGTGCGGCCGGCCGGCGGACAGCAGGGCCGAGGACAGCCGCAGGGCGTGGGCGACGACCACGTTGTCGTCGGCCAGCCCGTGGACGATCATCAGCGGGCGGTGCGGCTCCGCGGGGTCGGAGAGCCCCTCGTCGGTGAGGAGCGAGCTCTTCGCGTACGCCTCCGGGGAGGCGGCCGGGTCGCCGAGGTACCGCTCGGTGTAGTGGGTGTCGTAGAGCCGCCAGTCGGTCACCGGCGCGCCCGCGATGCCCGCGTGGAAGACGTCGGGGCGGCGCAGCACCGCGAGGGCCGCGAGCCAGCCGCCGAAGGACCAGCCGCGGATCGCCACCCGGGAGAGGTCCAGGGGGTGGCTCTCGGCCAGATCCTGGAGCGCGTCGATCTGGTCGTCGAGGCTGACCGTGAAGTCCTGGTGGATCGCCTTCTCCCAGCCGGGCGAGCGGCCCGGGGTGCCCCGTCCGTCGGCGACGACCACCGCGAAGCCCTGGTCGGCGAACCACTGCGAGGTCAGATGGGCGTTGTGTGCGGCGAGCACCCGGGGCCCGTGCGGACCGCCGTAGGGGTCCAGCAGGACGGGGAGGAGCGGGCCGGACGAGGAGGCTGAGGTGTCACCGGGGTAGTCCGTAGGCATGAGCACGGCGCACGGGATGCGCCGTGCGCCCCCTTCGATGAGCCGCACGCGGGGGGACAGGCCCGGATCCTGCGCATAGGAACGGACGATCCCCGTGGGCTTCCCGTCCTTCAGCACCCGCGCCACGCTGCCCGGCCGGTCCGGCATCGCCGACACCAGAACGGTGACGTTCCCCGCGCGCACCGCCGAGTGCACACCGGGCTCCTCGGAGAGGCGCTCGACGCCCAGTTCGTTGACGCGGTAGACATGCACCTCGCCGATTTCCGGCGCCGCCGCGTCCTCCCCGGCCGAGGCGGAGACCAGCACGTCGTCGGCCGTGACGTCCAGCACCGCCCGCACCTGCAACTGGGCTCCGGTCAGCGGACGTTCGCCGACCGCGAGGACCCGCGCGCCGCCCTCGTCGGCGATCCGGACCAGCTGTCCGGAGGGGCTCCAGCACGGCACTCCAGGGAAAAGATCCAGCCAAATCCGATCTTCGTCCGCGTGCACCATCCGGGTCGTCCCGGAGTCGGTGTCCACGGCCAGGTACAGCTGACTGCGCTGATCGCGCGCCTGTACGAGCAGCAGCGGCGCACCCGCCCCTGACCAGTGCACTCGTGCCAGATACGGGTAGCGCGCCCGGTCCCAGACGACCTCCGTGCGCACCCCGTCGAGCCCGAACAGGAACAGCCGGACCTCCGCGTTGGGCGTCCCGGCAGCCGGATAAGGCACGTGTTGTGGGTCACGTTTCGGCTGCGCAGGATCAGAGATCCACCACCGCTCCACGGGCGTGTCGTCCACCCGCGCCACGAGCAGCCGATCCGACTCCGGCGCCCACCAGAACCCGCGCGAGCGGCCCATCTCCTCGGCCGCGATGAACTCGGCCAATCCATAGGAAACCGACTCCGATTCCGGTTCCGCGACCGCCCGGTCGTCCGCACCCTCGGCGCCGACCATCCGCAGGGCGCCTGCGGCGACGTACGCGACGAGCCGGCCGTCGGGGGAGGGGCGGGGGTCGACGACCGGTCCGGGGACCGGCAGTTCGGCGGCCGTCCCGGCCCGCAGCTCGGCCGTGAAAAGCCGCCCTGACAAGGCGAAAGACGCCAGCTCGACGGCCTCGTCGGTGGCGTAGCCGACGATCCCGGCGCCGCCCTCGCGACTGCGTTCGCGGCGCGCCCGTTCCGCCGGGGAGAGGTCCTCCGCGGCGCCCCCGAGCAGCGCGAGGGGGTCGGCGGCCAGGCGCTCCGTGCCGTCCGCCGGGTCGAGGACCCACAGCGCGCCCGCGCGGTCCGTGCCGGAGCCTGAGCGCAGGAACACGACCCGGGAGCTGTCGGGCGCCACCGTGAACGAACGCGGCGCGCCGAGGGTGAAGCGCTGGGTGCGGGCGTGCCTGCGGGGGAAGGAGTCGGACTCGGTCGTCATGGGCCGACCATATTGGCCATGCGCCCCCTTGTGCGGCCGTGCGCCGAGAGATGCGCACGTACTCATAGTTATGATCACTAGCGCACTGTGGGTATGAACCTGCTGGCAGTTGTATGGATTTACAAGTTACCTCGCTCTGTTTTTGCCCCCACGTTCCCGGGTTCTTGGAGGTGAGCCGCCGTGGCACTCTCGATTTCGGCGGTGGTGCTGCTGGCGATCATCGTCTTCTTGTTGATCAAGAAGTCAGGACTGAAGGGCGGTCACGCTGTCGTCTGCATCCTGCTCGGTTTCTATCTGGCGTCCTCGACGATCGCGCCCACGATCAACGATCTCACCACGAGCGTGGCGGACGTGATCGGCAGCCTCAAGTTCTGACGGGTGGGCCGCCTCGTAGGGTGGCCCCATGACGGAACTGCCCGGCCGGCGTCTGTTGCTGGTGCATGCGCACCCGGACGACGAGTCGATCAACAACGGCGCGACCATGGCCAGGTATGCGGCCGAGGGCGCTCATGTGACCCTGGTCACGTGCACCCTCGGCGAGCGCGGCGAGGTCATCCCGCCCGAGCTGCGGCAGCTGACCGGCGCCGCGCTGGGCGAGTGCCGGCGGCGGGAACTCGCCGCCGCCATGGCCGAACTCGGCGTACGGGACTTCCGCCTGCTCGGCGGCGCCGGCCGCTACGGAGACTCCGGGATGATGGGCATCCCCGACAACGACGACCCCGCCTGCTTCTGGCAGGCCGACGTCGACGAAGCCGCCGCGTCCCTGGTCGAGGTGATCCTGGAGGTGCGGCCCCAGGTGCTCGTCACCTACGACGAGCACGGCGGCTACGGCCACCCCGACCACATCCAGGCCCACCGCGTCGCCATGCGGGCCGTGGAGCTCGCCGAGAGCGCCGGGTGGCGCATCCCCAAGGTGTACTGGAACCGCGTCCCGCGCTCCGTCGCCGAAGCCGCCTTTGCGCGCCTCCGTGAAGAGCTTCCACGGCTGCCCTTCGCCGAGAGCGCCGCCGTCTCCGACGTGCCGGGCGTCGTGGACGACGACCGCGTCACCGCCGAGATCGACGCCACCGCCGCGTACGCGGGCGCCAAGGCGGCGGCGATGCGCGCGCACGCCACCCAGATCGAGGTCGCCCCCGACGAGCGGTCCTTCGCCCTGTCGAACGAACTCGCCCAGCCCCTCTTCACCGCCGAGTACTACGAACTCGTCCGCGGAGAACGCGAAGAGCGCGGAGAACCCGGCGAGCCGGCTGGAAAGAGGGTGACCGACCTGTTCGCCGGTGTCGGCGGCCCGGGCGACGCCGCGGAGGTGGCCTGATGTCCGACCGTGGCTCGATGCTCGCCCAGCCGCTCCGGATGCCCCCCGTCGGACGGGCCGTCGCCTACGGGGTGCTGCTGCTGCTCGGCGCGGTCACCGGACTCGCCGGAGCGCTCGTCCAGGCCGGCTGGTTCCCCGGCGGACTGCTCCTCGCGCTCGCCGGCGCGGCCGGGCTGTTCATCGGCGGGGCGCGGGCCCTCGACACCCGCGCCGGGGCCGTCGCGCCCGCCGGCGGCTGGATGATCGCCGTCATCCTGAGCACCGCGGGCCGTCCCGAGGGCGACTTCCTGTTCGGCGCGGGAGGCGGCTCCTACCTCTTTCTGCTCGGCGGCATGGCACTTGCTGTGATCTGCGCCACCATTGGTTTGAGGCGGCAACCGGTCGGCCATGACGTCCGACTTGGCAAGTGACGTACCACTTCACCCTGGCGCACCGGTGGGAGTCCCGTGTGGGTTTCCCTGACGGTCGTGGGATACGGGCCAGAAGTGGCCAGTATGGTGGTGCGCGCCGCCGAGCTGCCCGTGAGGCCGTGGCGGGCGGCGGAGCCAACCTGGAGAACCTGCCTTGAGTCGTGAAACTGACAGTCCGTCCTCCGGGCCCAACGGGCGCGGCGGAGCCGCCTACCCCTCGGGCACGCCGCCGTACGGCACCCCCGTGGTGTCCGACGGCGGTACGGACGCGGGCCGTTCGGCCGCGCGGCCGGAGGAGCGCAAGACCACCGAGACCACGCTGACGACCCGGATCCGCATCAACATCCCGGGTTCGCGGCCCATTCCGCCGGTCGTCGTACGCACCCCCGTGGCCGACGCCGAGAGCACGGGCGACGACAGCCCCGGCCCCGGCGGCCCCCCCCAAGCCGACACCGGCGCCGACGCGTCGCCGCCGGCAGCTGCGGGCGCCGTCGGCTCGGACTCGTCGGAGACCGGCTCGTTCCGGCTGCCCGGCGAACCCGTGCCCTCCTCGGACGAGAAGAAGAGCGACTGGTTCGCGCCGCGCAAGTCCCCGGCGGGCAAGGGCGGTCAGGGCGGCGGCTCCACCAACGGGGCCGGAATCCCCGGCGGTTCCGCCGCCGGTGCGGGCACGCCGCCCGCGGGCGGCCCGGCGGCCGGAACCGCGGCCGGGTCCGGTACCGGGTCCGGTAGCGGCGCGCCCGGCGGCGCACGGCCGGGCGCCGGGCGTCCCGGTGGCGTGGTCGGCTCCATGAGCCTGTCGGGCGGTTCCCGCCCCGGCGGCACCAACGGCGCGGGGCTCCCCGGCGGCGCCACCGGAGGCCCCGTGGCTCCCGGGCACGGCGGCGGTACCGGCTCCTTCGACGTGACCGAGGCACTCGCCGCGGGCCCGCTCGGCAACGGCCCCCGCCCGGGCCAGGCGCCGGGCCAGGGCCCCGGTCCGGGCCAGGGCCCGGGTCAGGGCCGTCAGGGTCGGGGTCGTCAGGGTCAAGGCCCGGGCCAGGTTCAGGGACAGGGTCAGGGCCAGGGCCAGGGCCAGGGCCAGGCTCAGGGCGGCGGCCCCGCCGAACCGCGGCGCGACAACCTGCCGTACTTCTCCGACAACGGCCAGAACGGCCGGCCGGGTCAGAACGGCCAGAGCGGCCAGAGCGGTCAGTACGGCCCGAACGGGCAGGCCGGCGGCCCGCAGGGGCAGAGCGGTCCGAACGGCCCGCGCGCCTTCGGCGGCTCCTACGACTTCAACGGTCCGGACGGGCCCAGCACCCCGCCCGGCCGAGGCGGCCCCCAGGGCGGCCCCGCGGGCCCGACCGGCGGCCCGGTCACCGGCGACGGCCCGATGGTGCCCCCGATGGCCGGCGCCCCCGCCGCGACCCGCCCGCCCGGCGCCCCGGCCGGCCCCGGCGCCGCCCCCGGCACCGGTCGCCTCCCCGGCGGCGGACTGAGCGACGACACCGCGATCCTCACCCCGCAGAAGCACGTCCCCGAACCGGGCCCGGGCGGCTACGGCGGGCGGCCCGCCGACAACGTCTCCGGGCACACCGTCACCAGCGGCATCCCCGTCGTGCCCACCGGCGGCCAGCCCGGGCCGGGCGGATCCTTCCCGCCGGGCCCCGCACGCACCGACGGGCCGGGCACCCCGCCGCACGGTTCGGAGCAGGTCAGGCCGAGCGCGCCCGCGGGCGACTCCAAGAAGGCGAAGAAGCCGAAAAAGAAGAAGGGCCGCAGCAAGGCCCCCCTGCTGGGCGGCCTGGTGGTCGTCGCGGGGATCGGCCTCTACGGGGCCGGCCTGCTGATGAACCACTCCGACGTGCCCAAGGGCACCACCGTGCTCGGCGTGGAGATCGGCGGCGGCACCCGCGACGACGCCGTCAAGAAGCTCGACGACGCCTTCGAGAAGCGGGCCGTCACACCGCTGAAGCTGTCCGTCGACGGCGCCACCGTCACCCTCAAGCCGGACCAGGCGGGCCTGCAGTTCGACCTGCAGGCCACGGTCGACGCCGCCGCCAAGAGCGACTACAACCCGGTCTCCGTGATCAGCTCGCTGTTCGGGCAGCACCGTGAGGTCGAGCCCGCGATGCCCGTCGACGAGGAGAAGCTCCAGGCGGCCCTGAAGACCGCCGCGGGCGGCTCCGGCTCGGTCACCGAGGGCACCATCAAGTTCGAGTCCGACAAGGCCGTCGCCGTCTACGGCAAGGCGGGCAAGGGCATCGACGCGGCGAAGGCCGCCGACTCCGTCGTGGCGGCCTACCGCGCCCAGGTCGAGACGGGCACGACCACCGCGGTCAAGGTCCCGACCACGGCCAAGCAGCCGACGATCACCGACGCCGAGGTCGACCGGATGATGAAGGAGTTCGCCGAACCGGCGATGTCCGACCGGGTCACGGTCGAGGTCGACGCGGCGCACTCCGTGCTGATGAGCCCGAAGAACTCGCTGTGGAAGTTCCTCGGCGTCAAGGCCATCGACGGCAAGCTCGTGGAGAGCTACGACCAGGCGGCCCTGAAGGAGCTCTACGGCAAGGCCTTCGACGGCGTCCTGATCACCCGCGGCACCGGCCAGAAGACCGCCGTCACCGTCCAGGACGTCATCAGCGCGCTGCGCCCGGCCCTGCTCAGCAAGTCGGACCGGACCGGGACCATCGACACCGACCCCAGCTAGACGCTCCGCTGGAAGTGCCCTCCAGGGCGATGCCGCATGACATCTGTCATGCGGCACCGGGGACGGCCGACACTGCCGTCGGCCGGGTCCCCGGGACGACCATTGGTGTCATGACGACGACAGCACCGGTGGTCGGGTTCGACCAGGTGACCAAGAGCTTCGGGGACGTACGGGCCGTGGACGGCCTGACCCTGGCCCTGCGCCCGGGGGAGACCGTGGCGCTGCTCGGGCCCAACGGCGCCGGCAAGTCGACCGCCCTCGACCTGCTGCTCGGCCTCAAGCAGCCCGACAGCGGCGCCGTCCGCCTCTTCGGCGCCACCCCGCGCGAGGCGATCGTCGGCGGGCGGGTCGGCGCGATGCTGCAGAGCGGCGGCCTGATGGACGAGGTGACGGTCGCCGAACTCGTCCGGCTCGCCTGCGCCCTGCACCCGAGGCCGTACCGGCCCGCCGACGTGCTGGCCCGCGCGGGCGTCACCCAGATCGCCGACCGCAAGGTCGACAAGCTCTCCGGCGGCCAGGCCCAGCGCGTCCGGTTCGCCCTGGCCACCGCCGGCGACAGCGACCTGATCGTCCTGGACGAACCCACCACCGGCATGGACGTCACCACCCGGCAGGCGTTCTGGGCCACCATGCGCGAGCAGGCCGACCAGGGCCGCACGGTCCTGTTCGCCACCCACTACCTCGAAGAGGCCGACGCGATCGCCGACCGGGTGCTGGTCCTGCACCGCGGCCGGCTGCTGGCCGACGGCACGGCCGCCGAGATCAAGGCCAAGGCGGGGGCGCGCCGGATCGCCTTCGACCTGGCGGACGGGATGGACGGGATGGACGAGCCCGCCCTGCGCGCCCTGCCGTTCCTCACCGCCCTCGACGTGTCGGGCCGCACCGTCCGCATCCAGTCCACCGACGCCGACGCCACCGTCCACGCGCTCTACGGCCTCGGCCTCTACCCCCGCAACCTCGAGGTCGCCGGGCTCGGCCTGGAACAGGCCTTCGTCGCCCTCACCACCGCCGAGGAGGCGAAGTCGAAGTGAACGGCCTGATCAAGCTGGAGCTCACCCGCGCCCTGCGCAACCGCAAGTTCCTGTTCTTCTCGGTGATCTACCCGGCGGTGCTGTTCCTGCTCATCGCGGGCAGCGCCGACGGCACGGAGAAGGTCGACGGCACGGGCCTGACCCTGCCGACCTACATGATGGTGTCGATGGCCTCCTTCGGCGCCCTCACGGCCGTCCTGATGGGCAACAGCGAGCGGATAGCGAAGGAGCGCCAGAGCGGCTGGGTGCGCCAGCTGCGCCTGACGACCCTGCCGGGGCGCGGCTATGTCCTGGCGAAGACGGCGAGCGCCGCGGTGGTCAGCCTGCCCTCCATCGTCGTCGTCTTCGTGGTCGCCGCGGCCGTGAAGGACGTCCGGCTGGACGCCTGGCAGTGGCTCGCGCTCACCGGCGCGATCTGGGCCGGCAGCCTGGTCTTCGCGGCCCTCGGCGTGGCGATCGGCTACCTCGCGAGCGGGGACGCGGTCCGCCCGATCGCGATGATCACCTACTTCGGCCTGTCGATCCTCGGCGGCCTGTGGATGCCGACGACGACCTTCCCGACCTGGCTGCAGGACATCGCGAAGTGGGTGCCCACGCACGCGTACGCTGCCCTGGGGCAGGCGATCGAGCAGAGCCGGGCCCCGCAGGCGCAGGACATCGTCGTCCTGGCCGTCTTCTTCGTCCTGTTCACGGGCGGCGCGGCCTGGCTGTACCGGAAGGACACGCTGAAGGCGTGAGCGGCGTCGGCATCGGCATCGGGCAACGCCCCACGACCCGCAGGGCGCGGGTGGTGAAGTCCCTGTGGATCGGCATCTGGCTGGTCTACCTGGGCGCACCGGTCAGCGACCTCCTCCACGGCGGCCACAGCGCGGGCGTTCGGTTCCTCGGCTGGCTGGGCCTGGTGGCCTTCGTCGTCTGGTACGGGGCCCTGGTCTTCCGCACCGGCCGCGGCGAGACGACCCGCGTGGTCGCGGGCTCCCTCGCGGTCCTCGCGGCCCAGTCGACGGTCCTGGCCCTCACCCTGGGCCGCGAGTGGCTGGTCCTGTTCGTGTACGTGTCCACCGCGTCCGGCGCCGCCCTGCCGGGGCGCATGGCCCGCTGGACGATCCCTGCCACGGCGGCCCTGATGACAGCCGTCGCCCTGACGCTCCCCGGCGGCCACTCCTACCTGGCCTCGCTCCTCATCCCGGCCCTGCTCGGCGGCGCCGCCATGGCGGGCGTTCGACGCCTGGTGCGCACGACGATCGAGTTGCGGGAGGCGCGCGCCACGGTCGCCCAGCTCGCCGCCAACGAGGAGCGCCTGCGCCTGGCCCGGGATCTGCACGACCTCCTCGGCCACTCGCTTTCCCTGATCACCCTCAAGAGCGAGCTGGCCGGCCGGATGCTCCCCGACCACCCCGACAAGGCCGCCCAGCAGGTCGCCGACATCGAGCAGGTCAGCCGGCAGGCGCTGGTCGACGTCCGCGCGGCCGTCACCGGCTACCGCCGCCCCCGCCTCGCCTCCGAACTCGCCGGTGCGCAGGTCGCGTCGACGGCGGCCGGCATCGCCGTCGCGATCCCCGCCGAACCGGACCTGGACGGCGTCCCCGAGGAGAGCGAGTCCGCGCTGGCCTGGGCGCTGCGCGAGGCGATCACCAACGTCGTCCGGCACAGCGGCGCCGACCGCTGCACGGTGGACCTCGTGCGCCGCCAGACCCTCGACGGCCCCGTCCTCGAACTCTCCGTCCAGGACGACGGCGTCGGCGGCTCCGGCACGGGCCCCGGCAACGGCCTCACCGGCCTCACCGAACGCCTGGCGAAGGCCGGCGGGACCCTGGAGGCGGGCGGCGACAAGCGGGGCTTCCGGCTGACCGCCCGGGTCCCGGCCGGTCCGGCGCCGGACATAGGATCCCGCCCATGAGTGGTCGCACGATCAAGGTCCTGCTGGCCGAGGACCAGTCGATGGTCCGCGAGGCCCTGGCGGCCCTGCTCGGCCTGGAGGACGACATCGAGGTCGTCGCCCAGGTGGCCCGCGGCGACGAGGTCCTCGCCGCGGCCCACGCCCACGACGTCGACGTGGCCCTCCTCGACATCGAGATGCCGGGCGCGACGGGCATCGAGGCGGCGGCCCGACTCCACCGGGAGCTCCCGCGGTTGAAGCTGGTCGTCCTCACCACCTTCGGCCGCCCGGGCTATCTGCGCAGCGCCATGGAGGCCGGCGCCGACGCCTTCCTCGTCAAGGACGCCCCCGCGGCCCAACTCGCGCAGGCGGTCCGCAAGGTCCTGGCGGGCGAGCGGGTCATCGACCCCACGCTCGCCGCCGCGGCCCTCGCCGAGGGCGCCAACCCGCTGACCGACCGCGAGCGGGAGGTCCTGCGCGCGGCGGCCGACGGCTCGACCAACGCGGAACTCGCGACGGCCCTGCACCTGTCCCAGGGCACGGTCCGCAACTACCTCTCCACGGCGATCCAGAAACTGGCGGTCCGCAACCGCGCGGAGGCGGTACGGACAGCCAGAGACAAGGGCTGGCTGTAACGCCCCCACACCCGGGCTCCGCCCCGCGGCCGGGCTCCGCCCCGCGGCCGGGCTCCGCCCCGCGGCCGGGCTCCGCCCCGCGGCCGGGCTCCGCCCCGCGGCCGGGCTCCGCCCCGCGCCCGGGCTCCGCCCCGCGCCCGGGGTCAGCCCAGCGGCTGTGCTCTGTCCCGTGGCTGTGCTCCGCCCTGCGGCTGGGGTCAGCCCCGCGGCTGCGCTCCGTCCTGCGGCCGTGCCCGTCCCGTGGCTGGGCGCCGCCCCTTGGCCGGGCGTCGCCCCGCGACTGCGCTCAGCCCCGCGACTGCGCTCAGCCCCGCGGCCGGGCTCGGCCCCGCGGCCGGGCTCAGCCCTGCGACTGCGCTCAGCCCTGCGGTTGGGCTCAGCCCTGCGACTGCGCTCAGCCCCGCGGCCGGGCTCCGTCCTGCGGCCGGGCTCAGCCGCGCAGCTGTGCTCGGCTCCGCGGCCGGGCGCCGCCCTCTGGCCGGGCTCGGCCCCGCGACTGCGCTCGGCCCTGCGGCCGGGCTCCGTCCTGCGGCCGGGCTCAGCCACGCAGCTGTGCTCGACTCCGCGGCCGGGCTCCGTCCCGCGGCTGTGCTCGGCTCCGCGACTGCGCTCGGCCCCGCGGCCGGGCTCCGCCCCGCGACTGTGCTCAGCCCCGCGGCCGGGCTCAGCCCTGTAGTCAGGTCGCTCAGTTCAGCATTGCCCGTGCGGCGAAGGCCTCTTTTCGTACCCGTTCCGCGGTGCCCTCGTCCACGACCTCCACCAGGTCCGCGTAGTCCTCCAACTCCGCGGCCCCGCCCAGGAAATCGCCCCGCCGCACCAGCAACTGCCCCCGCTCGTACCGCAACCGGGCCGGGTGCGAGGGAATCATCAGCCCCAACTCCACCGCCCACAGGGCGACATCGGACCGCTCCGGCCGGGCCGCCGCCCACGCCCGGATGTTGTTCAGGATCCGCACGACGACGTCCAGCGGATCGGCCGGCGTCAGCATCGACGCCTCCAGCGGCGCGCCCGTGGCCCCGACCACCAGCGACCGGGTGTCCTCGCCCGTCAGCAGCCGCCCCCCGTCGAAGGGGTCGACCAGCACCTGCCGCTCCGGGTCCGCGGGCGGGCCGAACCCCACCACGAAGTGCCCCGGCAGCGCGACCCCGTACACCGGCGCCCCGGCCCGCCGCGCCACCTCCACCCACACCACCGACAGCAGGATCGGCAGCCCCCGCCGCCGCCTCAGCACCAGATGCAGCAGCGACGACTCCAGCCGGTCGTAGTCCGCCGCCGACCCGCGGAACCCGTACCCCTCGCCGAGCAGGTCCCGCAGCGCCACGGCCCACGCCCGCGGCCCGCCCGACGGCCGGTACGGCAGCTGCCCCGCCAGCCGGTCCAGCTCGATCTGCGCGGCGTCCAGCCCGGCCTCGTCCAGCTCGGCGTCCGCCTCGGCGCCGATCAGCAGACACAGCAGCGACAGATCGGGCCGCTCGGCCCGCACCTCCGCGCCGAACCGCCGTACCGCCTCGCCGCCCTCGAAGCCGCTCAACGTAGCTCCACCGACGGCCCGCGATAGTGGTGGTACGCGTGATGCGCCGCGAAGCCCATCCCCGCGTACAGCGCCCGCGCCCCCGCGTTCTCCTCCTCCACCTGCAGCCAGGCCGCCGACGCGCCCTCCGCCAGCGCCCGCCGGGCCAGCGCCGCCATCACGGCCGTGCCGAGCCCCCTGCGCCGCTGCGCCGGATCGACCTCGACGGCCCCGAACCCGGCCCACCGCCCGTCCACGACACACCGTCCGATGGCGGCCGGAGCCCCGCCCTCCGGTCCGGGCACGGAGGCGAACCAGACCGACGGCCCTCCGCCCAGCACCTTCAGGGCCACCTCGCTCACCCCCTTGCGCTGATACCGATCCAGCCACGCCGCGTCGGCCTCCCGGGCCAACACCACGCCCGCGGCCTCAGCCCCAGCCTCAGTCTCAGCCTCCGCCAGATCGGCGACCGGCGCCAGCGCCCCGACCCACAGCTCGGCCGTCACCTCCCGCACCCACCCCCGCCGCTCCAGCTCCGCGCACAGCGGTTCCTGCGCGCCCTCGGCCCCCGTCGCCGTCTGCACATAGGCGGGCAGCCCGCGCGCGCCGTACCAGCGCCGCACGACGTCCAGGGCCTCGTCGAGCGGGACCCCCGGCGCGCCGAGCGGCAGCACCGAGTTGGCCCGGCGCGTGTACCCGCCGGCGGCCCGCAGCTCCCACTCGCCGAGCCGCTCGCTCTCCACCGGCGGCCAGCCCCGTGCGGCCACCCGGGCGAGCTCCTCGTAGGAGGCGGCAGGGCCCCGACGGCGGGCCGGGGCGGCCGGCACGACCTTCCCGGCGACCAGCGAGGACTCGTCAATGCGGACGCTCTCGCCGCTCTTCCGTGTGATCGCGAGCACACCGTCGTCCCATGATGTGAGAACACCCACCGTGTCGGTGAATTTCCCCCCGGTGTCCCCAGGGTCGCTCAAGCGGCGCACCGAGACACGTTTGCCCACGTCAGCACTGGTGATACGGACCTCGAGGCGTCCGGCGGCCGAGATTTCCACAGGTCTGTTCACCCCTCCTGTTCGGATCATGCCCAAGAACGGAGATACTAGGGGCGGGCATCGACGACGCCGCGCTCCCGCGCGCCAGGCGGCGGAGCCTGAGGAGGCCCGCCAGCGCCCTATCGAGGAGGAACGACAGCGTGACCTACGTCATCGCGCAGCCTTGTGTCGACGTCAAGGACAAGGCGTGCATCGAGGAGTGCCCGGTCGACTGCATCTACGAGGGCCAGCGGTCCTTGTACATCCATCCGGACGAATGCGTCGACTGCGGCGCCTGTGAGCCGGTCTGCCCGGTCGAGGCGATCTTCTACGAGGACGACACTCCGGAGGAGTGGAAGGACTACTACAAGGCGAACGTCGAGTTCTTCGACGAGCTCGGCTCCCCCGGCGGCGCGAGCAAGCTGGGTCTGATCGAGCGCGACCACCCCTTCGTCGCCGCGCTGCCGCCGCAGGCCGAGTAATCCGCATCAGCGGTCCGCACCCCGTGCCGCCTCGGTCCCGTACGGCCTGATCGCCCTTGATCGCCGTACGGGACCGAGGCGTTTGCCGTACGTACGAAAGTGAGCCAGTCACCGTGTCCTCCGCAGTCTCCGACCGTCTCCCCGCCTTCCCCTGGGACAAACTGGAGCCGTACAAGAAGACGGCAGCAGCGCACCCGGACGGCATCGTCGACCTCTCCGTCGGCACCCCGGTCGACCCGGTCCCCGAGCTGATCCAGAAGGCGCTGATCGACGCGGCGGACTCCCCGGGCTACCCGACCGTCTGGGGCACCCCGGCGCTGCGCGACGCGATCACCGGCTGGCTGGAGCGCCGCCTGGGGGCCCGCGAGGTCACCCACCGGCACGTCCTGCCGATCGTCGGCTCCAAGGAACTCGTGGCCTGGCTCCCGACCCAGCTGGGCCTCGGCCCCGGCGACAAGGTGGCCTACCCGCGCCTGGCGTACCCGACGTACGAGGTGGGCGCGCGCCTGGCCCGCGCCGAGCACGAGGTCTACGACGACCCGACGGCCCTGGACCCCACGAACCTCAAGCTCCTGTGGCTGAACTCCCCGTCCAACCCGACGGGCCGGGTCCTGTCGAAGGCGGAGCTGACCCGGACCGTCGCGTGGGCCCGCGAGCACGGCGTGCTGCTGTTCTCCGACGAGTGCTACCTGGAACTGGGCTGGGAGGCCGACCCGGTCTCGGTCCTGCACCCGGAGGTCAACGGCGGCTCGTACGAGGGCATCGTCTCGGTGCACTCCCTGTCGAAGCGCTCGAACCTGGCCGGCTACCGGGCGGCCTTCCTGGCGGGCGACCCGGCCGTCCTGGGCCCGCTGCTGGAGATCCGCAAGCACGGCGGCATGATGACGTCCGCGCCCACCCAGGCGGCGGTCGTCGCGGCGCTGGGCGACGACGCCCACGTCCGCGAGCAGCGCGAACGCTACGCGGCCCGCCGCGCGCTCCTGCGCGAGGCGCTCGTGTCCCACGGCTTCCGCATCGAGCACAGCGAGGCCAGCCTCTACCTCTGGGCCACGAGGGACGAGTCCTGCTGGACGACGGTCGCCCACCTGGCCGACCGAGGCATCCTGGTGGCCCCGGGCGACTTCTACGGCGAGGCCGGCGACACCTTCGTCCGCGTGGCCCTGACGGCGACGGACGAGCGGGTGGCGGCGGCGGTCGAGCGCCTGGCGCGCTGAGCGGGGCGGGCAAGGTCGGCGGCGGTTCGGCAGCGCCCTGAAAGGGCGCGGGGCGCTGACATATGCGGCTCCGCCGCGCGGGAGCGACCGGCCACGACGGCGCCGCAGCGCAATGACGGCACCTCGCGGCACTTCCAGCGGAGCGCTCAGTCCGCGCCCGCACATGGTGCGGCGGGGCCCGGGGAGATCCCCGGGCCCCGCCGCTCTGTGCGCTTGTGCTGCTGTGGGCGTGGCTCAGCCGAGGGGCAGGCCCTTGACCGGCAGGGTCTCCGCGCCCGGCAGCCCGCCCTTGGTGAGTGAGTCCGTCGGCAGCCCGCCCTTCGTGGCGGTCGACGCGGTGTCCCCGAGGACGTCCCCGGCGGAGCCCGCCGCCTCGCCGGCCGTCTTCTGCGCCGCGGGCGCGGCCTTCTTCACCGCCTTGCCGCCGGTCTTGCCCGCGGTCGGCACCGCCTGCTTGACGGCCTTGCCGCCGGTCTCACCCGCGAGGCCGGTGACGTTCTGCGCCGCGCCGTCGACCGTGTTGCCGACGCCCGCCGCGTCCAGGGCGGTCAGACCGCCCAGGCTCGGAGCGGCGGGAAGGCCGGTGGCCGCACCGGCGGAGCCGGCCGCACCGACCCCGGCGGCCGCTCCTGCAGCGACGAGCAGCGCGGCACGGGCGATCCGGCGGGTCAGGGGGAGGGACATGGTGCTCCTTCGACGGGAGAGAACTAAGGACTGTCTGTCCGGGCCCGGACGCAGTGACTACCGCTCGAAGCCCGCGAAGGTTGCGCACGGCCGACGTAAAGAGTTGGCAATGCGTCGCATTATCGGCTGTGGATAAAAACGGGCAAAAGTGTCCCGATGTGAAAGTCCGTCAAACCCCCGCAGCCCTTTGTTCGCAAGGGTCCGCCCGGATACGAGGGTGACGGCGCGAAAACCTGAGCACCCGGCCGCCCGGCCGCCCCGCACATGACCCGCCCGGGTGAAGACCCGCACTGCTGCGCGGTCGACGCCTCGGATTACTGCGCGGTGAGGATCCGCACGCTGTCGCCGCCGCCGACCGCCGAGCCGCCGACGGCCTCCGCGTTGGTCGAACCGGTCGCCCGCCACTGGCTGCCGCTGTTCCCGGAGATCCACACCCGGCCGGCGTAGGAGACGCGCTCGATGCGCAGCGCCGTGGCGTTGGCCACCGCCCAGTGCGCCAGCTGCCAGCCGCGCTCGCCGACGCTGCGTCCGTCGGCGGTGGTGTCCTCGGTCACCGGCAGCGTCACGGTCCGCCCGCCGCTCTGGGCGGCCGGCGGGGCCGTGTCCTTGTCGGTCTTCTCGTCGGCGACCCGGCCGAAGTCCCGGGCCAGCGCCGCCTGCACCGCGGCCGGGCCGGTGGTCGTCGTGGGTTCCGAGCGGCCGTCGCAGGTCAGCGCGGCCGCCGAGGTCCCGGTGAGCGCGGCGGCCAGCGCGGTGGCGTCCGCCTCGTGCTTGGCGTACGCCTCCGGGTAGCCGCTGCGCTGCACACGCTGCGCGGCGACCGTGAGCGGGAGTTCGGCGTAGTCGTCGATCTTGGCGAGGTGCTCGTAGAAGATGTTCGCCGAGTATGCGGGGTCCGTGACCTGTTTCACGGTGCCCCAGCCCTGCGAGGGCCGCTGCTGGAACAGCCCGAGCGAGTCCCGGTCGCCGTGCGTGAGGTTGCGCAGCGCCGACTCCTGGAGGGAGGTCGCGAGCGCGATGGCGACGGCCCGCTCGGGCATCGCCCGGTCGGTGCCGACGGCGGCGATCGTGGCCGCGTTCACCGCCTGCTCCGGCGTGAACTCGTACGTCTTCCCGGTGCCGTCGCCGGAAACGACTCTGCAGCCCGGATCTCCCGTGCCACCGGCGACGTACTGCACCACGACATAGCCCGCGAGGGCGGACAGGACCACGCAGGCCGCCCCGAAACGGAGGAGGCGGCCGCGGCGCTTGGAAGAGGGGGACTGCTTCGGCACGCGTACAACGTACTGGAGACTACTGAGGAGTAGGAGTCTCTTGCGCACAGCGGGCAAGAGCGATGCCGACAACTGGCGCGTTAGGGTCGACGGCATGGCCGACACCCCGCTTGACCTCACTCTGGATGCCGCTGTCCTCACCGCGCGGCTCGTCGACTTCCGTTCGGAGAGCGGCGCCGAGAAGCCGCTCGCGGACGCGATTGAGAACGCCCTGAGCGCGTTGCCGCACCTCACGGTGGACCGCTACGGCAACAACGTGATCGCCCGCACGAACCTGGGGCGGGCGGAGCGCGTGGTCCTGGCCGGCCACATCGACACGGTCCCGATCGCGGACAACGTCCCCTCGCGGCTCGACGAGGACGGGGTGCTCTGGGGCTGCGGCACCTGCGACATGAAGTCGGGGGTGGCGGTGCAGCTGCGCATCGCGGCCACGGTCCCGCAGCCCAACCGCGACCTGACGTTCGTCTTCTACGACAACGAGGAGGTCGCCGCCGACCTCAACGGCCTCAAGCATGTGGCCGAGGCCCACCCGGAGTGGCTGGCGGGCGACTTCGCGGTCCTCCTCGAACCCTCCGACGGCCAGGTCGAGGGCGGCTGCCAGGGCACCCTGCGGGTCCTGCTGAGGACGAAGGGCGAGCGGGCCCACTCGGCGCGCGGCTGGATGGGCTCCAACGCCATCCACGCCGCCGCCCCGATCCTGGCCCGGCTGGCCGCCTACGAGCCGCGCCGTCCGGTCATCGACGGCCTGGAGTACCGCGAGGGCCTCAACGCGGTCGGCATCACGGGCGGGGTGGCCGGCAACGTCATCCCGGACGAGTGCGTCGTCACCGTCAACTTCCGCTACGCGCCGGACCGCAGCGCCGAGGACGCCGTCGCGCACGTCCGCGAGGTCTTCGCCGACTGCGGGGTCGAGGAGTTCACGGTCGACGACCACAGCCCCGCCGCCCTCCCCGGCCTCTCCCACCCCGCCGCGGCGGCCTTCATCAAGGCGGTGGGCGGCACCCCGATGCCCAAGTACGGCTGGACGGACGTCAGCCGCTTCTCCTCGCTGGGCGTGCCCGCGGTCAACTACGGCCCCGGCAACCCGCACTTGGCGCACAAGCGGGACGAACGCGTCGAGACGGCCAAGATCCTGGCGGGCGAGGAGCGCCTGCGGACCTGGCTGACGCTCTGAGGGGACGTTCGGCGCGGCGCCGCTTCATCGCGGACACGCCGACGTCCCCCGCACGTAACCGGCGTAGATCTACGCTGAGCTGGAACCACTGCAAGCGGAGGGAGCTCACATGGCTACAGGGAACCCCGAGGGCAAGAAGCAGCCACCGGAGGAACAGCGCCTGGGACCTGTCCTCCGGAGGCGGGGTCAGGTCACGGCGAGCACGACCGACCAGCGCCTGCTGGACGCCGGCGGACCGTCGGACTGGGTCCACACGGACCCCTGGCGGGTCCTGCGCATCCAGTCGGAGTTCATCGAAGGCTTCGGCACTCTCGCCGAACTCCCGCCCGCCATCAGCGTGTTCGGCTCCGCCCGCACACGGGCGGACTCCCCGGAGTACGAGGCGGGCGTCCGGCTGGGCAGCGCCCTGGTCGACGCCGGCTGGGCCGTCATCACGGGCGGCGGTCCGGGCGCGATGGAGGCGGCCAACAAGGGTGCGTGCGAGGCGGGCGGCATCTCCGTCGGCCTCGGCATCGAGCTCCCCTTCGAGCAGGGCCTCAACCCGTACGTCGACATCGGCCTCAACTTCCGCTACTTCTTCGTGCGGAAGATGATGTTCGTGAAGTACGCGCAGGGCTTCGTGGTCCTGCCCGGCGGCCTCGGCACCCTGGACGAACTCTTCGAGGCGCTCACCCTCGTCCAGACCCAGAAGGTCACCCGCTTCCCGATCGTCCTCTTCGGCACGGAGTACTGGGGCGGGCTCATCGACTGGCTGAAGAACACCCTGATCGCCCAGGGCAAGGCCTCCGAGAAGGACCTCCTCCTGTTCCACATCACGGACGACGTGGAGGAAGCGGTCGCCCTGGTCTCGAAGGAAGCGGGCCGCTAGGGCTGTCGGATGCCTTGCGAACGCCGGGCGGGTGTCTGTCTTTCAGCCCGTCCGGCGTTTGAGGACGAGGCCCCTTCAGGGCCGATCGGGGGTCCAGCGGGCGGAGCCCCCTGGTACGGCGCGTGCGGCCTACGCGAGCCCCCGTCGCGCCACCGCCGGAGGCCGATGCCCGGCGATGGACGCGACCATGTCCAGCACCTGCCGGGTCTCGGCCACCTCGTGCACCCGGTACACCTGCGCCCCCAGCCACGCCGACACCGCCGTCGTCGCCAGGGTCCCCACCACCCGCTCCTTCACGGGCCGGTCCAACGTCTCCCCGACGAAGTCCTTGTTGGACAGCGACACGAGCACCGGCCAGCCCGTCTCCACCATCTCCCCGAGCCGCCGGGTCGCCTCCAGGCTGTGCCGGGTGTTCTTCCCGAAGTCGTGCCCCGGATCGATCATGATCGACTCCCGCGGCACGCCCAGCGCCGCCGCCCGCTCCGCGAGCCCCACGGTCACGCCCAGGATGTCGGCCATGACGTCGTCGTACGCCACCCGGTGCGGACGCGTCCGCGGCTGCGCGCCCCCCGCGTGCGTGCACACCAGCCCCACCCGGTAGCGCGCCGCGACCTCCGCCAGCCCCGGATCCACCCCGCCCCACGCGTCGTTCAGCAGATCCGCGCCCGCCTCGCAGACCGCCTCCCCGACCTCCGCGCGCCAGGTGTCCACGCTGATGATCACGTCCGGGAAGCGCCGTCGGACCTCGGCCACGAAGCCGACGGTCCGCCGGGCCTCCTCCCGCGCCGTCACCTCTTCGCCGGGCCCGGCCTTGACCCCGCCGATGTCGATCACGGCCGCGCCCTCCGCCACCGCCTGCTCCACGCGCGCGAGGGCCGGCTCGTCGCGGAAGGTCGCCCCCTGGTCGTAGAAGGAGTCCGGGGTCCGGTTCACGATCGCCATGATCACCGGCTCGTGCGCGCCGAATTCCCGCCTGCCCAGCCTGAGCATCCCCTGTGACCTCTCCTAGTACGACCTGCACTTCCACCGCCTGCGACCCTAACTGTCGGACCCGCATGGCACGATCGGACCCACACACATCCACTCCGAGCACACCGAGCGTGGGGGCCCACCGATGGTTATGTTCTTGTTCCTGGTCATCGCGCTCGCCGTCGTGGTCGCCGCGGTGACCCTCGCCGTGGTGGGCGGCGGCGAGGGCACCGGCCCGTTGCCGGAGGTCGCCCCCGAGCGGCTGCACGACCCGCTGCCCCCGGACCGCGCGGTCGACCGGGCCGACATCGACCGCCTCCGCTTCCCGCTGGCCGCCCGCGGCTACCGCATGGCGGACGTGGACGACGCCCTCAACCGCATCGCCGCCGAACTCGCCGAGCGCGACGCCCGCATCGCCGACCTGGAGTCCGCCCTGTCCGGGGCGCACACCTCGGCCGTCTCCTTCGAGAAGCCCGAGCCCGAGGACCACCGGTGAGCGACGGCACGGCCCTCCCGGGCGAGGACGGCGCGCTGCGCTGCCCCTGGGCCCTGTCCACGCCGGACTACGTGACCTACCACGACGAGGAGTGGGGCCGCCCGGTCCACGGCGACGACGCGCTCTTCGAACGCCTCAGCCTGGAGGCCTTCCAGTCCGGCCTCTCCTGGATCACGATCCTGCGCCGCCGCCCCGGCTTCCGCACCGCCTTCGCCGACTTCAAGATCGCCTCGGTGGCCGGCTTCACCGACGAGGACCGCGAACGCCTGCTCGCCGACCCGGGCATCATCCGCAACCGGGCCAAGATCGACGCCACCCTCGCCAACGCCCGGCTGCTGGCCGACTGGGCCCCGGGCGACCTGGACGAACTGATCTGGTCCCACGCCCCGGACACGGCGGCCCGCCCCGCCCCGAAGACCCTCGCCGACGTCCCGGCCGTGACCGACGAGTCGACCGCCTTGTCGAAGGCGCTGAAGAAGCGCGGCGTACGGTTCGTCGGCCCCACGACGGCCTACGCGTTGATGCAGGCGTGCGGCTTGGTCAACGACCACCTGGCAGCGTGCGTGAGCAGACCTGGCTAAGCAGGTCGGCGGCGGTTCGGCAGCGCCCTGAAGGGGCGCGGGGCGCTGACATGTGCGGCTCCGCCGCGCGGGCCCGACCAGCTACGACGGCGCCGCAGCCGCCGGGGATGCTCAGCGTCCCAAGTACTTGGGCGTCTCCTTGTCGATGAACGCCTGCACCGCGATCCCGTGGTCCTCGGACGCCCCGGCCCGGGTCTGCAGCTCGTCCTCCTTCTCCAGCGTCTCCGCCAGCGAGTGGGAGAACCCGTACGCGACGGCCTCCTTGATCGCCGCGTACGCCACCGTCGGCCCCGCGGCCAGGGCGCGGGCCACCTTCTCGCCCTCGGCGCGCAGCTCCGCCGACGGAACGACCCGGTTCGCGATCCCCAGCTCGTACGCCTCCTGCGCCTTGACGCTGCGCGGGAACAGCAGCAGATCGGCGGCCCGCCCGGGGCCGATCACCCGGGGCAGGGTCCAGGACACCCCGGAGTCGGCGGTCAGCGCGACACCCGCGAACGAGGTGTTGAAGGACGCCGTGTCGGCCACGACCCGGTAGTCCGCGGCCAGCGCGAACCCGAATCCCGCGCCGGCGGCGACCCCGTTCACCGCGGCGACCACCGGCTTCCGTGCCTCCGTCAGCGCCCGCACGATCGGGTTGTAGTGCTCCTTGACCGTGCTCATGACCTGCCCCGAGCCCTCGGCCAGCAGCCCGATGTGCTCCTTGAGGTCCTGCCCCACGCAGAACGCCCGCTCACCCGCGGCGGTCAGCAGCACGGCCCGTACGGCGTCGTCGGCCGCCGCGGACCCGACCGCGTCCCGAAGGGCGACCTTGGTCGCGATGTTCAGCGCGTTCATCGCCTCCGGGCGGTTCAGCGTGATCGTCGCGAGTCCGTCGCTCACCTCGTAGAGCACGGTGTCGGCCATGGCGTTTCCCCTCCGTGTCGCGGCTCCGACGTACTACTGGTCGGTACGTCCGGTGTACGAGGACAGCATGGCGGAGATCGCCGTCCGCGGACCGGACCCGACATGTGACCTGCGTCAAAGAATCCGGGACGGATTCCGGGCGGGGGAAGTGCGTGCGGCGGCGAAGTATCGCAGTCACATCGCCGAATTGAGTGGTTTTGCTCGCGCGCGTTGCCCAAGCGATGCCGACTGATGTTGGTCATCGGGTCCTGAGATGCGGGATAATGGCTTGGAAGCAATGTGTTCGATGCCGGTGTCGCGTGTCCCACGCTGGACTGCGGCTGCCCTCCACGGGCCGTCGGCTTTGGCGATGAGCTGGTTTCAGGAAGGGGAACGAGCATGGCGGCCATGAAGCCGCGGACGGGTGATGGCCCGCTCGAGGTGACCAAGGAGGGGCGGGGCATCGTCATGCGCGTTCCGCTCGAAGGCGGCGGGCGGCTCGTCGTCGAGCTGACCCCTGACGAGGCCGACGCGCTCGGCGACGCCCTCAAGAAGGTCGTCGGCTGACGCGCAAGCGACCCTGTTCTTTCGACCGCTCCGGCACCCTTCGGGATGCCGGAGCGGTTGTTTTTCCACGTTTCGCCTAAGCGCCCCGAAGGGGCGCGAGGCGCTGACATATGCGGCTCCGCCGCGGTGGGGGTCCCCCCGCTCGAGCGGAGCCGAGAGTGGGGGAGCGACCAGCCACGACGGCGCGGCAGCCGAACGACGGCACATCGCGGCAGGCCCAGTGCAGCGCTCAGCGCTTGACCGCGCACAGCAGGCCGTCGCCCACCGGGAGCAGCGACGGCACCAGCTCCTGGCTCTCGCGCACCGCCCGCAGCAGTTCCCGGATCCTTATGACCTCGGTGGGCTGCGGCCCCGAATCCACCGTGCGGCCGTTGGCGAAGACGCCCTCGAAGACGACCAGCCCGCCCGGACGCAGCAGGCGCAACGATTCAGCGAGGTAGTCCATCAGCTCCAGCCGGTCGCCGTCGCAGAAGACCAGGTCATAGCCCGCGTCCGCGAGGCGGGGCAGGACGTCCAGGGCGCGGCCCGGGATGAAGCGGGCCCGGTTGCTGGCGAAACCGCAGGCACGGAAGGCCTGCCGGGCGAACTGCTGGTGCTCCGGCTCGGGGTCGACGGTCGTCAGGACGCCGTCCGGGCGCATCCCGTACAGCAGGTGGATCCCGGAGACGCCGGTGCCGGTACCGATCTCCGCGACCGCCTTCGCGTCCACGGTGGCGGCGAGCATCCGCAGGGCTGCGCCCGTGCTGGGCGACACCGAGCGCAGCCCTGCGTCGCGGGCCCGGTCACGGGCCCAGAGCAGCGCTTCGTCCTCGGCGGCATAGGCGTCGGCGAACGCCCAGCTTGCCTGCCGGTTGCCGGTAATGACCCTCTCCTGTCCCCGTGGTTGCCTCGGCGTGACTGTATCCGTTGCCGCCGGGAACCCGCAGATGGGACCGCGCGTTTGAAGGGGTGTGAACGATGACGGGGGGACACAGTTGGATCACGATGAAGGACCGGGTGTCGAGCAAGTGCTGACGCAGCCGTATGAGCCGTATCAGCCCAGATCAATTTCTCGTAAAACCGCTTATCCGGAGCTAACGGGCGAGGTGGCTATGGTAGGGGCTCCACTGGACACCACCAGAGCCGACAGGGGAGGTGCGGCTGCGCCTGTGGATCGGGGAGGAGTGCTGCGGCGCTTTCTCGGTTCGGCAGGCAAGCCGAAATCCGTGAACGACACCGCTGCTGACCCCAGCCACGCCGCCGGCCTCGCCGACGGCCCAGCCCAGACCGCGACTTTCTCCACCGACGCGGACGGGCAGGCCTGGACTCCGCCCACGTGGGAGGAGATCGTCAGCATGCACAGCGGCCGGGTCTACCGGCTCGCCTACCGTCTGACCGGCAACCAGCACGACGCCGAGGATCTCACCCAAGAGGTCTTCGTCCGTGTCTTCCGTTCCCTGTCGACGTACACGCCGGGCACGTTCGAGGGCTGGCTGCACCGCATCACCACCAACCTCTTCCTGGACATGGTCCGCCGCAAGCAGCGCATCCGCTTCGACGCGCTGGGCGACGACGCCGCCGAGCGGCTGCCCAGCAAGGAGCCCAACCCGCAGCAGGTCTTCAACGACGCCCACTTCGACGCGGACGTCCAGCAGGCCCTCGACACCCTCGCGCCCGAGTTCCGCGCCGCGGTCGTCCTCTGCGACATCGAAGGCCTGTCCTACGAGGAGATCGCCGCGACCCTGGGCGTCAAGCTGGGCACGGTCCGCTCGCGCATCCACCGCGGCCGTTCCCAGCTGCGCAAGGCCCTCGCGCACCGCTCGCCCGAGGCACGCGCGGAGCGACGCTCCTTCGTGCCCCGCGTGCCCGCACTGGGAGGAGGGGGCGCGACCGCGTGAGTGGAACCGGATCCCGAAACAACGCAGCCGAGAGGCTCCTCGCGGAGCAGCATCTCGGTGACCGGCTCTCGGCCCTGGTGGACGGCGAGCTCGGTCATGACACCCGTGAGCGGGTGCTGGCGCATGTGGCGACCTGCCCCAAGTGCAAGTCGGAGGTCGACGCGCAGCGCCGGCTGAAGAACGTCTTCGCGGAAGTGGCCCCACCGGCCCCCTCGGAGAGCTTCCTGGCCCGTCTCCAGGGGCTTCCCGGGGGCGGCGACCCCGGCGACGGCGGCAGCCCGCTGGGCGGCGGAGCGTTCGGCGAGGGACTCCCCGGCGGAGTCTTCGGAATGAGAGGCGGCAGACGGGACGAGCCGTTCGAGTTCGGCTATGTGCCCGCCCGCGACCACGGCTCCGTCCTGGCACCCGCCTCGGAGCGGGGTTTCCGCATCCACCCCGTCGGCCGAGGCGGCGACCGCGGCGACACCGAGCGCTCGCGCAGCATGCGGTTCGCGTTCGTCGCCGCCGGCGCGGTGTCGCTCGCCGCGATCGCTCTGGGCGGCATGACCACCGTCGCCCCGATCGACACGACCGCGGACGGCCGTGGCGGCTCGGGCTCCGGGAGCAATGTGACGCCGGCCCGCACGCCGGGCTCGGGCACGGGTTCCTCGACCGCGCAGGACAACCAGCGCCGTCGCGCCGTCGGCCCGCTGCTCTCCCAGAGCGGCCACCTCGGCGACACCCCGGTGGCCCCGACCGAGGTGTCCGCGCCGCTGCTGCCCGGTGTGCCCGCGCCGGCCGACCGCCAGTTCGAGCAGGCCCTGCACCGGCTCACCACGCCCATGGTGGCCGGCGCGGCCGTCATGTCCCCGCTGATACGGCCGCTCGGCACCCACCCGCCGATCCCGCTGACCGCGCTCTCCGCGTGGACCAACGGGGTCGAGGCCACCGCGCCCGGTCTGCTCGCCGCACCCGTCCCCGACGCCACCTCCGCTCCCAGCGACTCGCCCACCTCGCAGAACACCCGCTGACCCGGGCCCTGCGCCGCTCCGCCGTGAACCTGGTTGAATCCAGGGTGGACCGCGCCTTGCCTGGAGTCAGCCGGGCCGCTCGGTGCGGCGGGGGCTCGAGCGTGGGGAGAGCATGGACGAGGGGAAGCCCACGAGGGCGAAATGGTGGAGCCGGCCTCGACCGCAGGCGTCCTCGGAGCAACAGAGCCCCGCGGACCCGGGTCCGGAAACGGCCACGAGCCCACCCGCTCCCACAGCCGAGGGCGACTTCGAACTGGCCCGCCCGACGCCCGCGGAGCCCGCGTCCGAGCCGGCCGGGTCGGAAACCGGTGCAGCGGGTCTCGTCGCGGCCGGTTCGGGCCAGTCCGTGGTTCAGGACGGTGCGGGTTTCGCCGAGGCGGTTCCCGCGGGGCCGGGGGCGGGGGCGGTCGCCGGCGAGCGTCCCAAGCCGTTGCACGATCCCGACCCCTACAGCACCCCGCCGTACGGCGAGCCGGGCCCCTGGGCGCCCGCGCCGCCCGTCCAGCACCCGGCGGTCACACCCGCGCACGGCACCGCGCTGCCCCCGCCGGCCCCCGCACCCGTTGCCGGTCCTGTTCCCATTCCTCCTCCTGTTCCGGGTCCCGTTCCTCCTGTGATCCCGCCGCAGGCCGTCCACGGCCCGCCCGCGGCGCCCCTGATACCGCAGCAGTCCACGGCCGAACCCGTCGATCCCTGGCGGCGCTACGACCCCTGGGCCCCCGCCCCGCTCGCCGGGGCGCAGGGGGCCGAGATCGTCGTCGGCGGGCCGTTCCAGCAGACCGGGGCCGGGGTGGACACCGAGGCCGAGCGGCGCAGGCAGGTGCGGCGGAGGCTGGCCGGGGGCGCTCTGGCCCTCGCGCTGGTCTCCGGCGGGCTCGGCGGGGCCGTGGGCACCTATCTGGAGCGCAACGGCGGGCTGAACCCCGTACGGCTGCCGCAGGCCTCCGCGGAGCCCACCGGGCGGGCCGCGGACAGCGTGGCCGGGATCGCCGCGCGGGCCCTGCCCAGCGTCGTGACGCTGCATGTCAGCGGGAGCGACGAGTCCGGCACCGGAACCGGCTTCGTGCTCGACACGCGCGGCTACATCCTCACCAACAACCACGTCGTCGAGCCCGCCGGAAACGACGGCGAGATATCCGTCGTCTTCAACGGGGGCCAGACCGCCGACGCCGAGGTCGTCGGCCGGGACAGCGGCTACGACCTCGCCGTGGTGCGGGTGACCGGGGTGAAGGGCCTGCAGCCCCTCAGGCTCGGCAACTCCGACAACGTCCGGGTCGGCGATCCGGTCGTCGCCATCGGCGCCCCCTTCGACCTGGAGGGCACCGTCACCTCCGGGATCATCAGCGCCAGGGAACGGCCGGTCGTCGCCGGAGGCGAGAGAGGGGACGGCAGCGACGTGTCGTACGTGGACGCCCTGCAGACCGACGCGCCGATCAACCCCGGCAACTCCGGCGGCCCCCTCCTCGACGCGCGGGGCCAGGTCATCGGCATCAACTCCGCGATCCGCTCCGCCGCCGACGGCACCGACTCCGACAGCGCCCAGGCCGGTTCGATCGGCCTCGGTTTCGCCATCCCGATCAACCAGGGCAAGCGCGTCGCCGAGGAGCTGATCAACAACGGCAAGGCGACCCACCCGGTCATCGGCATCACCCTCGACCTGGACTACGCCGGGGACGGCGCCCGGGTCAGCGTGGCCGGCGGGGAGGCGGGCGCGCCGGTCACCGCGGGCGGCCCCGGCGACCGGGCCGGCATCCGGGCCGGAGACGTCGTCACGGAGGTCGACGGACAGCGCATCCACTCCGGTGAGGAGCTGATCGTCAAGACCCGCGCCCACCGCCCCGGCGACCGCCTGGAACTGACGATCCAGCGCGACGGGCGCGAACGGACGCTCACCCTGGTCCTGGGCTCGTCCGACGGCTAGAAGTCGTCGGGCCGATCCGGCCGGGGCGCTGCCAGCCCACACCCATCGATTGACAGAAACGTCACAGGTCAGACGGTGAAACGCGGTCCGACAAGGCAAACAACGCGAAAAACGGGCCGCCTACACGCATTCGGGGGCCCCGGGACGGTACCGGTCGGACAGGTGCGACAGGTACCGTGGACCCGGCCCGGACCACGGAAGACCCGAACTTGATCACTCAGGGCCCGAGGGCCGAGGACCGCGGACATCGCGCAAGGAGCTTCAGGTGTTCAATGACATAGGACCGCTCGAGCTGGTGACGATCGCCGTCCTGGCCGTGCTCGTCTTCGGTCCGGACAAGCTCCCGAAGGTCATCCAGGACATGATGCGGACCGTCCGGAAGATCCGTGAGTTCTCGGAGAGCGCCAAGGCGGACATCCGCAGCGAGCTGGGACCGGAGTTCAAGGACTTCGAGTTCGAGGACCTCAACCCCAAGACGTTCATCCGCAAGCAGCTGGACAACGACGAGCTGGGGCTCAAGGAGATCCGCAACGGCTTCGACCTGAAGAAGGAGATGGCCGAGGTCACGGACGCGGTCCACAGCCGCGACACGGACACCGCGGCCGCGGGATCGTCCTCTTCGTCCTCGGGCTCGTCCTCGTCCGGCGACGGTCGGATCGACATGACCAAGAAGCCCGAAGAGCCCGGCAAGGACGACCGCCCGCCCTTCGACGCGGACGCCACGTAAAGCCTCTCCCGACTCACCCGCGTGCCCCGATGTGAGGGGGCGCACGCCGCACGCGCCGGGTGGATTCCCGGCAGCCCGGGGCGGGGTGGCTATGCTGCCTGGTTGTTGTGCGGAGCGGACGAGTACGCCCGAAGGGGGGCGGGCCGGTCGCTCCGTCGAGAACGAGGAGGCGTCCGGGCACATGGAGACGACGAGTCGGGCAGTCGCGCAGACGCCGGACGCGGAGGGCGGACAACAGCTCCCCTCCGTCCGGCGTACGGTCGACGGCTACTTGGAGGCACCCTTCCCCTGGTACGGCCTCGACGAGGCCTTCACAGGGCCGCGCTGGCTGATGCAGGTGGGCACGGCGGCCGACGGGGCCGTCGAACACGGTTCCGTCGGACACGGCGACGAGCCCTCCGTACGGCATGAGACGTCCGGTGAGGACCGCGGGAAGTTCGCGGTCGTCGTGACCGTCGCCACGAACCCCGTGCGGCGCAGCGCCGACGGCACGGGCCTGCTGGAGGCCACCTCGGTGTCCTCGGCGGCCTGGCTCGCGGGGGTGGGCCTGCTGTCCTTCACCTGGCCGGGGCAGATGGACCACAGCCTGCGCGACGACTGGCTGGACCAGCAGACCGAGACGGCGTGGGTCCTCGCCGACGACCTCGCCGGCGAGGACTGGTCGACGCTGTCCCTGCCGGTCGACGGCGTGCCGACGCCCTTCCACTACCGAGAGTCCGAGTTCGGCTGGGTACTGGCCGGCTCGACCTCGGAAGGGGTGCACCTGGGGGCGTACGGGAGGGGCATGAGCGCGTACGGGCTCGGCTTCGCCATGATCAAGGACATCGACGCGTACGCCTAGACACGACGAAGGGTGCCCTCCCGGCGGTGGGCACCCTGACGATCGTCGCGCTGGAAGTCGCGCTAGAACTTGTTCCGGGGCGTGATCCCGAGCGACAGTCCGGACAGGCCGCGCTGGCGGCCGCCCAGCTTGCCCGCGATCGCCCGCAGGGCCGCGCCCGCCGGGGAGTCGGGGTCGCTCAGGACCACCGGCTTGCCGTCGTCGCCGCCCTCGCGCAGCCGGACGTCGATCGGGATCGAGCCGAGGACCGGGACGGTGGCGCCGGTCGTGCGGGTCAGCCCGTCCGCCACCGACTGTCCGCCGCCGGTGCCGAAGACATCGACCATCTCGTCGCAGTGCGGGCAGGGCAGGCCGGCCATGTTCTCGACCACGCCGACGATCTTCTGGTGGGTCTGCACGGCGATGGAGCCCGCCCGCTCGGCGACCTCCGCCGCGGCCTGCTGGGGGGTGGTGACGACCAGGATCTCCGCGTTGGGGACCAGCTGGGCCACCGAGATCGCGATGTCGCCCGTGCCCGGCGGCAGGTCCATCAGCAGCACGTCCAGGTCGCCCCAGTACACGTCGGCCAGGAACTGCTGGAGGGCGCGGTGCAGCATCGGGCCGCGCCAGACGACCGGCGCGTTGCCCTGGATGAACATGCCGATGGAGATGACCTTCACGCCGTTCGCGGACGGCGGCATGATCATGTTCTCGACCTGGGTCGGACGGCCGTCCGCGCCCAGCATGCGCGGCACGCTGTGGCCGTAGATGTCGGCGTCGACCACGCCCACCTTGAGGCCGTCGGCGGCCATCGCCGCCGCCAGGTTCACCGTCACCGACGACTTGCCGACGCCGCCCTTGCCGGAGGCGACCGCATACACGCGGGTCAGCGAGCCGGGCTTGGCGAACGGGACCTCGCGCTCGGCGGTGCCGCCGCGCAGGGCGGTCGCCAGTTCCTTGCGTTGCTCGTCGCTCATCACGTCGAGGGTGACGTCGACGCGGGTGACGCCGTCCACCCGGGAGACCGCGTCCGTCACGCGCTGCGTGATCGTCTCGCGCATCGGGCAGCCGGAGACCGTCAGGTACACGGTGACCGCGACCGCCCCGTCCGCGCCGATCTCGACCGACTTCACCATCCCGAGTTCGGTGATGGGCCGGTTGATCTCGGGGTCGTTCACCGTCGCCAGTGCCTCGCGCACCGCGTCTTCGCTAGCCATGAGGTCGATGGTACGGCTGTCGGAGGGGGCCCCGGTAAGTCCGTCACCGGTCTTCTACGTCACGTCCCCGGGACCGTTCTGCCGGGAATACGGCGCCTTCGCGGTGTCCGTTGCCCCGTTCCTCCATTTCCTTGACCATGTCCTGCAGCTCCGAGCGGATCCAGTCCCGGGTGGCGACCTCGCCCAGGCCGATGCGCAGGGCGGCGATCTCCCTGGTCAGGTACTCGGTGTCGGCGATGGACCGTTCGTTCTGCTTGCGGTCCTGCTCCAGGTTGACCCGGTCGCGGTCGTCCTGCCGGTTCTGCGCGAGCAGGATCAGCGGGGCCGCGTAGGAGGCCTGGAGGGACAGCATCAGGGTCAGGAAGATGAACGGATAGTTGTCGAAGCGCAGATCGCGCGGGGCGAAGATGTTCCACAGCACCCAGACGATGATGACGACCGTCATCCAGACGATGAACCGCCCGGTGCCCAGGAAGCGCGCGATGCGCTCCGACAGCCGTCCGAACGCCTCCGGGTCCCACTCGGGCAGCAGTGGGCGCCGGCGCGGCTGCGGCTGGTCCAGGCGCGGGCGGTGCCGGCCGGCCGCCGTCGCCCCGACCGGCGTGCGCTCCACGCGGCCGCCGCCCTCGCGCTCAGGAGCCATCGGAAGCAGTCCCGTCAGTCATGGGAACCAGTCCCGTCGATGTCCATCGCGTCCTCGAGGTGGAACTCGGTCTCCCGCCAGTCCTCCGGCAGCATGTGGTCCAGGACGTCGTCCACCGTCACCGCGCCGAGGAGCGAGCCCGCTTCGTCCACCACGGGCGCCGCGACCATGTCGTACGTCGCGAAGAACCCGGCGACGACCGGCAGCGCCGCGTCCGGCGCCAGGGCCTGGAGATCGTCGTCGAGCAGCGCGCTGACCAGCGTGTACGGGGGGTCGCGCAGCAGGCGCTGGAAGTGGACCGTGCCCAGGTACTTGCCGGTCGGGGTCTCGTCGGGCGGGCGGCAGACGTAGACCTGGGCGGCGAGCGCGGGTGAGAGGTCCGCGTTGCGCACGCGCGCGAGGGCGTCGGCGACGGTGGCGTCGGGGCGCAGCACGATCGGCTCGGTGGTCATCAGCCCGCCCGCGGTGTGCTCCTCGTACGCCATCAGCCGCCGCATGTCGGCCGCGTCCGCCGGCTCCATCAGGCTCAGCAGCCGCTCCTGGTCCGCCTCGGGGAGCTCGGAGAGCAGGTCGGCCGCGTCGTCGGGGTCCATGGCCTCCAGGACGTCCGCCGCGCGCTCCTCCTTCAGCTTGCCGAGGATCTCGATCTGGTCGTCCTCCGGCAGCTCCTCCAGGACGTCGGCGAGCCGGTCGTCGTCCAGGGCGGCGGCGACCTCGGCGCGCCGCTTCGGCGACAGATGGTGCAGGACGTTGGCGAGGTCGGCGGGGCGCAGCTGCTCGAAGGTGGCGAGAAGGCTCTCCGCGCCCTGTCCGTGCTCCTCCAGCGAGAACCCGGTCACCGCGGACCACCCCACGGTCAGCGTCTCGCCCTTGGCCCGCCGGAAGGCGCTCGCCTTCCTCCCCTTGCGGACGAAGACCCGGTCGATCTCCCAGTCCCGGCGGGCCGGCAGCTGCCGCACCGACACGTCGAGGACGTTGACCTCCTCGCCGGTCTCGACGAGCGTGACGCGCCGGTCGAGCAGCTCCCCGAACGCCAGCCGCTCGGTGGGGCGCTGCTCGAAGCGCCGCACGTTGACCACGCCGGTGGTGATCACCTGGCCGGACTCGATGCCGGTCACCCGGGTCATGGGCAGGAAGATCCGGCGCCGGGTGGCCAGTTCGACGACCAGCCCGAGCACCCGCGGCGGCCGCCGCCCCACGCGCAGCACGACGACCAGATCGCGCACCCGCCCGACCACGTCGCCGTTCGGATCGAAGACCGGGATGCCGGAGAGATGCGAGACGAAGATCCGCGGTGCGCCCGCCGCCATGACCGCACCTCCGCCCTTGTCCCGATTGCCCGCCGTTGCGGGCTTCAGGCTAGCCCGTCCCGATCGGATACGCCCTGACGGCCGGTCCGGACGGACTGGCTCCGTTCGCCGCTCGCGCCCCCGGTACGCTGCCGTACGCCGCTCGGCACACCCCCGCAGAAAGGCAGCTCTCTCTGTGACTGCGATTTCCCACGGCCGTACTCGCCGGACCCCGTTGGTGAGCGCGCTGTGCGCACTGGTCGTGGGCAGTCTGGGACTGGCGGGGTGCAGTGAGGATCCGGACGCGGGCACGAACGGGGTGGGCAAACTGCCGGCCGCGCAGATCCAGTCCAAGACGAAGACGGCCGCGGCCGGCGTGGACGCGGTGCGGCTGTCGGGGAGCGTGGTCACCAGCGGGCACACGTACAAGCTCGACATGAGCCTGAAGGCGGACGGCGGCACCGGATCGGTCACCGCGGAGGGGGCCACCTTCCATCTGCTGCGGATCGGCGAGCAGTTGTACCTGAAGGCCGACGCGTCCTTCTGGGCCAAGGAGGACGGCAAGTCGGGCGACGGCTCGGACACGGCGGCCGCCGACAAGCTCGACGGCAAGTACGTGAAGGTGCCGACGGGCGACCCCTCGTACAAGAAGTTCAGCGGCTTCACGGACAAGGACGTCCTCCTCGACGGGCTGCTGACCCTGCACGGCTCGCTGGCCACGGACGGCCACCACGAGCAGTCCGGCGTCCGCACGATCCGCATCACCGGCGACGGCGGCTCCGGCGGCAAGCTGGACGTGTCGCTGGAGGGCACGCCGTACCCGCTGCGCCTGGAACGCGCCGGAGGCGCGGGCACGCTGAGCTTCTCCGCCTGGGGCAAGGACTTCGACCTGAAGGAGCCGGCGAAGGGCGACACGGTGGACTACGGCAAGCAGCTGCCGTCGTCATAGATCTTGCCGTCGTAGATCTGCCGTCGTCCTGACGTTTCAGAGACCGGTTACTTGCGTCTGCGCTTCTTCAGCAGCAGCTTCGGCAGTCCGGCCGGGGCCGGCCGGCGCGTGGTGGCGGGCGAGGGCACCGGCTTGGCCGCCAGATCCCCGTCGGGCAGCGGCAGGGTGGTCCCGGTCGGCTCCAGGCGCAGCACCCGGCACTCCCGCGCCCAGCGCTCGGTCATGGCCTCGCCGTCGGGCGCGTTCAGCCGCTTGCCCTTGAGCTCGGCGACGGCCGCGTCCCACGCCTCGGAACCGGGCTCGACCTGCACGACGCGCGCCGTCCAGGAGACCAGCCGGCCGCCCTTGTCCTTGCTGCGGACGGTGACCTCGGCCGAACCCCCGCCGACGAGCCCGGACAGCGGCTGCTCACCGGGTCCGTCGCCGACCAGACAGGCCGCGCCCTCGTGCCACACATGCCACAGCGCACGCGCGGCCGGTTCGCCGGCGCCCCGGACCCAGACGAGGCCGGACTTCTTGGTGGCCTCCTCGACGAGGGCCTGCGTGACGACGGCGTGGTCGGGCAGCTCGCTTGTCATGGGCTCACCCTAGCGAGGCGCCATCGAGGGCACTCACAGCCAGCCGTTGCGCTTCAGCGTGCGGTGGATGCCGAAGCAGAGGGCCACCATGGCCGACATGACCACGGGATAGCCGAACTTCCAGTGCAGCTCCGGCATGTAGTCGAAGTTCATGCCGTACACCCCGCAGACCATGGTCGGTACGGCGATGATGGCCGCCCAGGACGTGATCTTCCGCATGTCCTCGTTCTGCGCGACGGACGCCTGCGCCAGGTTGGCCTGGAGAATCGAGTTGAGCAGCTCGTCGAAGCCGACGACCTGCTCCTGGACCCGGGCGAGGTGGTCGGCGACGTCGCGGAAGTACTTCTGGATGTCGGGGTCGATCAGCCGCATCGGCCGCTCGCTCAGCAGCTGCATCGGCCGCAGCAGCGGCGACACCGCGCGCTTGAACTCCAGTACCTCACGCTTGAGTTGGTAGATCCGGCCGGCGTCCGTGCCGCGCGGGGTGCCCTTGCGCCCGGGCGAGAACACCTCCGTCTCGACCTCGTCGATGTCGTCCTGCACGGCGTCCGCGACCGCGATGTAGCCGTCGACGACGTGGTCCGCGATGGCGTGCAGCACCGCGGAGGGACCCTTGATCAGCAGCTCGGGGTCGTCCTGGAGGCGGTGGCGCAGCGCGCGCAGCGAGCCCTGGCCGCCGTGCCGGACCGTGATGAAGAAGTCCTTGCCGGTGAAGCACATGACCTCGCCGGCCTCGACGATCTCGCTGTTGGCCTCGAGCCGGTCGTGCTCGATGTAGTGGATGGTCTTGAAGACCGTGAAGAGCGAGTCGTCGTAGCGCTCCAGCTTGGGCCGCTGGTGCGCCTGCACCGCGTCCTCCACGGCCAGCGGGTGCAGCCCGAACTCCGCCGCGATACCGGCGAATTCGGCCTCGGTGGGCTCGTGCAGACCGATCCACACGAAGCCTCCGTCGCGCCGCACCTGGCGCATGGCCTCCTGCGGGGTCGGCGCCTGTGCGCACTGGACGCGCGAACCGTCCCGGTAGACGGCGCAGTCGACGACGGCCGACGGGGTCGCGGGGTCACGGGTGGTGTCGTACGCGCTGCCGTCCGTGCGTGCGCCCCCGTTGCGCAGGGAGGGGCGGGCGGGGCGGACGACGGCCCTGAGGTCGCGGATCATCGACATGGCAGGCTCCTTCGTGACAGGCAACGAAAGGCCGCCGACGACGGGTGGAACTACCCGGAATGGGGACGTCCTGACTGCGGAGGTTTGGCACGTCCACAAAGCGGGGAGCACCGCTCCGTCGCGGTGGCGAGCTTCGCTACTGATTCAGATCAGAGGCAAAAACGAAACGAAGTGCTCTTCGGCATGAAGATGAGCGCGAGAGGTGGCGACCAGCCGAGGGCCAAGAAGCCGGAGCAGCTGCATCAGCGGCCGGAAGAGCGAGTGGTACTGCACGGGTGACTTCGATCCATGACAGCCCCACCTCCTCCAGCCGGTCCCTCGTAAGGGAGTCTCGTCTGCGTCGAGGCAAGATAGCGACGCTTCTGCGTGCTGCCCCGAACCACCGGGCCAGACTACCAGCCGAGTGAAGTGTCAAGGCGCTGCTTTGCCCTGTGCCGACGAGTTCTATGCTCCCCGCATGGCTGATGTTCTTCCTCTGGTCGAGGCTCGTTTGCGCTCCGCGCTGGGTGAGCCGGACGCCCGCGCCGCCGTCACGTTCCTCGGTACGGACCGCGTCGAGGTGCTGCGGTTCCACGAGGGCGACATCGTCCGCTACGCCACGCTCGGGATGTCCGCGCAGCCGATGAGCGACCCCGCCGCGGTGCTCGCGGATCCGGTCGAGGGGCCGCGCGCCGAGCTGGTCCTGTCGGTCCGGCCGGGCGTCGCCGACACCGACAAGGTGCTCCGTCCGCTCGCCGTGCTCGCCGCGTCCCCGCAGGTCGAGGGAGTGGTGGTGGCCCCCGGCGCCTCGCTCGACGTCGGCGAGCCGCTGTGGCCCGGCGCACCGTTCACCTCGGTCCTGGTCGCCGAGCCCGGCGGTCTGGTCGAGGATCTCGACCTCGACGAGCCGCTCGACCCGGTCCGCTTCCTGCCGCTGCTCCCGATGACCGCGAACGAGGCCGCCTGGAAGCGCGTGCACGGCGCCCAGGCCCTCCAGGAGCGCTGGCTGACGAACGGGACGGACCTGCGGGATCCGTCCCGCAGGTCCGTCCCGCTCGACTGACGCCTCGGGTGGCGTTCGTGAGGAAGGTCACCAACATGTGGCCGAAGACGTTCAGTTGGCGAGGACGACGACGAGGGCGAGGTCGAGCGGCAGCGTCCCGCGGTCGCCGATGCGGCGGGAGACGAAGCCGGTGACCGGCATCGCGAACGCGGGCGGGATCGGGTCGGCGAGGCCGTTTCGGTCGATCGGTTTCCGCCCGGACGGGTGATCGTCCTTGACGTGGGCGGGCTCGGGTAGGACCGTGGGGCTCTATGAGGGGCGAACCCAGTTGCCCGAAGTGTGGTGGCCGGGTCAGGGCTCCCGGACTCTTCGCCGATTCCTGGCAGTGTGACGTGCACGGGACGGTGCATCCGCTGCAGCCCGTGATCCCGCCCAGCGTCGAGGCCCTCAGCGTCGTCGTGCACCGCACGCAGGTGCCGTTGTGGATGCCGTGGCCGCTGCCGGTCGGCTGGCTGTTCACGGGTGTGACCTACGCGGGGGACGACCGCAGCGGCGGTCGCGCCACCGCCGTGGCCTGCTCCGGACCGGGGCCGCTCGGCGGCATGGGCGAGCTGATCCTCGTCGCCGAAGAGCTGGGCGTCGGGCTCGGCGCGCGGTACGCCGGCGTCGACGGGCCGGATCCGGGTCCGTACATGAGCGTCGAGAAACCTCCGCAGGCGAAGGTCCTGGCCGCGGGCCGTCCCACCCCGCTCTGGCATGTCTCCGCCACCCCGGACGACCGTGCGGTCTTCGCGGGCGAGGCGCGCGGGCTGTGGCTGTGGGCGGTGGTGTGGCCCGAGCAGTCGGGGCTGCTGATGTACGACGAGCTGGTGCTGACGGATCTGCGGGATGCGGGCGCGGAGCTGGATCTGGTGCCCTGCGGGGCGCTGTCGCCGCGCCTGCTCAAGCCGTAGCGGATCGCGGGCCGGGCCCGGCGGTGAGCCCCAGGGTGTAGGGGGCGCTACCGGCTTTCGACTGTGACAGGGCCGGTGTGACAAGCCGTTATGCTGGAGCGTCCGCTTCCGTCCCGTCGCCGTCTGGAGTCCGCTCGTGCGTATCGATCTGCACTGCCACTCCACCGCGTCCGACGGTACGGACACCCCGGCCGAGCTGGTCCGCAACGCGGCCGCCGCCGGGCTGGACGTCGTCGCACTGACCGACCACGACACCACCCGCGGACATGCCGAGGCCATCGCCGCGCTGCCGCGGGGGCTCGCTCTCGTCACCGGCGCGGAGCTGTCGTGTCGTATCGACGGCATCAGCATGCACATGCTGGCCTACCTGTTCGACCCCGAGGAGCCCGCGCTGCTCGCCGAGCGCGAGCTGGTGCGGGACGACCGGGTGCCGCGGGCGCGCGGGATGGTCGCCCGGCTCAACGAGCTGGGCGTGCCCGTCACCTGGGAGCAGGTCGCGCGGATCGCGGGGGACGGGTCCGTCGGGCGGCCGCACGTGGCCACCGCCCTGGTCGAGCTGGGCGTCGTGCCGACCGTGAGCGACGCCTTCACCCAGGACTGGCTCGCCGACGGCGGCCGGGCCTACGTCGCGAAGCACGAGACCGACCCCTTCGAGGCGATCCGGCTGGTCAAGGGCGCGGGCGGGGTCACCGTCTTCGCCCACCCGGGCGCCAGCAAGCGCGGCCGTACGGTGCCGGAGCCGGCGATCGCCGAGCTGGCCGCGGCCGGCCTCGACGGCATCGAGGTCGACCACATGGACCACGACGCGGACACGCGGGCCCGGCTGCGCGGGCTGGCCGCCGAGCTGGGACTGCTGGTCACCGGCTCGTCGGACTACCACGGCAGCCGCAAGACGTGCGTGCTCGGCGAGTACACCACCGACCCCGAGGTGTACGGGGAGATCACCCGGCGTGCCACCGGCGCGTTCCCGGTGCCGGGGACCGGCGGAGCCTGAGGCTCACCCCTCCGCCCTGCCCTTCCGTTCTTCCTCTTCCTTGCAAGGTCTGTGCACAGATGTTCGACGTCGCCGTCTTCGGCTCTCTCTTCCTGACCCTTTTTGTCATCATGGATCCCCCCGGGATCACCCCGATCTTCCTCGCGCTGACCTCCGGGCGTCCCGGCAAGGTGCAGAAGCGGATGGCCTTCCAGGCGGTCTGCGTGGCGGGCGGTGTGATCGCCGTCTTCGGGCTCCTGGGGCACCAGATCCTCGACTATCTGCACGTCTCCGTGCCCGCGCTGATGATCGCGGGCGGACTGCTGCTCCTGCTGATCGCGCTCGATCTGCTCACCGGCAAGACCGACGAGCCGAAACAGACCAAGGACGTCAACGTCGCGCTCGTTCCGCTGGGCATGCCGCTGCTGGCCGGACCCGGCGCGATCGTGTCCGTCATCCTCGCCGTGCAGAAGGCCGACAGCGTGGCGACGCAGGTGTCGGTCTGGGCGGCGATCCTCGCCATCCATGTCGTGCTGTGGCTGGTGATGCGGTACTCGCTGCTGATCATCCGCGTCATCAAGGACGGCGGTGTGGTCCTGGTGACCCGGCTCGCGGGCATGATGCTCTCCGCGATCGCCGTGCAGCAGATCATCAACGGGGTCACCCAGGTGATCCGCGCGAGCTGACCGGATGCCCGTCATACGCAGATCCCCCTACGGCATGGCCGTAAGGGGATCTGAAACCTGTATGGGAACCCTGTCCCGTGTTACGAGGCCGTGGGGTCGGCCGGACGGATCCACAGCCGCTGCCCGATGGCGGCGGCCTGCTGAACGATCCGGTTGACGGAGGCGGCGTCCACGACGGTGCAGTCCACGGGGGTCCCGTCGACGTCGTCGAGTCGCATGATTTCGAAGCGCATGGCTTCTCCCTTCGTCTGGTCATCCTCCTGAGGAGAACTACTTGGTTACGTAGGGAGTCAACGGGGTGCGTGTTACAAACATTCCCTACGCTAAAGAAATTTTTCGAACGGCTAATTACTAACGAGTAAGCCTGTTTGTGGAGACTGAACGGGACCGGTTGTGTTCGCAGCGTGACCACCGGGACAATGGAGGCGATGAACGACGACCTGCCGGACCTCGCCGCCCGCATCGACCGCACGAACGAGCTGCTCACGCGCATGCTCGCCGAGGTGGCCAAGACGCCCTCCACCCACGCGATCTTCGTCGACGCGGGCTATCTCTACGCGGCCGCGGGGCGCCTGGTGGCAGGCACCGAGGACCGCCGGGCCTTCGACCTCGACGCCGAGGGCCTGATCGAGGCGCTCATCGACCGCGCCCGCTCGATCTTCGCCGACAGCCGGCTGCTGCGCGTCTACTGGTACGACGGCGCCCGGCGCCGCATCCACACCTCCGAGCAGCAGTCCATCGCCGAACTGCCGGACGTGAAGGTGCGGTTGGGCAATCTGAACGCCAACAACCAGCAGAAGGGCGTCGATTCGCTCATCCGGACGGACCTGGAGTCCCTGGCCCGCCACCGCGCCATCAGCGACGCGGCCCTGCTGGGCGGCGACGAGGACCTGGTCTCGGCGGTCGAGGCCGCGCAGGGGTACGGCGCCCGCGTCCACCTCTGGGGCATCGAGGCGCCGGAAGGCCGCAACCAGGCCGAGCCGCTGCTCTGGGAGGTCGACAGCCAGCGCACCCTCGACCTCGACTTCTTCAAGCCGTACGTCTCCCGGCGCACCGCCGCCGCCTACGAGACGACCGGCGCGAGCCGTCCCAGCCGTGAGGCCGTCCGCTTCGTCGGTGCGCAGATCGCCGCGAAGTGGCTGGCGGCGCGGGGCCGGGAGGCCCTGGCCGACCTGCTGCCGGGCCACCCCTACCTCCCCGGCTCCGTCGACCAGGACCTGCTGGTGGAGGCCGAGGGCATCCTGCAGTACTCCCTGCGCGGCCAGGCGGACCTGAGACGCGCGCTGCGCGACGGCTTCTGGGAGCACGTGCAGACGCAGTACTGAGCGCTCCCGCTGGGGGTGCCGCGATGTGCCGTCGTTTCGCTGCGGCGCCGGCGTGGCCGGTCGCGCCCGCGCGGCGGAGCCGCAAATGTCAGCGCCCCGCGTCCCTTCAGGGCGCGTGTCCGGCGGTCGGCGGTAGCGGCTGGCCCGGGTGACGGTCCCAGAAGTCGGCCAGGCCCTGGGCCGTCTGCAGCGGCTTGTCCAGGTTCGGCGAGTGCTCGGCGCCCGGCACGACCGTCCGGTGCGCACCCAGCGCGACGGCCATGTCGTCGAGGAGGGGCACCGGCCAGGTGTCGTCCCGCGCCCCCGACAGGACGTGCAGCGGCAGCGGGACGGCGGCCAGCTCCGCGACCCGGTTCGGCTCGACGCACAACTGCCGTCCGGCCACGAGGAGTTGGGCGGGCTTGTGGTTCAGCCAGCGCAGCTCCAGCTGTTCCGGCTTGCCGAAGCCGCGGGCCGGACCGCCGACCTCCTCCGGCGGCCCCATCGCCTGCATCGCCGCCCACACCTCCGGCATCGTCATCACCGCGAGCGCGTCGTGCAGCAGCTTCACGCGCAGTTTCTGGGAGTCCGAGATCTCGGCCGGGCCCGAGGAGATCATCGTGAACGACACGAAGGGCGAGTGGTCCAGGAGGACGGCCGCGCGGGCGACCTGGCCGCCCATCGAGTGCCCGGTGAGATGCACGGGCGTGCCGAGGGCGGCGGCCTGCGCGAGCACGTCCCGCGCCAACTCCGCCTGCGCGTACGGGGATTCGTCGTCGGCCGGTCCGTCGGACTCGTTCTGCCCGCGCCCGTCCACGGCGACGGTCCGGTAGCCGCGGGCCGCGAGCGGCTCGTGCAGCCGGTGGAAGTCCTCCTTGCTGCCGGTGAAGCCCGGCAGCAGCAACGCGACCCCCCGCGGCTCGACGCCTGCGGCCACCGGCGAGTCGACGACGGCGAACTCACCGCGCTCGGTGCGCAGGGCGTACGAACGGGCGCCGGGGGGCGGCGGGAAGGGAGTGGACCTCGTGGGCATGGACACGGGGGGAGATTACCCGGCGTTCCTCTCCTCGCCGTCAACCGGGGCGGGGGTCGCGGACACGTCCGGCAAACGCCGAGGGCCCGGCCCACCTGCACGGTGGACCGGGCCCTCGGGCGTGACCTCAGCTGTCCGACGGCTCCACGACGGCCGCGGTCTTGCGGGTGGTGCGGCGCCGGGGCGTGGCCGCCTTGGCTCCCGCTTGCGGTTCCTGCGTGGCCTGGGCCGGGATGTCGGCGGTGGTGGCCGTCGTCTCGGTCTTGGCGGCGGTCTTGGCGGCGGTCTTGCGGGTGCGGCGGGGCTTGGCCTCGGTCGCTTCCGCGGTGTCGACCGCCGTGTCGGCCGCGGTCTCGGCGGCGGCTGCCGTCTTGCGGGTGCGACGCGGCTTGGTCACCGCGGCCTCCGCGACCGGCTCCGCTTCCGTGGCCTTGACGGCGGTGACTGCCGTGGCGGCGGTTGCGGCCGTCTTGCGGGTGCGGCGCGGCTTCGCCTCCGTACCCTCGGCCGTGTCGACCGCGACCGCGGCTTCGGCCGGAGCCGCTGCCTTGCGGGTGCGACGGGGCTTGACCTCGGCCTCGACGGCTTCCGGGGCCTCGACGACGGCAGTCGCCGTCGCCGCCGTCTTACGGGTGCGGCGCGGCTTGACCTCGGTGGCCTCGGCCGTTTCCACGGCTGCCTCCGCCGGGGCGGCCGTCTTACGGGTGGTGCGGCGACGCGGCTTGGTCTCCGTCGGCTCCACGCCCTCCGCGGTGTCGACCGCGACCACGGCTTCGGCCGGGGCCGGGGCGGTGGCGGCGGTCTTGCGGGTGGTGCGGCGGCGGGGCGTGGCGGCCTCCGCTTCCGCTTGCGGTTCCTGCGTGGCCTGGGCCGGGATGTCGGCCGTGGTGGCCGTCGTCTCGGTCTTGGCGGCGGTCTTGCGGGTGCGGCGGGGCTTGGCCTCGGTCGCTTCCGCGGTGTCGACCGCCGTGTCGGCCGCGGTCTCGGCGGCGGCTGCCGTCTTGCGGGTGCGACGCGGCTTGACCACAGGCTCGACCGTCTCGACCACGTCGACGGCTTCGACGGCCTTGACCTCGGCCACGGCTTCGGCCGGAGCCGTCGCCTTGCGGGTGCGACGGCGCGGCTTGACCTCCGCCGTCTCCTGCGTGTCGACGACGGCCTCGGCAACCGGCTCGGTCACGGTGGTGGCCGGGGCCGCCTCCGCGGTCTTGCGGGTGCGGCGCCGACGCGGCTTCTCCGGCGCGTCGAGGACGACGCCCTCCGCCGTCGCGACGGCCGCTTCCGCAGCCTGGACCACCGGCTCGACGACAGACTCGACGACGGGCTCGACGACGGGCTCGACGGCCACCGGGGTGGTCGTGCTCGCCGCGACGAAGGCATCCTGCGCCGATCCGGCGCGCGTACGGCGGCGACGGCGCGGGGTGCGCGGGCCGGCGGCCTCCTCGGTCACCTGCTCCGCAGCCGCAGCCGTGGTCGCAGCCGTGGTCGCGGCCGGGGCCGAAGTGGCGTCGATGGGCGCGCCGTTGCGCATCCGACGACGTCGGCGGGGCGTGCCGGCCGAGCGCTCACGCTCGTCGGAACGCTCGCCGGAGCGCTCGTTGGAACGGGACTCGCCCCGGCCGCCGCGGTCGTTGCGACCGCCTCGGTCGCCGCGGTCACCACGGCCGCCCCGGTCGTTGCGACCGCGTGCGCCGCGGCCGCCCGGCTCGCCCAGGTCCTCGAGCACTTCCGCGTCGAGCCCGGCGCGGGTGCGCTCCGCGCGCGGCAGGACACCCTTGGTGCCCGCGGGGATGCCGAGCTCCTCGTAGAAGTGCGGCGAGGTGGAGTACGTCTCCGGCGGGTCGCTGAACTCGAGCTCCAGCGCCTTGTTGATGAGCTGCCAGCGGGGGATGTCGTCCCAGTCGACCAGGGTGATCGCGATGCCCTTGGCGCCCGCGCGGCCGGTACGGCCGATGCGGTGCAGGTACGTCTTCTCGTCCTCGGGGGACTGGTAGTTGATGACGTGCGTGACGCCCTCGACGTCGATGCCGCGCGCGGCGACGTCGGTGCAGACGAGGACGTCGACCTTGCCGTTGCGGAACGCGCGCAGCGCCTGCTCGCGGGCGCCCTGGCCGAGGTCGCCGTGGACCGCGCCGGAGGCGAAGCCGCGCTGCTGGAGCTGGTCGGCCAGATCGGCCGCCGTGCGCTTGGTACGGCAGAACACCATGACCAGGCCGCGGCCCTCCGCCTGGAGGATGCGCGCCACCATCTCGGGCTTGTCCATGTTGTGCGCGCGGTACACGTGCTGCTTGGTGTTCGCGACGGTCCGGCCCGCGTCGTCCGGCGACGTGGCGTTGATGTGCGTCGGCTGCGACATGTAGCGGCGGGCGAGGCTGATGACCGCGCCCGGCATGGTCGCCGAGAACAGCATGGTCTGGCGCTTCGCCGGCAGCAGGTTGATGATCTTCTCGACGTCGGGCAGGAAGCCCAGGTCGAGCATCTCGTCGGCCTCGTCGAGGACGAGCGACCTGATGTGCTTGAGGTCGAGCTTCTTCTGGCCCGCGAGGTCCAGCAGTCGGCCCGGGGTGCCGACGACGACGTCGACGCCCTTCTTGAGGGCCTCGACCTGGGGCTCGTAGGCCCGGCCGCCGTAGATGGCGAGGACGCGCACATTGCGCACCTTGCCCGCGGTCAGCAGGTCGTTGGTGACCTGCGTGCACAGCTCACGCGTGGGGACGACGATGAGCGCCTGCGGGGCGTCGGTGAGGTCCTCGGGCTTGGCGCGGCCGGCCTCGACGTCGGCGGGGACGGTCACGCGCTCGAGGAGCGGGAGGCCGAAGCCCAGCGTCTTGCCGGTGCCGGTCTTGGCCTGGCCGATGACGTCCGTGCCCGTGAGGGCCACGGGGAGCGTCATCTCCTGGATGGGGAAGGGACTGATGATGCCGACGGCCTCAAGGGCCTCGGCGGTCTCGGAAAGGATTCCGAGCTCTCGGAACGTCGTAGTCAGGGTGCTGCCTCTTCTGTGTGCGCGGTGCGAGGCGAGCGCGGGGGTCGTTGACGGACCGTGCCGGGGGGACGTCGGCTGCCTTACGAGCCAACCGCTGGGGCAAGCCGTATGGCACGGGACCTCTGCCGACGCTCTAGCGCTCGTACCGCTGAGGGGGTCCCTCCAGGGGTTCCGTACGCACCGTGACTGCACAGTGTTTTCCGGACGAGGAGGGCTGTCGGGTCGGAGCCGATCGGGCCACCGACCGGGCATCCTCATACGTGCGGCCCGTCGAATATTCGGCAGGCGCATTACCACCATACCCCGGAATCGTGCACATGCGATGGCCGATTCGGTCACGTTGTGGTTGTCACAGTGCCCGGCGTGGTCCCGTACGTCTTCGTTGTCACACTGATTGACCAGGGACTTCCACCTTGCGGCGAGCGGGCTATTGTGCGCTTCATGACGACCTCTGACAAGCCTGAGAACACCGCCACCCCCACCGGTATCGCCGCGCAGGACTGGGCGCAGGCCGCCGCCGACCCGCAGTACCGGGCCGCGGTCGTGGATCTGCTGGGTGCGCTGGCGTACGGCGAGCTGGCGGCGTTCGAGCGGCTCGCGGAGGACGCCAAGCTCGCGCCCACGCTGGAGGACAAGGCGGAGCTGGCCAAGATGGCGTCGGCCGAGTTCCACCACTTCGAGAGGCTGCGCGACCGGCTCACGGAGATCGGTGAGGAGCCCACGCGCGCGATGGAGCCGTTCGTCGCCGCGCTCGACGGCTTCCACCGGCAGACGGCGCCGTCGGACTGGCTGGAGGGCCTCGTCAAGGCGTACGTCGGCGACTCGATCGCCAGCGACTTCTACCGCGAGGTCGCGGTGCGCCTGGACAACGACACCCGCGCGCTGGTGCTGGCCGTGCTCGACGACACCGGTCACGCCGGCTTCGCCGTGGACCGGGTGCGCGCCGCGATCGACGCGGACCCGCGCGTGGGCGGACGGCTCGCGCTGTGGGCGCGGCGGCTGATGGGCGAGGCCCTGTCGCAGTCCCAGCGGGTGGTCGCGGACCGCGACGCGCTGTCGACGATGCTCGTGGGCGGCGTCGCGGACGGCTTCGACCTCGCCGAGGTGGGCCGGATGTTCTCCCGGATCACCGAGGCGCACACCAAGCGGATGGCCGCGCTGGGCCTCGCGGCGTAGCGCCTACGGACCTCCGGGCGGACGGCCCGGCGCGGGCGATGCGGTGCGGGCGGAGCGCTGTGGCTACGCCGGGACCGATCGTCGACGGAGTCTTCCGGCCGGGCGCAGCAGCAGGGAGAGCGAGGCGGCGGAGACGATCGCCGCGCCGAGGAGGCTCGGCAGGGCGGTGCCGGGGCCCAGCGCGCTGTGGGTGACGAAGTCACCGAACAGGGCTCCGGCGACGCCCGTCGCGAAGACGAGGGAGCGGACGGGCATGCGGTGGGAGAGGCGACGCAGCGCCACCCACGCGAGCACGAGACCCAGCACAGCGGAGCCGAGCGCTTCCAAGATCATGTGGGTCCCTCCCGGACGGCGGGCTGTGCATCGAGGTCGTAGCCCGTCATTACCCGTGACCTGCGGAATGCAATCCTCCTCTGTGGTCGAGTTGTGCTCCATCTGTGCAGAACACGCTGACAGCGAAAACGACGGCGAAGACGACGGCGAAGACGACGGCGAAACGACGGCGAAACGACGGCGAAGAGGGTCGGGGAAAACGGAAGCGGGGGCCCGGCGGGGGGGGGGCAGCGGGCGCCCCCGGCGGGGGGGGGGCGCGGGGGGCCCCCCCGCCCCCCCGGCGGCGGCGGGCCCCCCCCCCCCCCCCCCCCCGCCCCCCCCCCGGGGCGGGGGGGGGGCCAACCGCGCGGGGGGCCCGGGCCTGGGCCCGCCCCCGGCCCCCCGCTTCCGTTGCGTCGCCTAGAGCGCGCCGAAGCCCACCTTGCGCGGGGCGGCCTCGCCCAGCTCCACGTAGGCCAGGCGGTCGGCCGGAACCAGGACCTTGCGGCCGTGCTGGTCCACGAGGCTGAGCAGCTGCGACTTTCCGGCCAGGGCCTCGGCCACCACGCGCTCGACTTCCTCGGGAGTCTGACCGCTCTCCAGAACGATCTCGCGGGGTGCGTGCAGCACGCCGATCTTGACCTCCACGGCTATGTCCCTCCGACGGTCATGGGGTGCGCGGGCTTCCGCGCCGTACGCTGCACACATTAGCCCGGTGAGGGGACGTACACGGTCCGGCCGTCCACGCCAGGAGCGAACAGCGAGCGGGAACAAACGGCCGGGCGCCCCGCGGGTCAGTGCTGATCGGTTCCGTGCAGCGGGAAACCTGCGATGCCCCGCCAGGCCAGGGAGGCGAGCAGCTGAACCGCCTGGTCGCGCGGGACGCTGCGGTCGCTGTGCAGCCAGGACCGCGCCACGACCTGCGCGAGGCCGCCCAGACCGGAGGCGAGCAGCATCGACTCCGCGCGCGAGAGACCCGTGTCCTCCGCGATGACCTCGCAGATCGCCTCGGCGCACTCGGTGGTCACCTTGTCGACGCGCTCGCGCACCGCCGGCTCGTTCGTCAGGTCCGACTCGAAGACCAGGCGGAAGGCGCCGCCGTCGTCCTCGACGTAGGCGAAGTACGCGTCCATCGTGGCGCGGACGCGCTGCTTGTTGTCGCTCGTCGACGCGAGCGCGCCGCGCACGGACTGGATGAGCGACTCGCAGTGCTGGTCCAGCAGGGCGAGGTAGAGGTCGAGCTTGCCGGGGAAGTGCTGGTAGAGCACCGGCTTGCTGACGCCGGCCCGCTCGGCGATGTCGTCCATCGCGGCCGCGTGATAGCCCTGTGCGACGAAGACTTCCTGGGCAGCGCCCAGCAGTTGGTTCCGTCGGGCACGGCGCGGCAGGCGTGTGCCCCGCGGGCGCGCCGCCTCTGTCTGCTCGATGGCTGTCACGCCGCCTCCCAAAGTCGTCCTCTTGCGGTGAGCGCCGCGCCGCCATCGTACTTTTCAGTAACCGTGGTGTGCGCGGTGCGAGCGCAGAATTTCACGGACTGGACGACGGAAGTAGCGGCAGAGACAGTTTTGAAACGGGATCTTCCGGGCATACTCCGGCCCCGCTCCGGCCGGGCGTCCGTCAGCGGTAGTCGTCCTCGTCGATCGAGACGACGCGGGCCTGTTCGGCCAGGTCGGCCTCGTTGGCCCGGGCCGGGTCCGCGCCCTCCAGGGAGTCGTCCCGATCCGGTGTGGCGTGCGCGTACTGCTCGGCTGCGTCGTCCTCCGGCGCCTCGACGTCGATCTCTCCGAAGTCGTCGTCCTCTTCGAACGTCTCCGGGTCGGTGGGGTCAACGGCCATGGTGGGCTCCCTTCCTACGAAAGTCCCTGCGAGCTGCAGGGGCCACAAGCGGGTGCCCTCGGTACGAGCCTAGGAGACACCCGTTTCGGACGCTATGCGATCGGTGTGCGCTGTGCCCCCGATTCGCGCCGGTATGGCATCGACGGGGAGCGGGGAGGAGATCGGCGTCGAGGCGTGGTCGAGACATGATCGATATGCGTTCGACCCGCGCGTGTGATGGCGAACACACAAAGTCGCGCGTGATCGTCTCGTAACATTGCCGCATGTCTTCGACCGAGTTGCCCTCAGTGCCGCTTGCCGGCGTGCTGCCGAAGGTGACCGCCGTGCGGGTCGCGGAGGGCGAGCGACTGCGGTCGGTCGGGCTGCCCGGCGTCACGCTGACGGTCCGTTCCAGGCCTGCCGCGCGCGAGGGGCTCCAGCCCGCGCTGTACGTGCACGGCCTGGGCGGTTCCTCGCAGAACTGGTCCGCGCTGATGGCGCTGCTCGACGGGGTCGTGGCCAGCGAGGCCGTCGATCTCCCGGGCTTCGGCGACTCCCCGCCGCCGGACGACGGCAACTACTCGATCACGGCACACGCGCGTGCCGTCATCCGCTACCTCGACGCCGCCCGGCGGGGGCCCGTCCACCTCGTGGGCAACTCGCTCGGCGGCGCGGTGTCCACGCGCGTCGCCGCGGTCCGGCCCGACCTCGTGCGCACCCTGACCCTGGTCTCGCCCGCGCTGCCGGAGCTGCGCGTGCAGCGCACCGCGCTGCCCACGGGCCTGGTCGGGCTGCCCGGGGTGGCCCCCCTCTTCAGCAGGCTGACCCGCGAGTGGACGGCCGAGCAGCGCGTCCGGGGCGTCATGGCGCTCTGCTACGGCGATCCCGGACGGGTCAGCCCGGAGGCGTTCCGGCACGCGGTGGACGAACTGGAGCGGCGGCTGCAGCTGCCGTACTTCTGGGACGCGATGACGCGCACCACGCGCGGGCTGCTCAGCGCCTACACGCTGGGCGGCCAGCACGGGCTGTGGCGGCAGGCCGAGCGGGTCCTCGCCCCCACGCTCCTCGTCTACGGCGGCCGCGACCAGCTCGTCGGCATCCGCATGGCCCAGCGGGCCGCCCGCGCCTTCCCCGACTCCCGCCTGCTCACGCTGCCGAACGCGGGCCACGTGGCGATGATGGAGTACCCCGAGACGGTGGCGATGGCCTTCCGGGACCTCGTCGCCGAGACGGCTGCCGCGAGCGCCGAGACCGCACCGGCCGGCGCGACCGAGACAGCGGGGGGCTGAAGCCGTCGTGGGACGCCACAGCCGGCGCGGGCCTGCGCCCAAGAGCGCCGCGAAGGGCAGCGCCTCCCAGGGCGCGCCCGAGGAGCCCCAGAGGCCTCCCCAGGGGCCCGCGTGGGCGGACGCACGAGGGGACACGCGAGGAGAGGCGCGAGGGGACCTGCGGGGGGACCTGCGGGGTGCCCGCACCCCGATGCCGCCTCCGGGCCGGGACGCCACTCCGTCGCACGGAGTACCCCGCTTTCCCATTCCCGACGGGACGCCCGCCCACGGGTTCCCGCAGGTGCGCGGCGGCCATCCGGAGCAGCGCGAAGCCGGCGGCGGCTGGGGTGAGCCGAGGGGGCGTCAGACGGGCGCCGGGGCAGGCGCCGGGCGGGGTGCGGGGCCAGGTGCAGGGCCGGGTGGGGGACAGCCGCTGATACCGCGTCAGCGGCAGACGTCTGCGGGTGGCTCGCGCCGGGTCCCCCGTCAGGACTACCTGGACGCCTTCGAGGAGAACGACGTCTTCACGCGCACGCGTGAGCAGGATCGGTACGCCTCCTTCGCCTCGGTCCCCGACTGGGACACCATCTCCGGTGTGACCGCCCCACCCGAAGTCGAAGTGGCCGCCGACGCTCCGCCCGCCGGGCAGCCCCTGCCCGCCAAGGGCGCCAAGGGGCGCACGTTCGCAGGCATCGCCGCCGCCGCCGTCACCACGGTGCTGGCCGTCGTGGTGGCCGGCCAGGTCACCGGCGGGCGGGACGAGGACTCCGTCCAGTCGCAGTCCGCGACCGGCCAGGCCCGTGACGCCGTCGACGACGCCGCGCGCGGGGACGACCGGCCGAGCCCGGCCGCCTCCGCGTCCCCGTCCGCGAGCCCCGTCGCGCTGACGTACGCGCAGAAGATGGACGCGAAGTACGCGCTCGGCCCCAAGCTCACGGGGTCGGGGAAGTTCGACGCGATCGCCGGCGTCGACAAGGCGCCCGGCAAGGGGCAGAAGTTCACGTACCGGGTGGACGTGGAACAGGGCCTCGGGCTCGACGGACAGCTCTTCGCCGAAGCCGTGCAGGTGACGCTCAACGACGAACGCAGCTGGTCCCACAACGGCGCCCGCACCTTCGAACGGATCCACTCGGGCACCCCCGACTTCGTGATCACGCTCGCCAGCCCCGGCACCACCGCCGACTGGTGCGCCAAGTCGGGCCTGGACACCACCCAGGACAACGTCTCGTGCGACTCGGCCGCCACCCAGCGCGTGATGATCAACGCCTACCGGTGGGCGCAGGGCTCGGACACCTTCGGCGACGCGATGTACGCCTACCGCCAGATGCTGATCAACCACGAGGTCGGCCACCGACTCGGCTACAGCCATGTCACCTGCGACAAGGACGGCGAGCTCGCGCCCGTCATGCAGCAGCAGACGAAATTCCTCGACCACGACGGGATCCACTGCCTGCCCAACGCCTGGCCGTATCCGGGCAACTGACGAGTCAGTCGTCCGGCATGCGGGACGTCGCGCCGTGGGGTGCGCCATGGACGTCTGTCGTGACGTGTGCTCCGATACCCGTGAAGTAACGTTTCGCAGTCGGATGATCTCTTAGCGCGACGGAACGCGACCCGCACGGGAAAGTTACGACCGTTCACCCCTTTTGGTGGTGCGACGGACAACCGTCCATCGCACCCCCGCCTTGTCCGCATACGTTCGTCCCGCTGCGAGCCGCCGGGTCAACGGCGGCTCCCCAAACGGGAGATCGGGGGTGCGCGTGCGCATCGGACTGCTTACGGAGGGTGGCTATCCGTATGTGAGCGGTGACGCCGGGCTCTGGTGCGACCGGCTCGTTCGCAGACTCGGGCAGCACGAGTTCGAGGTCTACGCGCTCAGTCGTGCCGAACACCAGGAGGACTCGGGCTGGATCGAGCTTCCGTCGCAGGTCAGCCGGGTGCGCACCGCGCCGCTGTGGACGGCCGAGGACGACGGGGTCACCTACGGCCGACGGGCGCGTCGGCGCTTCGCGGAGTTCCACGGCGAGCTGGTGGCCGCGCTCTGCGAAGGGGAGCCGGCGACCGTGGCGGACCCTTCCGGCGCAGGTTCAGCCGCTCAGGCGGACCGTTTCGCCAATGCGCTGTACGGCCTCGCCGAACTCGCCCGCGACGAGGGCGGGCTGGTGGGAGCGCTCCGCTCGGAGAGCGCCGTGCGCACCCTGGAACGTGCCTGTCGTGCGCCCGGCGCACTGCGAACGGCGCGCGAGGCGCGCGTGCCCGAGCTGCTCGCCGTCTCCGCGCACCTAGAACGAGCCCTGCGCCCCCTCTCGCTCGACTGGTACGAGGACACGGTCGGCGACGGCGGCGAGGGCCTCGGCTCGGTCGACCTGTGCCATGCCGCCTCCGGCGGCACCGCGGCCCTGCCCGGACTGCTGGCGCGGCACTTCTTCGACGTGCCGCTCCTCGTGACCGAATACGGCGTACGGCTGCGGACGCACTACCTGAACTCGGGGAACGGGACGTCGCCCACGGGCTCCGGGAGCACGTCGTCCGCCGAGGCCGCGCCCGCCGTACGCGCCCTGCTCGCCGCCTTCCACGGCCGGCTCGCGGCCGAGGTGTACCGGGCGGCGGCGATCATCACGCCCGGCAACACGCACGCCCGCCGCTGGCAGGAGCGGTGCGGCGCCGACCGCGCGAAACTGCGCACCGTCTACCCGGGCATGGAGGCGTCCCGCTTCGCCGAGGTGGGCGACTCCCCGGACGCCGCCGACCCGCACACCCTGGTCTGGGTCGGCCGGGTCGAACCGGCGAAGGACCTGGTGTCCCTGCTGCACGCCTTCGCCGAGGTCCGCAAGGAGGAGCCCCGGACCCGCCTGCGGATAGTCGGCGCGGCGGTCGGCGCGGAGGGCCGGGCCTACCTCGGCCACTGCCGGATGCTCGCCGCACAGCTCTTCCCCGACGAGGCGGACGGACCGCACGCCGTCGGCGACAACCCGGTGTCCTTCGAGGAGATCGGCGGCCCGGAGACGCCCGGCCTTGCCGAGGCGTACGCGGCCGGCGCGGTCGTCGTGCTGTCCAGCGTCGTCGAGGGGTTCCCGGTCGGTCTGGTCGAGGCGATGTTCTGCGGCCGGGCGACCGTGTCGACCGACGTCGGCGCGGTGGTCGAGGTCATCGGCGGCACGGGACTGGTCGTCCCGCCGCGCAATCCGCGCGCGCTCGCGGAGGCGTGCGTGGCGCTGCTGCGCGACCCCGAGCGCCGCGCGCGCCTGGGCGCAGCCGCCCGCGCACGCGCCCTCGAACTGTTCACGGTCGAGCAGAACGTCGCGGCCTTCCACGACATCTACCTGGAGCTCGTCTCCCAGGCCCCGGTGAGCCGGTTCGTCTTCGACGACGACGGTGATCCGCGGCCGTTCGCCGCCCCGGCCGAGGCGCGTCTGTCGGGCCTGTGGACCGCTCCGGGCGCTCCGGCGGCTCCGGCCGCCCCAGCCGCTCCGGGTGCTTCGGGCGCGCGGGCCGGCTCCGGGCACGGCCCGGGCTGGGCGGCGGGGCCGCCGGTACGGGGCACGGCGCCGGCGCCGGTGCCGGCACCGGGCACTTCGCCGGTACGGGGCACCGAGCCGGTCGCTGCGACGGAGGGAGCACGATGAGCGGGCTCGACGAACTGGACCGGTCAGGACTCGAACGGTCAGGACTGGACAGGTCAGGACTGGACCGGTCAGCGCTCGGTAAGCCGGGGGGCGGGGGATCGGGCGGTTCGCGGCGCGGTGCGGCCGACCCGGTGAAGGCGCTGATGCACCGGCACCGTGAGCTGTGCGAGCGGGCCGTGGACCCGCTGGAGATCGCGGCGGGCCTGGAGGCCCACGGAGTCACCGACCGCACCGCCGCCCGCTTCCGGCACCGGGACGTCTTCTCCCTGGCGGAGGAGATGTACGCGCGTGTGCCCCGCGACGGCGAGGCGCCCCCGCTCACCACGCCCACGGCGATCCTGCGGCCCCGCCTCGACTGGGCGCTGCTCACCCTCCTGCCGGGCGCCCTGTGCGCCGCGACCGTGACCGGCGTCCGCCTCACCCATGGCCGGACGTGTCTCCTCGTGGCCGCCGCCGGCCTCCTCGCCGTGGCCCTGGCCGTGCACGCGGCGCTGCGCCGGGGCCCGCTGGGTCCGCAGCACGGCGCCCACCCCGGCCTGCACCGGACGGAGGCCTGGACCTGCTGGCTCCTCGGCTACGCGGCCCTCGGCGACAGCCTGCTGCGCGCGGCCGTCGGCGGCGGCCCCGACGGCCTGCCCGACGGGACGGCGAACGGCCCCTGGCCCGTGGCCGCCGCCCCGCTGCTGGCCCTCGCCCTGGCCTGCGCGCCCGCCGCCTGGAGCGCTCACCTCCTCGCTGTGCACGCCCGGCGCCGCCTGAACGCCAGCCGCGGCCTGGAGGAGTTCGCCGCCTCCGTGCAGCCGCTGCTGCTCGGCGCGTTCACCCTGTTCATGTGCGCGCTCGCCGCACTGGCCGCCCTCTGCGGCGCGGCCCTGGGCGAGCCCGCCGGCTACGCGCACACCCTCACCCTGGGCGCCCTCCTCTTCCTCGCCCGCCTGCTCACGGTGCACGGTTTCGCCCACGCCCCGGCGGTCGTCCTCGGCGTCGTCGGCGCGGCCGAGGTGCTGGCTCCGGCCACGGTGTTCGCGGGGCGGCTGCCCGGCTGCGGCTTCCTCGCCACCCCTGTGGAGACCCTCGTGGCCGCCTGGGGCCCGGCCGGCGTCCCGTCACTCGTCTGCGGAACCGCCGCCCTGATCCTGCTGATCCACGCGAGCCGCACGCTGACCAGGGCCTCGGCCCACGCACGAACGGACCAGCCGTGCTGACCCGAACCCCCAGCCGAAGCCGTCCCCGTCCCCATCCCCATCCCCGTCTCCATCCCCGTCTCCATCCCCGTTCCTGCCTCTGTCGGCCGTACCGGCCTTCGCACACCGCGCAGCCCCCACCGTGCCCCGACGGCACGCCGCACGCGCTCCTCCACCCAACCGCAGCCCACCGCAACACCCCTGAAGGAGAGACCAGATGACCACCTCCCGATCCGCAGCGACCGGAGTACCCGGGGCGACCGGAACCTTTGCAGCCCCGGCAGCCCCGGTGGCAGCCCCAGCGCACACCCCGGGAGCCGCGCGATGAGGGTTCTGCTGATCGGAGCCAACGGCTACCTCGGTCGATTCGTCGCCGACCGGCTGCTCGCCGACCCGGCCGTCCAGCTCACCGCGCTCGGCCGCGGCGACGACGCCGACGTCCGCTTCGACCTCGCGTCCGGCAGCCCCGGCGCGCTCACCCGCTTCCTCGACGCGGTCCACCCCCAGGTCGTCGTCAACTGCGCGGGCACCACCCGCGGCGGCGCCCGCGAGCTCACCCGGCACAACACCGTCGCCGTCGCCACCGTCTGCGAGGCCCTGCGCCGCAGCGGCTGCGGCGCGCGACTCGTGCAGATCGGCTGCGGCGCCGAGTACGGCCCGAGCCAGCCCGGCTCCTCCACGGCCGAGGACGCCGTGCCCCGCCCCGGCGGCCCGTACGGCGTCAGCAAACTCGCCGCCACCGAACTCGTCCTCGGCTCCGGTCTGGACGCCGTCGTGCTCCGGGTCTTCTCGCCCGCCGGTCCGGGCACGCCCGCCGGCTCCCCGCTGGGCCGGCTCGCCGAGGCGATGCGCCGCGCCATGCAGTCCGGCGACGGCGAGCTCAAGCTCGGCGGCCTCGGCGTGCAGCGCGACTTCATCGACGTCCGTGACGTGGCCCGCGCCGTGCACGCCGCCTCGCTCTCCGCCGCCCAGGGCGTCATCAACATCGGCTCGGGCCGTGCCGTGCGGCTGCGCGACGCCGCGGCGATCCTCGCGCGCGTGGCCGGATACGGCGGCGCCCTCCATGAGCTCGACGGCCCGCCCGGCGGCCACCTCAGGCCCGCAATCGGCCACCCCCGCCCGGAGCCCGACCACGGGGGCCCGGTCGCCTTCCCGTACCCGGACGGCTGCGGCAGCTGGCAGCAAGCCGATGTGCGCACGGCCCGCGACCGGCTCGGCTGGCGGCCCCGGATCAACCTCGAGGAGTCCCTCGCCGACATCTGGATGGAGGCGGCGTGTCGTATCTGACCGGAACCCCTGCGGGCACCGCGAGCGCCGGCACCACCGATATCCGCACCGGCCTCGGCGTGCCCGGCCTCGCTCATCCCCTCGTCGCGCCGACCGAGTGGGGCGAACTCGCCCGCCCTGGCAGACCGCTGCACTGGGTCGTCCTCGACGTCGCCGACGGCCCCGGCGTCCGCCCCGATCCGCGCTGCCTGGAGTACGCGGGCCGGCTGCGCAACGCGCGCGTGCGCGTCCTCGGCCGTCTCGACACCCGTTACGGCGCCCGACCCTTCGCCGAGACGATCTCCGACGCGCAGCGGTACCTCGACTGGTACCAGGTCGACGGCTTCCTCCTGGACCGCTGCCCGACCGCGCGCACCGCGCTCCCCGAACTGCGCCGCACGACGGGCACGCTGCGCACGCTGGCCGATGCGCTCCACCTCGTCCTCGGCCACGGCGCGCACCCGGACCCCGGCTACGCCGAGCACGCCGACCAGCTGGTCACCTTCTCCGGGCCGTGGAACGACTACCGCTGGTCGCAGGCGGCCGAGTGGACCGCGGAGCATCCGCCCGAGCGCTTCTGCCACTTCGTGCACGGCGTGCCGCGCGGGCACCTCGACGAGGCGCTGCGCATCGCCCGATGGCAGGGCGCGGCGACGATCTGGTTGACCGATGCGACCTGCGGGCCCGACCGCGCCGGCCCCGGCGACCCCTGGGAGACCATGCCCGGCTACTGGGACGAACTCGTCTCGCGGATCGGAACGGGTGTCTCGGAATGAAGAAGGCCATGGCAGTGTTACGGGGAGAACAACTGTAGTGATAGACCGACCAACGGAGTCCCCGTGTCGCTGCCACCCCTGGTCGAGCCAGCCTCTGAGCTCACCGTAGACGAGGTCCGCAGGTACTCCCGCCACCTGATCATCCCGGACGTGGGGATGGACGGGCAGAAGCGGCTGAAGAACGCCAAGGTGCTCTGTGTCGGTGCCGGCGGCCTGGGCTCGCCGGCGCTGATGTACCTGGCCGCGGCGGGCGTGGGCACGCTCGGCATCGTGGAGTTCGACGAGGTCGATGAGTCGAACCTGCAGCGCCAGATCATCCACAGCCAGGCCGACATCGGCCGCTCCAAGGCCGCGTCCGCCCGTGACTCCGTCCTCGGCATCAACCCGTACGTCAACGTGGTCCTTCACGAAGAGCGGCTCGAGGCCGAGAACGTGATGGACATCTTCAGCCAGTACGACCTGATCGTCGACGGCACGGACAACTTCGCGACCCGCTACCTGGTCAACGACGCGTGCGTGCTGCTGAACAAGCCGTACGTGTGGGGCTCGATCTACCGCTTCGACGGACAGGCGTCCGTCTTCTGGTCCGAGCACGGTCCGTGCTACCGCTGCCTCTACCCGGAGCCCCCGCCGCCGGGCATGGTCCCCTCCTGCGCCGAGGGCGGCGTCCTGGGCGTGCTGTGCGCGTCCATCGGCTCCATCCAGGTCAACGAGGCCATCAAGCTTCTCGCGGGCATCGGCGAGCCGCTGGTCGGCCGCCTCATGATCTACGACGCCCTGGAGATGCAGTACCGCCAGGTCAAGATCCGCAAGGACCCCGACTGTGCGGTCTGCGGCGAGAACCCGACCGTCACCGAGCTCATCGACTACGAGGCCTTCTGCGGCGTCGTCTCCGAGGAGGCCCAGGAGGCGGCGGCCGGTGCCACGATCACTCCCAAGCAGCTCAAGGAGTGGATCGACGACGGCGAGAACATCGAGATCATCGACGTCCGCGAGCCGAACGAGTACGAGATCGTCTCCATCCCGGGCGCCAAGCTGATCCCGAAGAACGAGTTCCTGCTGGGCACCGCCCTGGAGGGCCTGCCCCAGGACAAGAAGATCGTCTTGCACTGCAAGACGGGTGTCCGCAGTGCGGAAGTCCTCGCCGTGCTGAAGTCCGCGGGCTTCTCGGACGCCGTGCACGTCGGCGGTGGCGTGATCGGCTGGGTCCACCAGATCGAGCCGAGCAAGCCGGTCTACTGACCCGGCCGCCCGCTGCGCCCACCGGGCTTCCCGGTTCGATCGGCGGGGGCTTCGCGTACCACGAGTGCGCGAAGCCCCCGCCGTCGTCATGAGCAGACCGTGCCGTCCTTCGGCACCGTCCCCTTCAGCAGGTAGTCGTCCACCGCCGAGTCGACGCAGGAGCTCCCGCTCCCGTACGCACCGTGCCCCTCGCCCTTCCAGGTGAGCAGTACCCCGACGCCCTTGCCGAGCTCGTCCGCCATCTTCCGGGCGCCCTCGTACGGCGTCGCCGGGTCCCCGGTGTTGCCGACCAGCAGGATCGGCGCCGCGCCCGCCGCGCTCACCTCCGGGGTGTCGTACTGCCCGGCCACCGGCCAGTCGTGGCACCAGCCGGCCGTGTCCCAGCCCAGGAAGTCCCCGAACACCGGCGAGATCCGCTCGAACTCCGGCAGCAGCTGCTTCGTCGCCTCCGCGGTCGGCCGCTGCTTGTCGTCCAAGCACGATATGACCCGTTGGGAGTGGGTCGTCGTGCCGTAGTGCCCCGAGGTGTCCCGCTCGTTGTAGCCGTCGGCGAGCGTCAGCAGCTCGGAGCCGTCCCCGTTCTCCGCCGACTCCAGAGCGCTGGTCAGGCTGGGCCAGCTCGTCTCGCTGTACAGCGGCAGGACGATGCCGGTGACCGCGAGCGTCTGCGTCAGCTTCCGTCCGTCCGACGTGGGCAGCGGCTTGCTGTCGAGCCCGTCCAGCAGGGCCGCGATCTTCTTGCTGCCCGCCTCGGGATCCTCGCCCGTCGCCTTGAGGTAGTCGTCGAGCGCCCGCTGGAAGCCGCGCGCCTGGTTCTGTGCGTGGCCCACCGTGTCGGCGCTCGGGTCGACGACCGCGTCGAGGATCAGCCGCCCCACGTTCTTCGGGAACAAGTGGGCGTAGACACCGCCCAGTTCGGTGCCGTAGGAGATGCCGAAGTAGTGCATCTTCGGGTCGCCGAGGACCTGGCGCATCAGGTCCATGTCGCGGGCGGTGTCGGTCGTCGACACATGTGCCATCAGCTTGCCCGCGGCCTTCTCGCAGCCCTGGCCGAAGTCGGTGGCGTCCTGGAGGTACGCCTGCTCCTCCGCCGGGGTGTCAGGGGTGGAGTCGAGGGACTCGGCGGCCTGGATCGCTTTGTCGCTGCGGCAGCGCACGCCCTCGCTGCCGCCGACCCCGCGCGGATCCCAGCTCACCAGGTCGTAGCTCTTGCGCAGCGAGGAGAACGTCGAGCCGAACGCGGGGAGCGTGGAGACGCCCGACCCGCCGGGGCCGCCGAAGTTGAACAGCAGCGAGCCCGCCCGCTCGCTTCCCTCGGCGCTGGACTCGGTGCGCACCAGGGCGAGCCCGATCGTGTTGCCGTCCGGCTTCGACCAGTCCAGCGGCACCTTCAGCGTCGCGCACTGCCAGTCGCCGCCCGGCGCCGCGGAGTCCGAAGTGCCCTTGCAGCGGCCCCAGTCGAGCTTCTGCCCGGTCAGCGAGGCGGGCAGGGCCGTCGTCGTGCCCGTCGCTCCGGAGGAGCCGGTCGAGGGTCGTGCGTCGGCCGAGGCGCCCTTGCCGTCCGCGCCGTCGTCCGACCCGCCGCCGCAGCCTGTCACCAACAGCGCGGCGGCGGCCCCCAGCGCCGTCCACCGTACGAATCGCACCATGTGCACTTCCCCCCTCGCAGGCCGTCCGCGTTCGGCGGCGAACGGCTGTCAGGCCATATTAGGCGGCTGACGACTCGACCGTCGGGGCCTGTGGATAACCTTTTGACCTGCGGGTTTTCCGGGAATTGGGGATGGGTGTCAGGAGCAGACGGTCCCGGCGGCGGGCACGTCGCCGCGGAGCAGATAGCCGTTCACCGCCGTCTGCACGCACTGGTTCCCGCTGCCGTACGCACCGTGCCCCTGCCCCCGGTACGTCAGCTCGACCCCGACTCCGCGGCCCAGCGCCGCCACCATCTTCCGCGCCCCCTCGTACGGGGTGGCCGGGTCGCCGGTGTTGCCGACGACCAGGATCGGCGCCGACCCGGGCGCGCTCACGTCCGGATGGTCGGCGGCGCCCGGCACGGCCCAGTCGGTGCAACCGACCATGCCCCAGGCCAGGAAGTCCCCGAACAGGCTGGAGGCGGCCCGGAACTCGGGCAGCTTCTGCGCCACGTAGGCGGTGGAGTGACGTGCCTTGTCGTCGGAGCAGTTGACGGAGACGTTCGCGGCCGCGATGTTGCTGTACTCGCCGTTCGCACTGCGGCCGTTCATCAGGTCGGACAGCAGCATCAGAATCTTGCCGTCCCCGTCGTAGGCCTGCTCCAGGCCCTCGGTGAGGTACTCCCAGAAGTCCTGCGAGTACAGGGCCTGCGCGATGCCGTTGGTGGCGGCGCTCTGGGTCAGCACACGCGGGAAGATGCCCGGGATCGGCTCGCCGTCGAGGTCGGTCAGGAGCCGGGCGATCCGGTCCTTCACGTCCTGTGCGGTGTCTCCGACGGGGCAGTCCTCGGTCTTGGACGTGCAGTCCTCGGCGAAGTTGTCGAGCGCGAGCTGGAAGCCCCTGGCCTGCGCGAGCGAGCCCTGCTCGGACGTCTGCGTCGGGTCGACGACCGCGTCGAAGACGGCCCGCCCCACGTTCTTCGGGAACAAGTGGGCGTACACGCCGCCCAGTTCGGTGCCGTAGGAGATGCCGAAGTAGTACAGCCTGTCGTCGCCGAGGACCTGGCGCATCAGGTCCATGTCGCGGGCCGCGTCGGTGGTCCGCACATGCGGCAGCACCTTCCCGGAGTTCTTCTCGCAGGCCGCGTTGAACTCCTTGGTGTTGTCGAGCAGGGCGGTGCGCTCGCCGGCGTCGTCGGGCGTGGCGTCCTGCTGGAAGTACGCGTCGAGCTGCTGGTCGTTCTCGCACCGCACGCCCGCGCTGCGGCCCACTCCGCGCGGGTCGAAGCTCACCAGGTCGTAGCGGGTGCGCAGCGCCGCGTACTCCTCGCCGAAGGCGGGCAGGGTGGAGACGCCCGAGCCGCCGGGGCCGCCGAAGTTGAAGACCAGCGACCCGATCCGGCTGCTCTCGTCGCCGCTGGTCCGGGCCCGGATCAACGCGATGCCGATCGTGTCGCCCTCGGGGTCGTCCCAGTTCAGGGGCGCCTTCATCGTGGCGCACTGCCACTGGTCGCCGTCCGGCAGCGGGGACGGGGCGCTGCCGCCGCCCTCGGCCTGGGACGGGGCCGGGCAGTCCTTCCAGCGGAGCTGCTGCGCCGTCAGATCCTCGTCCTGCGCGTCGTCTCCGCAACTCGTCACCAGGGAGGACAGCAGCAGGGCGGTGACGGTCACGGCGGCGGTGCGCAGGCGGGAGGGGTTCGGCATGATCCCATCCTGCGGTCGCGTGCGGGCACGCGCGCGGGGCGCGGGCCGTACGAGGTACGGGCGTGCGCCCTCCTACAGCGCGCCCTTGCGGCTCAGATGGTTGAAGGCCAGCCAGCCCGGCAGCACCGGCAGCCACAGCGTCAGCAGCCGGAAGAGCAGCACCGCGGGAGCGGCGACCTCCTTGGGCAGCCCCACCGCGATCAGACCGACCGTCAGGGTCGCCTCGACGGCCCCGACTCCGCCCGGGGTCGGGGCGGCGGAGCCGAGCGCGTTGCCGGCGAGGAAGACCACGGCGACGCTGGCGATGCTCAGCGAGGTCGTCTCGTCGCCGAAGGCGCGGATGGAGGCGTCCAGGCACATCACGAAGCAGGCGGTGAGCAGGAGCATGCCGCCGATGCCGGTGACCAGCTTCTGCGGCCGCTGGAGCACGTCCAGCATGCGCGGCACGACGCCCGCGAACAGCGATCGCACGCGCGTGACGACGAATTTGCGCAGGAACGGCACCGAGGTCACCACGAGCACGAGCACCGCGACCGTGAGCAGACCGGCGATGACCGTGCGGGACGGCGACAGCGACGGCGTCTTCTCGGTGCCGGTCAGATAGCCGAACGACAGCAGCATCACGATGTGGCAGCCGAGCCCGAACAGTTGCGAGGCGCCGACGCTGGCCACCGCGAGGCCGGGCCGCACCCCCGCCCGCTGCAGGAAGCGCGTGTTGAGGGCGACCCCGCCGACCGCGGCCGGGGCCACGATCTTCACGAAGGACCCGGCGACCTGCGCGGCCACGGTCCGCGGGAACGGCACCCGCTCCGGCACGAACCCCAGCAGGCTCATCGCCGCGGCGACGTAGCTCAACGCCGAGAACACGACGGCTGCGGCGACCCAGCCCCACTCGGCGTTGGCGACGAGCGGACCGAACTCGATGTGGGTGAGCTGCGTCAGCAGGAAGTACGCGCCGATGGCGCCGGCGATCAAGCTCATCAGGGTGCGCGGCCGCACCCGCTCCAGCCGGGCGGGCTCGACCGGCGCCTGGGGCCGGATCAGCAGCACCTCGTGCCGGATCTGCGTCAGCAGATCGTCCTCGCGCGCCTCCTCCAGCGCGTCGTCGATGGCCCGCTTCTCGGCCCGTGCCTCCGCCCGCACGGTCTTCTTGTCGGGCTTCTCCAGGGCGACGGTCTCCGTGTCGTTCCCGGTCGACTCCAGCCGGGCCTGCTTGGCCTGCCGGGAGGCCTCCAGGACCGCCTCGCGTTCGCGCTGGGCACGCTCGCGTGCCAGCCGGCGCAGCGTCGCGCGCGTGGAGCGGGTCAGCGCGATGGGCTGGAGCATCGGCAGACAGTCCGCGACCGTGTCCGGTCCCAGCACGTCCAGCGCGGAGGCCACCGCGCGTTCGGCGCCCACCAGCAGGCCGAGCGTCGTCACCAGCTGGGCGACGTCCATGCGCAGCAGCAGGTCGCCGGCCGCGATCTCGCCGCCGCGCAGGTCGGTGAGGATCACCGTGCCGGAACGATCCACCAGAATCGCGTCACCCGAGAGCCGACGGTGCGCGATGCGCCGCGACTGCAGCGCCTGCACCTGATGCCAGGTGTTGCGCAGCAGCTCGTCGGTGATCTCGTCGTCGGCGAGCGAGTCGAGGGTGCGGCCACCGGTGTGCTCGTAGACGAGCATCACCGCGTCGGGACCGAGTTCGGAGGTCGCGATCAGCTTGGGCGCGTTGGCGCCGGCCGCGATGGCCGCGTAGGCGAGCAGCGCCTCCTGCTCCAGCGCCTGGCGCAGCGACTGCAGGCTGCTGCGGGTGGCGAAGCCGCGCAGGGTCAGATTGCGCCACGCGCGGTAGAAGAACCCCTGGGCCTGCTGCTCCCGGTCGACGACCGTGACGTCCAGCGGCGGACCGTCCTCCAAGGTGACGAAGTAGCGTCTGCCCCGGTCGCTCTCCGTCGCGTCCGCCCCCTCCTCGCGGGCCGCGCTCACCGGGTGGAACCCGACGTGCCGCAGGCCCGCCATCAGGGTCCGTCCCGTGGGACGCACGTTCGGCGAGCCGACCGCGTAGAGCGTGCCGTACGCCACCGTCCAGCCGATCAGGACGGTGAGGATGATCGAGAACGGCGTCGTGTAGCCGGTGACGAGCATCGAGAAGGCGTCCAGGAGCAGCACGATCCACAGCACCGAGCGCCAGCGCGGCCGTCGGGACATGCCGACGGCCGTCATGTACGCGATGACGGGTGCCAGGTAGCCGTGCACCGGATCGGTGAGGGCGTGGATGTCGCCGGGGGAGGGCTGGGTGAGCGCCTCCTGGATCGAGCCCGGCGCGGCCTTGGCGACCCATAGGTCGGTGGCGAGGGTCACACCGTGGGCGAGGACCGCCGCGAGCACGCCGTCGGCGATGCGCAGTCCGTCCCGCTTGATCAGCCGCTCGATGGCGAACGCGACCGGCACCAGCAGGATCGCGATGCTGGACGCCAGCCCCGCGATCTTGATGAGGAGATCGGGGGCCTGTCCGGTGCCCTTGTTGATGTCCTGTTCGAGGCCCGAGGTCGTCCCGTGTGCGAATGCGGCGATGCCCAGGAGCAGGACGACGGCGAGCACCCCGACCAGCAGCCGCATGAGGTCGGAGGGGCGGTGCACGCGCGCGGGGAGCAGTGGTTCGTCGCCCTCGACCTCGTCGATGCGCGCCTCTTCCTGTGGCTCCTCGGCGGTGTCGGGGCGCGACGCAGCGTCAGAGGTGCCTTCCGCGTCCTCAGGATGCACGCCCTGCTGCTTCATCGTCTCTTCTTGATCTCGTATCACCGGTCACCGCCCGCACGATGGTGGCATGCCCCACCGACACACGGGGGCATCAGGGTGCAAATGCGGGGGCGCACAGTCTGCCTGAAGCACCGCCCGGGAGCGAGGGTCACACAGGGTCGTGGACCCGTCGCATTGTCGGTGCGGTGCGGCAGGATGGTGCGGATGAGCGAGCAGAGCCTTCCGGACGACGCCCGACCGGAGTACGAAGACGCCCGCCCGGAGTACGCCGAGGCGCTGCCGGAGTACGCCGAGCGGGTCCTCGGGGTCGCGGAGCTGATCCCGCCCGGGCGCGTCATGACGTACGGGGACGTCGCGGAGTGGCTGGAGGAGGGCGGGCCCAGACAGGTCGGCCGGGTGATGGCTCTCTACGGGGGCGCCGTCCCGTGGTGGCGTGTGGTGCGCGCGGACGGGGTGCTGCTCCCGGGCCACGAGCTGCGCGCACTCGACCGTTACCGGGCCGAGGGCACGCCTCTGAAGCAGGCGAGCAGGTCCGCCGAGGGCCATGTGCCCCGCCTGGACGTGAAGCGGGCGAGGTGGGACGGCGGCGAAAGCGCGGAAGGTCACACCTGAGGTCACATCTGACAGCTTTCGCCATCGGGCGGTTTCGGGGGGATCTTGCTGCTCGTTCGGGGGAACGGGCGCAGACCGGGCACGTCGGCGCCATGGCGTACGTTCGATGCTCGAATGCGTCGGAGGAGGAACCGGAAGCAACCCTTCCGGACCGCCCGTCGGCGTAGCGTCGGCCGCACGCGTCCCGCTCATCCCGCGGCCACCGCTCTCCCGAAGCGGTGCTCCCTCAACCAGCACACCCACCAGGACCGGCGAACCACGTGAGCTCCTCTTCCTCCACCAGGCGCCTGTCGCACCCCCAGGGGCGACAGGGGAACCGTGGCGCTTACCGACTGGTCCGTACCCCGCCGGCCCGGCCGGATCCCCCTCGTCTGGACGCCGCGCAGCGGTCCGTGGTTGACCACGGCGCCGGCCCGCTGCTCGTCCTCGCGGGCCCGGGCACCGGAAAGACCACCACGCTCGTCGAGTCCGTCGCGGCCCGGATCGCCCGCGGGGGCGACCCCGCGCGCATCCTGGTGCTCACGTTCAGCCGCAAGGCGGCCGTCGAGCTGCGGGACCGGATGGCGCAGCGCATGGGCGCCGCCCGCGCGCCCCAGGCCACCACCTTCCACTCGTACTGCTACGCCCTCGTCCGCGCCCACCAGGACGCCGACCTGTTTGTGGAGCCCCTGCGGCTGCTGTCCGGCCCCGAACAGGACGTCGCCGTCCGCGAGCTGCTCGCCGGTCAGCTCGACCTGCAACGGCTCGGCCTCGCGCACGTGCGCTGGCCCGACGAACTGCGCGCCTGTCTCACCACGCGCGGGTTCGCCGACGAGGTCCGCGCGGTGCTTGCCCGCAGCCGCGAACTGGGCCTCGACCCCGCGTCCCTGGACGCCTTCGCGCACCGCATCGGCCGCCCCGACTGGCGCGCCGCGGCCGCCTTCCTCGCCGAGTACCTCGACGTGCTCGACCTGCACGGCGTGATCGACTACGCGGAACTCGTCCACCGCGCGGTGCTCCTCGCCCACCGCCCCGAGGTCGCCCAGCGGCTCGCCGCGCAGTACGACGCCGTGTTCGTCGACGAGTACCAGGACACCGATCCGGCCCAGGTGCGGCTGCTGCACGCCCTCGCCGGCGGCGGCCGCACCCTCGTCGCCTTCGGCGACCCCGACCAGTCGATCTACACCTTCCGGGGCGCCGACGTGAACGGCATCCTGGACTTCCCCGGGGCCTTCCCCCGCCCCGACGGCCGCCCGGCCCCCGTCGAGGTCCTGCGCACCTCCCGCCGCTCCGGAGCGGCCCTCCTGGCCGCCACCCGGCTGGTCACCCAGCGGATGCCGCTGACCCGCCTGCCGGCCGAGAAGGTCCGCGCCCACCGCGAACTGGCCGCCGCACGCGCCGGCGGCCGGGTCGAGGTCTACACGTACCCGACCGCAGGCACCGAGCTGGACAACGTCGCCGACATCCTGCGCCGCGCCCACCTGGAGGACGGCGTGCCCTGGAGCGAGATGGCCGTCCTGGTCCGCGCCGGCTCCCGCACCATCCCGACGGTCCGCCGCGCCCTCACCGCCGCCGGCGTCCCCCTCGACATCGACGGCGACGACCTCCCCCTGCGCCACGAACCGGCGGTGGCGCCGCTGCTGTCGGCCCTGCGCGCGGTCGCGACGGCGGAAGCCGCGCCGCCGCCGACGGCGGATCAGGACGCCGAGGGCGCGGACGCCTGCTGGCTCGACACCGAAACCGCCCTCGCCCTCCTCGTCTCCCCCCTCGCCGGCATGGACGCCGCCGACCTGCGCCGCCTCGGACGCGCGCTGCGCGAGGAGGAGCGCGCCGCGGGCAACGCGCTGCCGCCGCCCTCCGACGAGCTGCTCACGCGCGCCCTGGCCGAACCGGAGCGGCTGGTCACCCATGACCCGACGTACGCGCGCGGCGCCCAGCGCCTCGGCGCGCTGCTGGCGACGGCCCGCGCGCGTCTCGCGGGCGGCGGCACGGCCGAGGAGGCGCTGTGGGACCTCTGGGACGGTACGCCCTGGCCCGCGCGCCTGGAGCGGGCCGCCCGGCGCGGCGGCGCGGCCGGCCGCAACGCCGACCGGGACCTGGACGCCGTGTGCGCGCTGTTCGCCACCGCCGCGCGCGCGGAGGAGCGCACCGGCGGCCGGGGCGCCCTGAACTTCCTGGCCGAGATCGAGGCCGAGGACATCGCCGCCGACACCCTCACCGGGCGCGCCCTGCGCCCCGACGCCGTGCGCCTGATGACCGCCCACCGCGCGAAGGGCCTGGAATGGGGCCTGGTCGTCATGCCCGGCGTCCAGGAGGGTCTGTGGCCGGACCTGCGCCGCCGCGGCTCCCTCCTGGAGGCCGACCGCATCGGCCGCGACGGACTCGCCGAGCCGCTCACCCCGGGGGCGCTGCTCGCCGAGGAGCGCCGCCTCTTCTACGTGGGAGCCACCCGCGCGCGCGAGCGTCTCGTCGTCACGGCCGTCAAGGCGCCCGCCGACGACGGCGACCAGCCCTCCCGTTTCCTGACCGAGCTCGGCGTCGAACCCAAGGACGTCACGGGACGCCCGCGCCGCCCCCTGTCGGTCGCCGCACTGGTCGCCGAACTGCGCGCCACGACGGTCGACCCGCGCGTCTCCGCCGCCCTCAGGGAGGCCGCCGCCCACCGCCTCGCCCGGCTGGCCGCGCTCGCCGACGAGGACGGCCGGCCCCTGGTGCCGTCCGCCCACCCGTACCGCTGGTGGGGCATGTTCGAGCCGACCGAGAGCAAGGTGCCGCTGCGCGACCGCGACCAGCCCGTCGTGCTCTCCGGCAGCGCCCTGGACCAGCTCGCCAACACCTGCGCCCTGCAGTGGTTCCTGGGGCGCGAGGTGAAGGCCGACGCCCCCGCCACCGCCGCCCAGGGCTTCGGCAACGTCGTGCACGTCCTCGCCGACGAGGTCGCCTCCGGGCACACCCCGGCCGACCTCGACGTCCTCATGGAACGCCTCGACTCCGTGTGGAACGCGCTCGCCTTCGACGCGCCCTGGAAGTCCACGCAGGAGAAAGCACACGCACGCGTGGCGCTCGAACGCTTCCTGCAGTGGCATGTCATGGACCGCGCGGGTCGCACGCCCGTTGCCAGCGAGCACGACTTCGACGTCACCCTCGAAGCGGGCGACTACGAGGTGCGCGTGCGCGGCCAGATGGACCGCGTCGAGGCGGACGGCGACGGCCGCGCCTACGTCGTCGACTTCAAGACGGGCAAGGGCAAGGTGTCGGGGGCCGAACTGGCCCGCCATCCGCAGCTCGCCGTCTATCAGCTGGCCGTCCGCGAGGGCGCCGTCGACGATGCCTTCGACGGCGTGCGGCCGCAACCCGGTGGCGCCGAGCTCGTCCAACTCCGTCAGGGGGCCGCCCAGCGGGACGGCGGCGAGACCCTGCCCAAGATTCAGGCGCAACAGGCGCTGGAGGGGGAGTGGGTCGGCGAGCTGCTCGCCACCGCAGCGGGCAAGGTCCTCGACGAGCGGTTCACCCCGACCGCCGGCGACCACTGCAAGCACTGCGCCTTCAAGGCGTCCTGCAGCTCCCAGCCCGAGGGGCGGCACGTGGTGGAGTGAGCGGTGTGTCCTCGATTGTCAGTGCCCGCCGTTAGCCTCTCAGCATGCCCGCCCGTATCAGCGATCCCGAGCAGCTCAAGGAGCTCCTCGGGATCCCCTTCACCCCGGAGCAGACGGCCTGCATCATCGCGCCGCCCGCCCCGCAGGTGATCGTGGCCGGAGCCGGGTCGGGCAAGACGACGGTGATGGCCGCGCGCGTGGTGTGGCTGGTCGGCACCGGCCAGGTCGCCCCCGAACAGGTCCTCGGCCTGACCTTCACCAACAAGGCCGCCGGTGAACTCGCCGAACGCGTCCGCAAGGCACTGATCAGGGCGGGCGTCACCGACCCCGACCTCATCGACCCCGACCGCCCGCCGGGCGAGCCGGTGATCTCCACCTACCACGCCTTCGCGGGCCGCCTCCTGACCGACCACGGCCTGCGCATCGGCCTGGAGCCGACGGCCCGGCTGCTCGCCGACGCCACCCGCTACCAGCTCGCCGCGCGCGTGCTGCGCGAGGCCCCCGGCCCCTACCCGTCGCTCACCCGCTCCTTCGCCGACCTGATCAGCGACCTCCTCGCACTCGACGCCGAACTCGCCGAACACCTCGTCCGCCCCGAGGAACTGCGCACGTGGGACGCCGGACTGCTGCACACCCTGGAGGGCGCCAGACTCACCAACGCCGACCTGCGCAAGGTGCCCGAGACGGCCGCCGCCCGGCGCGAACTGACCGACCTGGTGCTGCGCTACCGGGCCGCCAAGCGCGAGCGCGACCTGCTGGACTTCGGCGACCAGATCGCCCTGGCGGCGCAGCTCGCCCAGGTCCCCGAGGTGGGCCCGATCCTGCGTGACGAGTTCCGCGTGGTCCTGCTCGACGAGTACCAGGACACGTCGGTGGCCCAGCGCATCCTCCTGGCCGGCCTGTTCGGCGGCGGCACCGGCCACCCCGTGACCGCCGTCGGCGACCCCTGCCAGGCCATCTACGGCTGGCGCGGCGCGTCCGTCGCCAACCTCGACGACTTCCCCGAGCACTTCGCGCACACCGACGGAAGCAGGGCGCGGCGCCAGTCCCTCAGCGAGAACCGGCGCAGCGGAGGCCGCCTCCTGGACCTCGCCAACGGCCTCGCCGAGCCCCTGCGCGCCATGCACGCGGGCGTGGAGGCCCTCCGGCCGGCCCCCGGCGCCGAACGCGACGGACTGGTCCGCTGCGCCCTTCTGGCCACCCACGCGGACGAGATGGACTGGATCGCCGACTCCGTCGCCCACCTTGTGCGCACCGGCACGGCGCCCGGCGAGATCGCCGTCCTGTGCCGCACGGCCGGCGACTTCGCGGAGATCCAGGGCGCGCTCGTCGCCCGGGACATCCCCGTCGAGGTGGTGGGCCTGTCCGGGCTGCTGCACCTGCCCGAGGTCGCCGACCTCGTCGCCGTCTGCGAGGTCCTCCAGGACCCCGGCGCCAACGCCTCCCTGGTCCGGCTGCTCACCGGCCCGCGCTGGCGCATCGGCCCCCGCGACCTCGCCCTTCTCGGCCGCCGGGCCCGGCTGCTCGTCGGCCACGCGCGCGGGGGCGGCGACGAGGACCCGGACCGCCGCCTCGCCGAGGCCGTCGAGGGGGTCGACCCGTCCGAGGTGATCTCGCTCGCCGACGCCCTCGACACCTTCCTGGAGACGCCTCTCTACGCCGATGGCCGCACCACGGGCGACGACGGGCTGCCCTTCTCGCCGGACGCGCGCGTGCGGTTCGCACGGCTCGCCACCGAACTGCGCGACCTGCGCCGCTCCCTGGCCGACCCGCTGATGGACGTCCTGCACCGCGTCCTCGCCGTCACCGGACTGGAGGTCGAGCTGTCGGCGTCCCCGCACGCCCTGGCCGCCCGCCGCCGCGAGACCCTGTCGAACTTCCTCGACGTCGCCGCGTCCTTCGCCGCCCACGAGAGCGAGGCGAGCCTGCTGGCCTTCCTCGGCTTCCTGCGCACCGCCGCCCAGTACGAGAAGGGCCTCGACAACGCCCTCCCCGGCGGCGAGAACACCGTCAAGGTGCTCACCGCGCACAAGTCCAAGGGCCTGGAGTGGGACGTCGTCGTGGTCCCCGGCCTGGTCACCGGGACCTTCCCCAGCGGTCAGGGCCGCGAGAAGTGGACCGCGCAGGCCAAGGTGCTGCCGCACGCACTGCGCGGCGACGCCGACACGCTCCCCGACCTCGGCTCCTGGGACGCGCGGGGCATGAAGGCCTTCCACGAGGCCATGAAGGACCACCAGCACACCGAGGAACTCCGTCTCGGCTACGTCACCTTCACCCGCCCCCGATCCCTCCTTCTCGGCTCCGGCCACTGGTGGGGCCCCACCCAGAAGAAGCCCCGCGGCCCGTCCGACTTCCTGCACGCCCTCCACGACCACTGCGCGGCCGGGCATGGCGAGATCGAAGCCTGGGCGGACGAACCGGCGCAGGACGAGGAGAACCCCGCCCTGCACCGGGCGACGGTCGACCAGCTCTGGCCGCTCCCGCTGGACGACGACGCCCTGACCCGCCGCCGTGCCGCCGCCGAGACGGTCCTCGCCCACCTGGAGGCCCTCGCCTCGCACGAGGACGGCCGCCCCGACGCCACCCACGACCCGGACACCTACGACGACCCGGACTGGCCGCCACCGCCCGACGAGGACCAGGACGAGCCGCCCTACGACGAAGCCGACCCCTTCGAGCCCGACCCGTTCGACGAAGCACCCCTCGACGACGCGCCTCTACACGACGCGCCCCTCGACGACGCCCCCCTCGAAGCCCGCCCCGCCGTGCCCCACCAAGGCACGGCACCCGAGGTTCCCGTCACGCGCCCGCGCGGGAGCCGCCTCACCCCCGAGGAAGCCCGCGCGGTCGCCTCCTGGGACCGCGACCTTGACGCACTCGCCGGAGAGCTCCTGCGCGCCCGCCGGAGCGTCACGGAGGTCCCCCTGCCGACGACCCTGACCGCCTCGCAGGTGATGAGGCTGGCCGAGGACCCGGACGGTCTCGCACAGGAACTCGCGCGCCCCATGCCGCGCCCCCCGCAACCGGCCGCGCGCCGGGGCACCCGGTTCCACGCATGGGTGGAGGCCCGCTTCGAGGAATTGACCCTCCCCTTGCTGGGACCGGACGAGCTGCCCGGGGACGACGACGTCGAGATCGCCGACGAACGCGATCTGGAAGCCCTCAAGGACGCCTTCGAGCGCACCGAGTACGCCCACCGCACGCCCCACCGCGTCGAGGCCCCGTTCCAGCTCGCCCTCGCCGGGCGCGTCGTACGGGGCCGTATCGACGCCGTCTACAAGGAGGGCGACGGAGCCTCGGCGACCTACGACATCGTCGACTGGAAGACCCACCGCGCCCGCACCGCCGACCCCCTCCAGCTCGCCCTGTACCGGCTCGCCTGGGCCGAGCAGCAGGGGGTGCCCGTGGAATCCGTCACAGCGGCGTTCCTCTACGTCCGCACCGGCGACGTCGTACGACCGGATGGTCTGCCCGATCGTGCCGCGCTGGAGCGCCTGTTGACCGGGGAAGACGGCGCCGACGGCGACCGCGACGGACCGGCCGCGCAAGTAAACCCTGCGCAAGGGCCCGGCCAGGATGTCGGTGCGGGCCGATAGGCTCGTGACCATGAGCCATCCCGTTGACAGTGCCGTCAGCGCCGTCCGCACGTACATCGAGCAGCACCGCGCCGCCTTTCTCGACGACCTCTGCGAGTGGCTGCGCATCCCGTCGGTGTCGGCGCAGCCCGACCACGCCCCCGACGTCCGGCGCAGCGCGGACTGGCTCGCCGCCAAGCTCAAGGAGACGGGTTTCCCGACCGCCGAGGTCTGGCACACCCCCGGCGCACCGGCCGTCTATGCCGAGTGGCCCTCCGACGATCCCGAGGCGCCCACCGTCCTGGTCTACGGCCACCACGACGTGCAGCCCGCCGTCCGTGAGGACGGCTGGGACACCGACCCCTTCGAGCCCGTCGTCCACGGAAACCGCCTCCACGCGCGCGGAGCGGCCGACGACAAGGGCCAGGTCTTCTTCCACACCCTGGGCGTCCGCGCCCACCTCGCGGCCACCGGCCGCCCCGCCCCGGCCGTCCATCTCAAGCTGCTGATCGAGGGCGAGGAGGAGTCCAGCTCGCCGAACTTCCGCGCCCTGGTCGAGGAGCGGAGCGGGCGGCTCGCCGCGGACGCCGTGATCGTCTCCGACACCGGCATGTGGTCCGAGGACACCCCCACGGTGTGCACCGGCATGCGCGGGCTCGCCGAGTGCGAGATCCGGCTCTTCGGCCCCGACCAGGACATCCACTCGGGCTCCTTCGGCGGCGCGGTGCCCAACCCGGCCACCGCGGCCGCCCGCCTGGTGGCGGCCCTGCACGACGAGCACGCACGCGTGGCCGTGCCCGGCTTCTACGACGGCATCGTCGAGCTCACCGACCGCGAGCGCGAGCTCTTCGCCGAGCTGCCCTTCGACGAGGACCGGTGGCTGCGCACCGCCAGGTCCCACGCCACCCACGGCGAGGCCGGACACACCACCCTGGAGCGCATCTGGGCCCGCCCCACCGCCGAGGTCAACGGCATCGGCGGCGGCTACCAGGGCCCCGGCAGCAAGACGATCGTCCCGTCCTCGGCGTTCGTGAAGCTGTCGTTCCGGCTCGTCGCCGGCCAGGACCCCGAGCACGTCGAGAAGGCCGTCCGCGCCTGGGCCGCCGGGCAGCTGCCCGCCGGGATCCGGCACGAGATCACCTTCAGCCCGGCCACGCGCCCGTGCCTGACCCCGCTGGACCACCCCGCCCTGCAGTCCGTGGTCCGCGCCATGGAACGGGCCTTCGAAGGGCCCGTCCGCTTCACCCGCGAGGGCGGCTCGGGACCCGCTGCCGACCTGCAGGAAGTGCTCGGCGCCCCGGTGCTCTTCCTCGGCATCTCCGTCCCGTCGGACGGCTGGCACGCCCCGAACGAGAAGGTCGAGCTGGATCTCCTGCTCAAGGGCGTCGAGACCACCGCATACCTCTGGGGCGACCTCGCCGAGAACTGGCGTCATGCGCCCTGACACCTCCGCTCGGTCCGGAGGGCACGCGCGCGCGGGGCACACTGGACGGACCGCCCCGCACCGCGACACCCCACCCGAACCGGTCGTCCTCAGCCGTACGTCCCGCTGAACCACCCGCCGAAACAACCGTTCCACCGGGGGAGTTGGAAGTACCCGTGACCACCTGGACCGACCAGAACGCCGATCGACCCATCTCACTGACCGCACCGAGCGGCCTCGACCGGGCCGCCCACCACCGGCTCGACGAGGCCTGGCTCGCCGCGGCGTGGAGCCACCCGACGACGCGTTGCTTCGTCGTCTCCGGCGGCCAGGTCCTCATCGACGAGACGTCCGACGGCCACACCGAACTCGTCATGACGCCGTCCTTCGAGGCCCCGCTCACCGAGGCGCACCGCTACTTCCTGGGGAACGACGAAGACGGCGTCAGCTACTTCGCCCTCCAGAAGGACACGCTGCCCGGCCGGATCGACCAGTCCGCGCGCCCGGCCGGCCTGCGCGAGGCGGGCCTGCTGCTGTCACCCCGGGACGTGGGCCTGATGGTGCACGCGGTCGGTTTGGAGAACTGGCAGCGCACCCACCGCTTCTGCTCCCGCTGCGGCGAGCGCACGGTCATCGCGGCGGCCGGCCACATCCGCCGCTGCCCCGCCTGCGGCGCCGAGCACTACCCGCGCACCGACCCCGCGGTGATCATGGCCGTCACCGACGACGAGGACCGCATCCTCCTGGGCCGCCAGGTCCACTGGCCCGAGGGGCGCTTCTCCACCCTCGCCGGCTTCGTGGAGCCCGGTGAGTCCATCGAGCAGTCGGTGCGCCGCGAGGTCTTCGAGGAGGCCGGCATCACCGTCGGCCAGGTCGAGTACATCGCCAGCCAGCCCTGGCCGTTCCCGTCCAGCCTGATGCTGGGCTTCATGGCCCGCGCGACCTCCACCGACATCGACGTCGACGGCGACGAGATCCACGAGGCCCGCTGGTTCTCCCGCGACGAACTCGGCGCCGCCTTCGAGTCCGGCGATGTGCTGCCGCCCTACGGCATCTCCATCGCGGCCCGGCTGATCGAGCTCTGGTACGGCAAGCCGCTGCCGACCCGCACCTTCATCTGACCGGCGCCCGCAGACCCGACCCGGCGCAGACAAGACAGACAGCAGACAAGACAGACAGCAGACAAGGCAGGCAAAAGGGCGGCCCCGTAACTCGGGGCCGCCCTCTCCAGGTGCGCCTTACGCGCCGACCTTCTGCTTCACCTGGGCCAGCGACGGGTTCGTCAGCGTCGAGCCGTCCGGGAACAGCACGGTCGGCACCGTCTGGTTTCCGCCATTCGCCTTCTCGACGAACGCCGCGGAGTCCGGGTCCTGCTCGATGTTGATCTCGGTGTACGCGATGCCCTCGCGGTCCATTTGCTTCTTCAGCCGCTGGCAGTAGCCGCACCACGTGGTGCTGTACATCGTCACAGTGCCCAGCATGTCCTTTGTGCTCCTTCGGCGGGTCCGGGGGTCAAGCGGTCGGGTGGTCGCAGAGGGAGAACGTACTTGAAAGGGCCACCATTCCCGGGACGCCCCCGAGGCGCGACCGGCCGGAGGTGACGTCCGCCGCATTAGTACGACTGCGAGGGCCCGCCTGTGGACAACCGTCCCGCCCGTCTCCGCCGACCTGGCAGCATGGCCGTGTGACAGCAGCAACGCACTCCCCCCTGTTCCCGCAGGCACCGGACTCGGCCGACGCGGTGCTCGACGGGCTCGACCCCGAGCAGCGCGAGGTGGCCACCTCCCTGCGCGGTCCGGTGTGTGTGCTGGCAGGAGCCGGTACCGGCAAGACCCGGGCGATCACCCATCGCATCGCCTACGGTGTGCGCGCCGGCATCCTGCACCCCTCCAGCGTGCTCGCCGTCACCTTCACCAACCGCGCCGCCGGAGAGATGCGGGGCCGACTGCGCCAGCTCGGCGCCCAGGGAGTGCAGGCCCGCACCTTCCACTCCGCGGCCCTGCGGCAGCTCCAGTACTTCTGGCCGAAAGCGATCGGTGGCTCGCTGCCCCGGCTCGTCGACCGCAAGTTCCAGCTCGTCTCCGACGCGGCCGCCGCCTGCCGCCTCCGTCTCGACCGGGGCGAGCTGCGGGACGCCATCGCGGAGATCGAGTGGTCCAAGGTCACCCAGACCGTCCCCGCCGACTACGCCCTGGCGGCCGCCAAGGCGGGCCGCGAGATCCCCCGCGCCCCCGCCGAGATCGCCCAGCTCTACGCCGCCTACGAGGACCTCAAGCGGGAGCGCGCCGTCATCGACTTCGAGGACGTCCTGCTGCTGACCGTCGCCGTGCTGCAGGACCGGCACGACATCGCCGAGCAGGTCCGCGCCCAGTACCAGCACTTCGTGGTCGACGAGTACCAGGACGTCAGCCCCCTCCAGCAGCGCCTGCTCGAACTGTGGCTCGGCGACCGGGACGACCTGTGCGTGGTCGGGGACGCCAGCCAGACGATCTACTCCTTCACCGGAGCCACCCCCGACCACCTCCTCGACTTCCGCACCCGCCACCCCGGCGCCACGGTCGTCAAGCTGGTCCGCGACTACCGCTCCACCCCCCAGGTCGTCCACCTCGCCAACGGCCTGCTCTCCCAGGCCCGCGGCCGCGCCGCCGACCACCGCCTGGAGCTGGTCTCCCAGCGCGCCCCCGGGCCCGAGCCCGGCTACGCCGACTACACCGACGAGCCCGCCGAGGCCGAAGGCGCGGCCCGCCGCATCCGCGAGCTCCTCGGCGCGGGCGTCCCGGCCGCGGAGATCGCCATCCTGTTCCGCACCAACGCGCAGTCGGAGACCTACGAACAGGCCCTCGCCGACCTCGGCATCCCCTACCAACTGCGCGGCGCTGAGCGCTTCTTCGACCGACCCGAGGTGCGCAAGGCGATCGCCGCGCTGCGCGCCGCCGCCCGCTTCGGCGGCAACGACACCCTCCTCGAAGACACCGTCGACCTGCCCTCGCAGGTGCGTGCCGTCCTCTCCGGCGAGGGCTGGACCTCGCAGCCGCCGGCCGGCTCCGGAGCCGTCAGAGAGCGCTGGGAGTCGCTGGCCGCGCTGGTCAATCTCGCGCATGACTTCACCGCCGCCCAGCCCGGCGCGACGCTCGCCGACCTGGTCGCCGAGCTCGACGAACGGGCGAACGCCCAGCACGCCCCGACCGTCCAGGGCGTCACGCTGGCCTCCCTGCACTCGGCCAAGGGCCTTGAATGGGACGTCGTCTTCCTGGTCGGCGTCGCCGAGGGCATGATGCCGATCAGCTACGCCAAGACCGACGAACAGATCGAGGAGGAGCGCCGCCTCCTCTACGTCGGCGTCACCCGGGCCCGTGAGCGCCTCCATGTCTCCTGGGCGCTCTCCCGCTCGCCCGGCGGCCGCGCGAGCCGCCGTCCCAGCCGCTTCCTCGACGGCCTGCGGCCCGGTTCCGGCACTTCCGGCGGCCGCGGTGGCAGCGGCGGGGCCGGCGGGGCCGGAGGCATCGAGCGCGGTTTCACCGGGGCCGCCGCGGTCGGCGGCCGCGCCGCGCCGCGCCGGACCCAGCGCACCCCGGCCCGCTGCCGGGTCTGCGGGCGCACCCTCACCGAGGCCGGCGAGATGAAGCTGATGCGCTGCGAGGACTGCCCCTCCGACATGGACGAGGGCCTCTACGAACGGCTGCGGGACTGGCGGGCGGTGCAGGCGCAGCGCGCCGGCCAGCCCGCGTTCTGCGTCTTCACCGACAAGACGCTGATGGCGATCGCCGAGACCGTCCCCGAGGAGGACGGCGAGCTCGCGCGGATCCCCGGGGTCGGAGTGCGCAAGCTCAACCGCTACGGAGCCGACGTCCTGGCCATCTGCGCAGGCCACGACGTCACCGGGGACGAAGACAAGGAGTGACGGGGGCCGACGCGGGACCCGCGGTGGACCGACGGAGGGCCGACGGAGGACTGATCCGAACTCGTCGGAAAAATAGTTTGCGCATGCCCCAGCAATCCCCATAGGTTCTTAGACACGGGAACGGCGGCCTTCTCGAAGGCCCTGATTCCGTGCTGTACTTGCATATCCGACGGACTGGGTTCACCCCCGGTCCCCCGAGACGCCGAGAGGAGGCGATTCCAGTGATCATCACCAACATCAGCTCCACCGCGAAACTGAACGATCGCTCGATCGTCTCCGCGTGCATGCTCGGCACCTCGGTCCTGGGCACCGGTCTGTCCGGCCTTCGCGCCGACCGGCTGGCCTGCTCCTCCGCTGCTCCCGCGGGTCTCACCGTCCGCGAGCGCAATGAGCGACCGACTGAGGCACTGGAAGCAGTAAAGGCAGAAGCACTGACCTATGCCTTTGCGGCAGCCGGTGCCGGAAGCCGGAAGCAGACGACGCAGCACCACCAGATGTGGGCCTTCCGTGGGCCAGAACCCTGGAGTGATCCAGCCTGATCGACTCAGGCCGGCGCCTTCAGGGCCGCGGAACCCCATCCGGGATCCGCGGCCCTTCTGTTTTTCCCGAACAACGGGGACGGCGGAGCGAAGGGGCCTCGGGACAAGAAAAGAACCCGGTACCCAGCCGACAACCGGTCCCACCGGACCGGACCGACCAGACGAGGAAGACGAACCGTGCAACTCGAAGCGCACGCCCCGTCCGTACCGCCTTCCGAAACGATCCCCCCGCCCGGCCTCACGGAGGACTCCACCTTGACCCCGCTCACGGCGCTCACCGCGCTCGACGACGCCATCGAGAACCTCGGCGTACCCGTCCCCTGCCGTTCCTACGACCCGGAGGTCTTCTTCGCGGAGTCGCCGGCCGACGTCGAGTACGCCAAGTCCCTCTGCCGCACCTGCCCGCTGGTCGAGGCCTGCCTCGCCGGCGCCAAGGAGCGGCGCGAGCCCTGGGGCGTCTGGGGTGGCGAGCTGTTCGTCCAGGGTGTCGTCGTCGCCCGGAAGCGGCCGCGTGGTCGCCCGCGCAAGAACCCGGTCACGGCATGAACACCAGCGCAGGAACGATCGACCGCCCCCTCACGCAAGACCCCAAGAAGCAGGCCCCGATGAAGCCGTTCACCAGCGAGCCCGCAGGCTCCGCGACCGAAGACATCACCACGACCGGCGCGTACGACTCGCGCCAGAACAGGACCCGGGAGATGCAACTCATCCCAGAAGCCCTGGCTCGTGCGCATATGCACGACCGACTGCAAGAGGCCGAGCGGGAACGTCAGGCCGCGCGCCTGGCGACCGCCCGCCGGATGCAGCGTCGGGCCGAGCGCGCCTCGATGCGCGCTCGCCGGGCGCTCGCCATGGCCGTGATGCAGTAACCACGCCCACCTGAAGCGGTGGCCTCCCCTCCTGAGAGGGGAGGCGAAGCTCTCCCCCGCGGGGGCCGGTCCGTCCGAACGGACCGGCCCCCGCGGTGCGTTGTCCGAGCGATCCACCGAGGACCGGCGGTGAGGTACGTCACAGTCCGGTGAGCGGGCCCTCGGGCCGTGCCCCTACGCCGGGCTTCGAAGCCGTGCTCCCCGGCTCACGCCTCCGCCACCGACTCCTCGACTTCCAGGGCCTCCAGAGCCTCCAGGGCGTCCTCCGGAAGGAACCCGGGCAGCCACTCCTCCAACTCCTCGCGCAGCCGGACCGTCGCGCCGAGCTGACACAGCACACCGATCGTGCTCAGCGTCACCCGATGTATCAGCAGATACGCCGGGGGCAGGTTGAGCTGCTTGCCCAACTGGTGGGCGGGGGAGCGGGGGTCGGCGATCCTCGCCGCCTGGCTGCGCATCCAGCCGCGGGTGAACGTGAACTCCTCCACCTGGGCCGGCTCGATGATCGGCAGCAGATAGTCGAGGACCGCGTCGGGATCCAGCTCGATGGACTCCTTGACGAAGCCCTCCGTGCAGAGGAGTTCGTAGACCGCCTCCGCCTCGCCGTCCAACGTCATGCGCAGGGATTCGCCGATCGGGTCCGGCAGTCCGCCCGGGAGCCGGTCCACCGTGCCGAAGTCCAGGATGCCCAGGCGCCAGTCGTCCTCGCCGTCCGGCCCGCCGGGCAGCAGGCGGAAGTTGCCGGGGTGCGGGTCGGCGTGGAGCAGGCCGGTGCGGGCGGGGCCGGAGAAGAGGAAGCGGGACAGCAACTGACCGGCGCGGTCGCGCTGTTCACGGGTGCCGTCGGCGATCACCTCGGACAGCGGCACTCCGTCCATCCACTCGGTGACCAGGATCTGGTCGCGCTGGTGGACGACCGCCGGGACCGCGAAGTCGGGATCGTCGGCGAACTCCTCCGCATGGGCGTGCTGGGCCTGCGCCTCAAGGCTGTAGTCGAGCTCCTCGGAGACCCGGTCCTTCAGCTCGGAGATCAGCGGCTTGACGTCCATGCCCGGGATGAGCGGGCCCAACAGCCGTGCGAAACGGCTGAGTTGGTTCAGGTCCGACAGCAGGGCCTCGCCGGCCCCCGGGTACTGGACCTTGACCGCCACCTCCCGGCCGTCGTGCCACACCGCTCGGTGCACCTGGCCGATCGAGGCCGCCGCGGCCGGCTGGTCGTCGAACTCCAGGAACAGCTCGGACCAGTTCTCGCCGAGCCGCTCCGCGAGCACCGAGTGCACCGTGCGGGTCGGCATCGGCGGCGCAGCGTCCTGAAGCTTGGTGAGGGCCGCCCGGTAAGGGCCGGCCACCTCCTCGGGGAGAGCGGACTCGAAGACGGACATGGCCTGCCCGAACTTCATCGCACCCCCCTTCAGCTCGCCCAGCACCTTGAAGAGCTGATCGGCGGTGCGCTGCTGCAGCTCGCGGCTGACGATCTCCGCGGACTCGCCCACGATCCTCTTGCCCAGACCCCAGGTCGCCCGTCCGGCGAAGCCGAGCGGGAGCGCGGCGAGCTTGGCGGTCCGGGTGACCGCCTTCCGGGGAAGATCAGACATGCGCCCTCCAAGTCCCAGCCAGCCGCGCCGCGTCCGTCGTACGGCGTAACCCCTTCGAATGCCGTTGCTCCCCCATTGTCGCGTGCGATGCCTGGTCCTCGGAGGTGTGTTCCTGCTTACCTTTGCCCGCGGCCCCGCACGAACAGGCGGAGTGGGGCCATACCGGTCGCGCGTGCCACTGGAGCGTGGGGACGGAGACCTCCCAGCGGGCGCCCGCGCTCGACGGGGTCCGGCCGTCGAGGAAGGCGAGCGCATGGGCCGCCGCCAGCCCGGCGACCGTCGTGGCCAGGGTCAGATCGCAGGCGCGGGCCGCGCGCCGCCTCCCGGAGTGCCACTGGGCGACCAGCCGAGGCCAGGCCGGGTCCCGGTCGGTGCGCTCCTGCTGCAGACAACCGGCGCAGCCCGTCTCGCCCGGCAGCACGAGCGGGCCGACCACACCCGTGCCCTCCACGACCCCGGCGTAGAGATGCGGTGTGCCCGAGGCGATCAGCGGCTCCGCCGCCGAGGGAGCGGGCGCGTGCACCGACACGTCGTCCCGGGGAGCGAGGATCACCAGGGAGTGGCCGGGGGTGTCCGTCCCGGCCGGTGATCCTTTCTTTCTGCGGGGTGGACGGCCGGGGGCGGCGCGGCGCACGGCGCGGCGAGCGGCCTCGTCCCGACGCTCGCCGATCGCCTCGGCGGGCAGGCCGCCCGGCGCCACGTCCGCGGGCTCCACCAGGCCGCCGTCCCGCACCTCCACCTCGCCCACCCCGGCTCCCGACAGCAGCGCGGCCAGTGCCACGCCGACCCGGCCGGCTCCCTGCACCTGGACCCGCAGCCGGCCTCGGGCTGTCAGATGCTCTATCGCGTCGCCCGGTTCCGACGTGATCAGGGACAGCGCGGCGAGATCCGGGCGCAGCCGGTCCATGACCTGCTTCTTCTCCCGCAGTGCGGAGGTCTCCGGCCCGCCGCCGCGTGCGTCGTCGAGCAGTCCCGCCCGTGCCAGCCGCTCCACCAGCCGGTCGACATGGCCGTCGGGCAGATCCATGCGGCGGCCCTCCTCGCGCAGGAGCGCGAGGCCGCGGGTGCCGTCCAGCAGATCGAGGAAACTGCCCGTCGCCGTGTCCACCGGGCCGAGTGTCAGTGCGTGCGCCGGTGTCATACCGAACTGCACGGTGTTGAGGTCACGCCAGCCGCGCCGCAGCGCGGGCTTCACCATCGGATGCATCAAAGGCCCCCGTATGCCTGGAATCTCCCCATCGGGTCGGCGGAGCGGGGGCGTGGGGGTGTCCTCGCTCCGCCGACGAGTGCCAGCATGCCCGGGACCGCTCGGGCGTGCCGAAAGTTGTCCACAGGCAACGGCATTCGTCGTACAAATCCGTCGTACGACGCAAAGGCGGCGGAGAAGATCGGAAGCGAACCGTCCCGGAGTCGGGACTTCCCGCGTGTGCAGCGGGTAACGTCGGGGCGTGTCCGCCGACCCACTGCACCGCGCCGGAAGCCCACAGCGCAGCGCGACGAGCCAGCCGCCGAGCGGCTCGGGGGCGAGCGCGATCGAGGTCCGCAGAAGCGCCCGTCGACGTCGGACGGTCTCCGCGTACCGCGAGGGCGATCGCACCATCGTGCTCATCCCTGCCCGGATGTCCGAGGCCGAGGAGCAACGCTGGGTGAGCGTCATGCTCGACAAGCTCGCCGCCCAGGAGAGCCGGCGGGTGCCCGGCGACGCCGAGTTGGCCGAGCGCGCGGAGCGGCTGTCCGCCCAGTGCTTCGGCGGCCGGGCCCGGCCCAGCTCGGTCCGCTGGGTGACCAACCAGAACACCCGCTGGGGCTCGTGCACACCGGCCGAGGGCAGCATCCGTCTGTCGCACCGCCTCAAGGGCATGCCCGAGTACGTCATCGACTACGTCCTCGCCCACGAGCTCGCGCATCTGCTCGTGCCCGGCCACGGCCCCGACTTCTGGCGGCTCCTGGAGTCGTACCCGCGCACCGAACGCGCCCGCGGCTACCTCGAGGGCGTCGTCGCCGCCGAACGGCTGCCCCAACCGCCCGCCGCGGGCGGGGAGTGACCTGCCCGCGCGCGCGGAGCGAACCCGTCCGGTGTCACGTGACGCGGGTTGTGTACCGGGTCTGTACCGACATCGTCCGTTGTCGGACTTTGCCGTTAGCCTGACGCGACGCACTCACACATCGGGATGGGGGACGGTCGTTACGCATGCCCAGGGAATTCCAGCGCGGCCACAAGGCCAGGATCAGTGACCTCACCGCGGGCACCGATCTGTACGTAGGCGTGCAGATCACCGCTCCCGGCCTGACCTTCGACATCAGCTGCTTCGGCCTCGACGCCGACGAGCGGCTCTCGGACGACCGGTACTTCGTCTTCTTCAACCAGCCGAAGTCCCCCGAGGAGTCCATCCAGCTCCTGGGCGCCCAGGCGGGAGACACGGAGTCCTTCCGGATCACTCTGGACCGGATCCCGCAGCAGATCCGCAAGCTGTCCTTCACGGCGACCCTCGACGGCGCCGGACAGATGTCGCAGATCGGCCCCGGATACATCCGTATCGTCGCCGGCGGCGAGGAAGTGGCCCGCTACGCGTTCAACGGCTCGGAGTTCACCACCGAGCGGGCCGTGATGCTGGGCGACTTCTACTTCAAGGACGTGTGGCGGTTCGCGGCCGTCGGACAGGGCTTCGACGGCGGACTGGACGCGCTGCTGAAGAACTTCGGCGGCGAGGTCGCGGAGGAGGAGGCGCCCGCCGCCCCGGAGCCACAGCCGCAGGCCGGGCCGGTTCCCGGCTTCGCCCCGCCCGCCTTCGGCGCACCGTCCGCCCCCGCCCCGGCGCCCGCGCCGCAGCAGCCCCAGCCCGCCGCGCAGGGCTTCGCGCCCCCGCCCGCGGCGCCTGCGCCGCACACCCCGGCCCCCGCACCGTCGATGCACGCCGCGCCGACCATCGTCGCGCCGCTGACCCCGCCCGGCGGCGGCCAGCTGCCGCCCCCCGCCCCGGCTCCGTACGGCCAGCCGCCCCAGCAGCCGCCGTACGGTCAGGGCCCCGCGCCGACCGCGCCGATGCCTCCCGGCTACGGCCAGCAGCCCCAGGCGCCGCAGGCCCCGCCCGGCTACGGCCAGCCGACCCCGCCGCCCGGCTACGGACAGCAGCCGCCGTTCGGGCAGGTCCCGGGGCAGCAGGCGTACGGCGTGCCGCAGGGCTCGCCCCAGGGCGGCGCGGGTGTGACCGCCGCGCTCCAGCAGTTCAAGGAGACGCCCACCGGGCAGCGCTGGACGCCGCAGACCAAGAAGATGATCCGCGTCGACCTCGCCATCGGCGGCCAGCCCGTGCTCGCCCGCCAGGGCAGCATGGTCCTCTACCAGGGCAAGGTCGACTTCGGCTACAAGGGCGCCGGATTCGCCGGCCGGATCGTCGGCAACGCGACCGGCCAGGAGATGCAGCTGATGCGCTGCACCGGCCAGGGGCAGGTGTTCCTCGCCGAGAACTCCACCCAGCTGCACCCCATCGAACTCCAGGGCGACGCGATCTGCGTCTCCGCCGAGAACGTCCTCGCCTTCGACGAGAGCCTCCAGTACGAGGTCCGCCGCGTCGAAGGGCACGGGATCCCCGGCGGCGCGCTGTTCACGATGCAGTTCCAGGGCACCGGCACGATCGTCGTGAAGACGCACGGCACGCCCGTCGTCCTGCCGGTCACGCCCACCACGTTCGCCGACTGCAACGCCGTCGTCGCCTGGTCGGCCGCCTCCCAGGTGGTCGTCTCCAGCCAGGTGCGGATGCGCCGCAACGCCTACCCGGGCGACACCGGAGAGAGCGTCAACCTCCAGTTCCGGGGAGCTCCCGGCAACTTCATCGTCGTCCAGCCGTACGAGGTCTGAGGGAGCCCGTCATGAACCAGCCGCTCGCGGGCTACGCTCCCGCACCCGTCACCGCGCGCATGGAGAACCACGGCAACCACATGCTGAAGGTCGCCATGCAGACCGGGAACGACCTCTTCGCGCGCGTGGGCTCGATGGTCGCCTACGAGGGCTTCGTCCAGTACGAGCCCAACCCGCCGGCCGTCCGCCAGATCGCCAAGGACTGGATGACCGGCGAGGGCGCGCCCCTCATGAAGTGCACCGGCGACGGCCTGCTCTATCTCGCCGACTACGGGGCGAACGTCGTCGTCATCCAGCTCAACGGCGACGGCATCTCCGTCAACGCCACCAACCTGCTCGCCTTCGACGCGCACCTCACCTGGGGCGTCGAGCGCGTCAAGGGGCTCGCGAAGTTCGCCGGCCAGGGCCTGTGGAACACCAAGATCTCCGGGCAGGGCTGGGTCGCGCTGACCTCGCGCGGCAAGCCGATCGTCGTCGACTGCGGCGGCGGCGAGGACGAGACCTACGTCGACCCCGACGCGCTCGTCGCCTGGTCCCCGAACCTCAAGGTGAAGGGCAAGCGCAGCTTCAAGGCGCAGTCGCTCATCGGCCGGGGCAGCGGCGAGGCCTACCAGATGGCCTTCTCCGGCCAGGGCATCGTCGTCGTCCAGCCCAGTGAGGACAGCACCGACCGCCTCCGGGTCCGGGGCTGAGGGGGAGCCAGAAACGCCATGCAGAGCCCACTTTTCGCACACAACGACTCGCAGACCCGGGAACGCTGGAGTCTGCAGAACAAGCAGATGCTCCGGGTCACCCTGGAGGGCCACGACGACATCCTCGCCCGCAAGGGCACGATGGTCGCCTACCAGGGCCTGATGGAGTTCGACGCCGAGTACCAGAGCAACAACCAGGGACGCGCGCGTGCGCACACCGGCGAGGGCCTGGACCTGATGCGCTGCCACGGGCAGGGCACGGTCTACCTCGCCAACCTCGCCCAGCACGTCCACGTGGTGGAGGTCGAGCAGGACGGCCTGACCGTGGACAGCAGCTACGTGCTGGCCATGGACTCCGCGCTGCACCACGAGGTCATCGCCGTCGACAGCCTCTACGGCATCTCCGGCTCGGGGAAGTACCAGCTCAACATCACCGGCCGCGGCAAGGTCGCGCTGATGACCTCCGGCGCGCCCCTGATGATGCAGGTCACGCCCGACAAGTACGTCAACTGCGACGCCGACGCCATCGTCGCCTGGTCGACCGGGCTGCGGGTGCAGATGCAGGCCCAGACGCACACCTCCGGGGTGTGGCGCCGGCGCGGCAACACCGGTGAGGGCTGGGAGCTGAGCTTCATGGGCAGCGGCTACGCGCTCGTGCAGCCCAGCGAGCTGCTGCCGCCGCAGAACGCCCAGATCGGCTCCGGCCTGGCCGCCCAGTACGGCGTCGGGCAGCAGGGGGCGCGCGGACAGAACCAGGGCAACGTCTGGAGCTGACCCGCCGCAGAGCAGACGTAAGGGGCGATCACCTGATGGGTCGCCCCTTACCCGTTTCGGCCCCTTGCGGCCGTTGCGGCCCGTCATGGCCCGTCGCGGCTCACAGCCGCGCGCGGGTCGCCTCCAGCAGCCGCACGACCGACCCGTCGGCCACGCCCGCCACCTCGTCGTAGGCGAACCAGCGCAGGTCGAGGGACTCCTCGCTGATCGCCTCCACCGCCCCGGCCGGAGCGAGCGCCGCGTACTGGACGTCGTAGTGCCAGGCACAGGGCGTGAGATGCCGGTCGAGCCGGACCGGGCCTCCGGGCAGCAGCGTCAGCCCCGGGACGCCCGACTCCTCGGTCCCCTCCCGCAGGGCCGCCGCCGCCAGCGTCGCGTCGGTCGGCTCGCAGTGGCCGCCCGTCTGCAGCCACATCCGCAGCTTCTTGTGGAGCGTGAGCAGCACCCGCCCCTGCTCCGGGTCGATCACCAGCGCGCTCGCCGTCAGGTGGCCGTCCCCGCAGGCCTTCCGCATGCCGTCCGGATGCGCCGCGAGATGGTCCAGGTAGCTCTGGCGCAGCTCTTCCTGGCCCTCGTACCCCTTCAGGACGAGGACCGCGTCGTCGTACAGGCTCACTCGGTGTCGTCGCCCCTGGAGTCGTTCTCGTCGTCCTTCTTCAGATTCGGCTTCTCGGTGTGGCCGCCGCCGCTCGCCGCCTCGCCGAGCATCTTGTCCAGCTCGGAGAAGTCCAGCTGCTCGCGGTGCACGAAGCCGTCCGGGTCGTCCAGGTCGGACGCCGTGGGCAGCATGTCCGGGTGGGCCCACAGCGCGTCCCGGCCGTCGACCCCGCGCGCGTCCGTCAGCGAGGCCCACAGCCGGGAGGCGTCGCGCAGCCGGCGCGGGCGCAGCTCCAGACCGATCAGCGTCGCGAACGTCTGCTCCGCGGGACCGCCCGTGGCACGGCGGCGGCGCAGCGTCTCGCGCAGCGCGTCCGCGGACGTCAGGCGCGGCTTCGCGGCCGCGTGAACCACCGCGTCCACCCAGCCCTCGACGAGCGCCAGGGCCGTCTCCAGACGGGCCAGGGCGGCCTTCTGCTCCGGGGTGTCCTCCGGCTGGAACATGCCCTGCTGCAGCGCGTCCTGCAGCTGCTCGGGGTTCTGCGGGTCGAACTGGCCGACCACGTCCTCCAGCTTGGCGGTGTCGACCTTGATCCCGCGCGCGTAGCCCTCGACCGCACCGAACAGATGCGAGCGCAGCCACGGCACATGCGCGAACAGACGCTGGTGGGCGGCCTCGCGCAGGGCGAGGTAGAGCCGCACCTCCTCCTTCGCCACGCCGAGGTCCTTGCCGAAGGCGTCGATGTTCACCGGCAGCAGCGCCGCGCGCCCGGCCGGGCCGAGCGGCAGCCCGATGTCGGTCGAGCCGACGACCTCGCCCGCGAGCACGCCCACGGCCTGCCCGATCTGGGAACCGAACATCGCGCCGCCCATCGACCGCATCATGCCGATCAGCGGGCCCGCCATGGCCTGCATCTCCTCCGGCAGGACGTCGCCCATGGCCGCGCCGACGCGCTCGGCGACCGGGTCGACGAGCTCCTTCCACGCGGGCAGGGTCGCCTCGACCCACTCCGCGCGGGACCACGCCACCGCGGAGCCGGCGCCGGACGGCAGGGAGGTCGCGTCGTCCAGCCACAGGTCGGCCAGCCGGACGGCCTCCTGGACCGCGGTGACGTCGGAGGGGCCGACGCTCGCGTCCTTCACTCCGTCGGAGGTGCCCTGGGCGACCTGCTGGCGGGCGATCTGCTTGGCCATGTCCCAGTTCACCGGGCCGCCCTCGTAGGAGAGCATCTGGCCCAGCTGCTGGAACGCGGCCCCCAGGTCGTTGGGGTTCAGTGAACCGAACATCGCGGCGAGCGGATTGTCCGCGCCGGGGCCGCCAAAGCCGCCGGCGCCGGGCAGCCCGCCGAAACCGAACGGGTTGGCCGGTCCCTGACCACCGCCGCTCTGCGGGTCCTTCTTCTTGCCCTCGTCGCCGTCTTCCGGCTCCTCCGGCGGAAGGCCGAATCCGAATGGGGTGTCACTCACGGGATTCCTCGGCTGGTAAGGCCACCGGTTATCGGCCGGCGGCGACTGCCCTGCAACACCACCCAGCGTAGACACCCCGGCTCGATCGGGCCTCGGTGCTTCGCCGACTCCTGGCCTGCGGCAGGATGGATGCCACCTGGTACGTACGCGTCACTCACGCCCGTATGCCAAGACAACCGCTGGAGACACCTGGTGAGTTCCCCAGATCCGCAGGTTCGCGCAGCGCGAAACCACTCGAGCCCGGGCGGTGCGCGCGGGCCCGTCGTCGCCGTGACCGGTGCCGCGACCGGGGTCGGCGCGCTGCTCACGGAGCGGCTCGCCGCATCGGAGGAGGTCAAGCAGGTCGTCGCCATCGACGAGCGGCGAGGCGAGTGCGACGCGGCGCAGTGGCACATCCTCGACGTCCGTGACCCGGCGATCGCCGAGAAGCTGCGCGGGGCGGACGTCGTCGTCCACCTCGCCCTCGACCTCGACCTGGGGAGTGACGCCGCCGCCCGGACGGCCTACAACGTGCGCGGAACGCAGACCGTGCTGACGGCCGCCGCGGCGGCCGGGGTGCACCGCGTCGTGCTGTGCACCTCCGCGATGGTCTACGGGGCGCTGGAGGACAACGAGCTGCCGCTCGCGGAGGACGCCGAGCTGCGCGCGACGGCCGAGGCGACCGGCGTCGGCGACCTCCTGGAGATCGAACGGCTCGCGCGGCGCGCACCCCGGGCGCATCCGGGGCTCAATGTCACCGTGGTGCGGCCCGCGATCCTGGTCGGCGGCACCGACACCGCGCTGACCCGGTACTTCGAGTCCCCGCGGCTGCTGGTCGTCGCCGGTTCGCGGCCGGCCTGGCAGTTCTGCCACGTCGAGGACCTGGTGGGCGCCCTGGAGTACGCCGTCCTGGAGAAGGTCGACGGAGAGCTGGCCGTCGGGTGCGACGGGTGGCTGGAGCAGGAGGAGGTCGAGGAGCTCAGCGGGATCCGGCGGATGGAGCTGCCGTCGGCGGTCGCGCTCGGCGCCGCCGCCCGGCTGCACCGGATCGGTCTCACGCCGTCTCCGGCGGGCGACCTGGCGTACACGATGCACCCCTGGGTGGTGAGCGGGAGCCGGCTGCACGACGCGGGATGGCGGCCGCAGTGGACCAACGAGGAGGTCCTCGCGGAGCTGCTGGAGGAGGTGTCCGGGCGGCACACCGTCGTCGGCCGGCGGCTGGGCCGCAAGGACGCGACCGCCGCGGGCGCGGCAGGCGCGACGGTGGCCCTGCTGGGTGCGGCGGCCGTGGTGCGCAGGGCCCGGAAGGCCCGGCGGCGGTGAGCACGGGGGCTTCCCGCCCGCCGGGAAGCCCCGGACGGGCCGGCTTCGGAGGTCGCTCCGAAGCGGCACACGCGTGTACCGGACGACGACGCTGTTCCCCGTGGTCTCGGCGGTGCGGCACGATGGGGGCATGGCAGCCACCAATGACCACCCCGGCGAGCAGGCGGCGCAGGATCCCGTCAAGCTGATCGCCGTGCGCGAGACCGCGCTCTCCCTGGACGAGGTGTTCCGCGCCGTCGGAGACGACGCGGCCGGCGGGACGGCGCTGTTCGTGGGCACCGTGCGCAACCACGACGGGGGCGCCGACGTCGACGCGCTCGGCTACTCCTGCCACCCCAGTGCCGAGGCGGAGATGCGGCGGATCGCGGAGAAGGCCGTCGCGGACTTCCCCGTGCGCGCGCTCGCGGCCGTGCACCGCGTGGGAGACCTGCGCGTCGGCGACCTGGCCGTTGTCGTCGCCGTCTCCTGCCCGCATCGCGGGGAGGCCTTCGAGGCCTGCCGGAAGCTGATCGACGACCTCAAGCACGAGGTGCCCATCTGGAAGCACCAGACGTTCTCGGACGGCACCGAGGAGTGGGTCGGCGCCTGCTGACCCCTTCCGGTCACGCTCCCGGGACCACCCGTCCGGTTGCGTAACCGGACCCCTGCCGTGAGCGTTGTCAGTGCGGATGGTTAATCTGCTGATCAGTCAGTTGCGGTAGCTCATCGGGGTTGGGAGGTCGGCATGGCTGCGCTCGCCTGGTTGTTGATTCCGCTTGCCACCGGGATCGGCGCGGGCCTGTGGGGCAGTTGGGCCAACCGCACCCGCAAGGCCCGCAGCGACGGCCCTGAGCTGGACGGATACGCGCGCTTCCGCGCGGCCATGGAGAAGCCCCACTCGCATACCTGACCCGGGTGGCAGCCCTGACGGTGCGCTGACAGACGGGTCACGTAATGTCGAGTCATGCCACGCCGCACCGCGACGATGCTCGCCTCCACCCTGATGCTGATCGCGCTCCTGTGCGCGGGCGTACTCATCCCCGTGCCGTATGCGGAGATGTCCCCGGGGCCGACGGTGAACACGCTCGGCGACCACGACGGCGAGCCGGTGCTGCAGATCTCCGGGCGCAAGACCTACGCGACCAGCGGCAACCTGAACATGACCACCGTGCGCGTCACCAGCGCCGACTACCGGATGAACCTGGTCGAGGCCGTCTACGGATGGCTCGCGCACGACAACAAGGTCGTGCCGCACGACACGCTCTACCCGGACGGCAAGACCGAGGAGCAGTCCACCCAGGAGAACGCCGAGGAGTTCAGCCAGTCCCAGGAGAGCGCCAAGGTCGCCGCCCTGAACGAGCTGGACATCCCGGTGACCTCCTCGGTGATCGTCTCGACCGTGGTGAAGGGCTCCCCGGCCGAGGGCAAGCTGCACGCCGGTGATGTGATCAAGGCCGTGGACGGCACCGCGGTGAAGGAGCCGGGCGACGTCGCGAAGCTGGTGACGAAGCACAAGGCGGGGGAGAACGTCGTCTTCACGATCGTGCCGGCCAAGGAGCAGGCGGCCGCCGAGAAGGCGAACAAGACGGCGACCAAGACCCAGGACGTCACCATCACCACCGCGAGCTCCGACGACACCGGCGAGAAGCGGGCCATCGTCGGGATCTCGGCCGGGACCGACCATGCGTTCCCGTTCACCATCGACATCAAGCTCGCCGACGTCGGCGGGCCCAGCGCCGGTCTGATGTTCTCGCTCGGCATCTACGACAAGCTCACCCCGGGCAGCCTCACGGGCGGCAAGTTCGTCGCCGGCACCGGGACCATCGACGACGCCGGCAAGGTCGGGCCGATCGGCGGCATCGAGCTGAAGACCGTCGGCGCGCGCAGCCAGGGCGCCCAGTACTTCCTGACGCCCGCCGACAACTGCGCGGCCGCCGCCAAGGACACCCCCTCGGGGCTCAGGCTCGTCAAGGTGGACACCATCGACGACGCCCTCACCGCCCTCAAGGACATCCGCAGCGGCGACACCGCCGACCTGCCGAAGTGCACGAAGTAGCCGGCTGACCCGGCCGGCCACCGCGCGAACCTTCCGGGGGGGCTACTCCGCGAAGGTCGCCGACAGCGCCTCGGCGAGGCCCGGCACCAGGCCCGCGCCCGTGAGGACCTCCGTCGGGGCGTCCTTCTCGCGCAGCCGGAGCGCCGAGTCGCGGGTGCCGTCGCGCAGCACGCCGACCGTCATCCGGACCTCCTGACGGTCGGGGTGGTCCGCCACCCACTTCGTGAGCTTCGCCCCGCTCAGCCCCTGCGGGACCTGGGCCTCCGCGGACGGGGGCAGCATCAGCCGCTCCACGGTGAGGGCGCAGCCGACCACCGCGTCGGGCCAGGCGATCGTGGCCAGGAACTCGTCGAGCGGCTTGTCCGTTGGCACTTCGTCCTGCTCGATCGGGGTGAGACCGGTGGTTGCGGGCTCGTCCTGAAGGCCGAGCTGGGCGGCGAGCGACGGTTCCTGGGCTCGCAGCCGAGCGGTGTCTACGAGGGCGAAAAGGCGGGCGGGCTGGTCCCAGCCGAGGCCGGAGGCGTACTCGTCGATCTCGAGTACGGCCCGGGTGAGCGGGCTCGCCGCCATGGGAGTGTTGGACATGGTCACAATCCTCTCTCGTTCCTGGCCGGAATCGGGAACCGAGTAAAGGGTGAGTAAGTTGCATAGATGTGGGCTCGCGATCACGGGGGGCCACGAACGGTCCACGAACACGCGGGCCTGACGGATCAATTTCGACTTCGAGGTGCGCACCTTGGCTTTCCAGATGCCGGACCGCGGCGGAGGCCCGACAGGGCCGCGGATGAGAGTGGGCCGCCCGTCCCGGCGCGTCCGGACCCTGCTCATGACACTGGGCGTCCTTGCCGTTCTCGGCATGGCGTTCACCATGTTCGCCGGGTTCTGGACGGACTGGCTCTGGTACCGCTCGGTGAACTACTCGTCGGTCTTCACCACCACGCTGTGGACGAAGATCGGGCTGTTCTTCGTCTTCGGCCTGCTGATGGCCATCGCGGTCGGCTTCAACATCTGGCTGGCCCACCGGCTGCGGCCGCCGCTGAGCGCGATGTCGGTGGAACAGCAGAGCCTGGACCGCTACCGCATGGGCATCGCGCCCTACAAGACGTGGCTGCTGCTCGGCATCACCTCCCTGGTCGGCCTCATCGCCGGCGCCTCGGCGGCGGGCCAGTGGCGGACGTGGCTGATGTGGGTCAACGGGGTGTCCTTCGGGCAGAAGGACCCGCAGTTCCACCTCGACGTGTCCTTCTTCGCCTTCGACCTGCCCTGGTACCGGTTCCTGCTCGGCTTCGGCTTCGCCGCCACGATCCTCGCCCTGATCGCCGCCGCGCTCACCCACTACCTGTACGGCGGACTGCGGGTCACCAGCCCGGGCGCGCGCGCCACGGCCGCGGCCACCGGGCACCTGTCGGTGCTGCTGGGCATCTTCGTCACGCTGAAGGCGGTCGCCTACTGGCTCGACCGCTACGGACTGGCGGTGAAGTCCAGCGACTTCAAGGCGACGGACAACTGGACGGGCCTGAGGTACGTCGACGCCAACGCCTACCTGCCGGCCAAGACGATCCTGTTCTGCATCGCCGTCATCTGCGCGCTGCTGTTCTTCGCCACCCTGTGGCGGCGCACCTGGCAGCTGCCGGTGATCGGCTTCGGCCTGATGGTGCTCTCGGCGATCCTCATCGGCGGGCTGTACCCGGCGATCGTCCAGAAGTTCCAGGTCCAGCCGAACGAGCAGGCCAAGGAAGCCCCGTACGTCGAGAAGAACCTCAAGGCGACGCGCGAGGCGTACGGGATCGACGGCGCGCAGGTCACCGAGTACTCGGGCACCAGCACCACCAAGGACAAGACGAAGCTGCGCGACGACGCCGACGCCGCCGCGAGCATCCGGGTCCTGGACCCGAACATCGTGTCCCCGACCTTCCAGCAGCTCCAGCAGATGCGGAAGTACTACGCCTTCCCGACCAACCTCGATGTGGACCGCTACAACATCAAGGGCACGGACGAGGACACGGTCATCGGTCTGCGCGAGCTGAACCTCGCGGGCGTGGACAAGCAGAACTGGATCAACAACCACTTCCGCTACACCCACGGCTACGGCGTGGTCGCCGCCAACGGCACCACCTCCGACTCCGAGGGCCGGCCGCTCTTCACCGAGTCCAACCTGCCCTCCGTGGGCGAGCTCGGCACGTACGAGCAGCGGGTCTACTACGGGGAGAAGACGACCACGTACTCGATCGTCGGCGGTCCCCAGAAGGAGATCGACTACTCCGACGACCAGGGTGAGAAGACCACCAGCTACACCGGCAAGAGCGGGGTCAACCTCTCCAACCCGATCAACCGGGCCGCGTACGCGGTGGCGTTCGGGGAGCCGCAGATCATGTACTCCGGCGCCATCGGCGACGGTTCGCGGATCCTGTACAACCGCACGCCGAAGGAGCGCGTCGAGGCGGTCGCCCCGTGGCTGACCATCGACGGCGACGCCTATCCGGCCGTGGTCGGCAACAAGATCCAGTGGATCGTCGACGCGTACACGACGACGAACGGCTACCCGTACGCCTCGCGTACGACGCTGGGCGACACGACGGCCGACTCGCTGACCGCGACGAACGACAACCGCGCGGTGGTGGCCCAGCAGAACCAGGTCAACTACATCCGCAACTCGGTGAAGGCGACCGTCGACGCGTACACGGGCGAGGTCAAGCTCTACCAGTGGGACACCAAGGACCCGGTCCTGAAGACCTGGATGAAGGCGTTCCCCGGCACGGTGAAGTCCAAGTCGTCGATCTCGAACGACCTGATGGCCCATCTCCGGTACCCGCAGGACCTGTTCAAGGTCCAGCGTGAGCTGCTCACCCGCTACCACGTGAAGGACGCCACGACGTTCCTCAGCGGCAGCGAGGTGTGGCAGGTGCCGGACGACCCGTCCAACAAGTCGGGCGACGCGGTGCCGCCGTACTACCTGAGCATGAAGATGCCCGACCAGGCGGCGCAGGCGTTCTCGCTGACGACGACGTTCACGCCCAACGGCCGGGACAACCTCAGTGCGTTCATGGCGGTCGACTCCGAGGCGGGCACTCCCGACTACGGCAAGATCAGAGTGCTGAAACTGCCGACCAGTACGACGGTCGACGGACCCAAACAGGTGCAGAGCCAGTTCAACTCCGAACAGGAGATCGCCGAGTCCATCAGACTCCTGAGGGGCGGCGACTCCGACATCGAGTACGGCAACCTGCTGACGGTGCCGTTGGACGGCGGACTGCTGTACGTGGAGCCCGTCTATGTGCGCGGTGGCGGACTGAAGTACCCGCTGCTGAAGAAGGTGTTGGTGACCTACGGAGGCAACACCGCCTTCGAGGACACCCTGGACGAGGCCCTCAACAAGGTCTTCGGCGCGGAGAGCACGACCACGCCGCCGGCTGACGAGGGAGACGGCGTCACGCCACCGCCGACGTCCACCAACCCGACGGTCAGAGAGGCGCTCGCCGACGCCCAGAAGGCCTTCACCGCGGGCCAGGAGGCGCTGAAGAAGCCCGACTGGGACGCGTACGCCAAGGCGCAGAAGGATCTCGAGGCCGCGCTGAAGCGGGCCGAGGCCGCGCAGGCGGCGGCCGACAAGGGCGCCAAGGCCAGCAGCACACCGAGTCCGACCGGCTCGGCGAGCCCGAGCGGCGCCTCCGGCGCCGGCTCCGGCAGTGGTGCCGGCAGCAGCGCGAGTCCGAGCCCCAGTCCCAGCCCGAGCAGCGGCTGATCATGTCCGCCCCGCGTCGTGGTACGGTTGTGGAACACGACGCGGGGTGGAGCAGCTCGGTAGCTCGCTGGGCTCATAACCCAGAGGTCGCAGGTTCAAATCCTGTCCCCGCTACTGAAGACGAAGGCCCGGATCCAGAAATGGATCCGGGCCTTCGTGGTGTGCGAACGCATGTGCCGGGGCACGTGATGGCCGCGCCGCTGTGGGGAGTTGAGGGATCTGTGTTTGACTTGTCTCTCTGTGGGCATGTCGACAAAACGCTGAAGTGACCTTACGGGCCGCGGTATACCAGGTGTACCCGGGTTGCGGGTGGTGCGACGATGGACGTTATGGGGGACAAGGCAACTCTGTTCGAGACAGGGCGGTTTGTGCAGCCTTCCGGCGAGGAAGCGACCCCGGACGAGAGCCGGGACGAGACGGCGGACGCCGTCGAGACGGGTGAGGCCGTCGAGGAGATGCGCCTGCGGCTCGCGGCGGAAGCCGGCGACGCCGAGGCCATGAGCGTCCTCGGGGCCATGCTGCTGCGCCGCGGCGACCTCGACGGCGCCGAGCCCCACCTGCGTGCCGCCACCGCCGAGGGCGACCGGGCCGCCGCCAACAACCTGGGCGTCCTCCTCCACCAGCGCGGCTACCCCGACGACGCCGCCGGCTGGTGGCGGGTCGCCGCCGTCGCCGGCTCCGCCGCGGCCGCGCACGCGCTGGGCCGCCACCGACGCGAGTGCGGAGACGAACCGGCCGCCGAGTACTGGCTGCGCCAGTCCGCCGAACAGGGGCACGCGCTGGGCGCGTACGCCCTCGCCGACCTGCTGGAACACCGTGGCGACGCCGGGGCCGAGCGCTGGATGCGGGCCGCCGCCGAACGCGGGCACCGGGAAGCGGCGTACCGGCTGGCCCGCGCCCTCGACCAGAAGGAATACGAGCAGAACGGGGAGCGCCGGAGCACCGTCACCGACGGCGACCGGGATGAGCACGGCCATGACAACGGGATCGTGGCGCGGGCCGAGGCCGAGCAGTGGTACCGGCAGGCCGCCGCGCGCGGACACCGCCGGGCCGCCCTGCACCTCGGCACCATCCTGGAGAAGCGGGGCGACCTGAAGGAGGCCGGGCGCTGGTACCTGACCTCCGCCAAGGACGGCGAGGCGCGCGCCGCCTGCGCACTCGGCTTCCTGCTGCGCGACGCCGGCGACACCGAGAACGCCGCCATCTGGTGGCTGCGGGCCGCCCAGGAGGGCGACGGCAACGCGGCGAACGCACTGGGCGCGCTGCACGCCGAGCGCGGGCAGACCCAGACCGCCGAGCGGTGGTACCGGGCCGCCATGGACGCCGGCGACGACAACGGCGCCTACAACCTCGCCCTGCTCTGCGTCGAGCAGGGCCGCACGGCGCAGGCCGAGCAGTGGTACCGGCGCGCGGCCTACGCCGGGCACCGGGAGGCGGCCAACGCGCTCGCCATCCTGCTGCTCCAGGGCGGCGACACGGCCGGCGCCGAACCGTGGTTCTCCAAGGCGGCCGAGGCGGGCAGCGTCGACGCCGCGTTCAACCTCGGCATCCTGTTCGCCGGGCGGGGCGAGGAGCCCGTCGCGCTGCGCTGGTACGAGCGGGCGGCCGCCGCCGGGCACACCGAGGCCGCGCTGCAGGTCGGCATCGCGCGGCTGCGGGACGGCGACGAGCAGGAGGCCGAACGGCATCTGCGGTGCGCCGCGGGCGGCGGGAGCGCGGAGGCGGCCTACCGGCTGGCGGCCGTGCTGGACGCGCGCCGGCCGCAGCAGCCGGCGCACGAGCTCGGGGAGATCGTGCACGAGAAGACCGAGTGCGAGGAGTGGTACGAGCGGGCGGCCACGCAGGGGCACCGCCGCGCCCAGGTGCGGGTCGGGATGCTGGCCGCGGCGCGCGGCGACGTCGTGGAGGCGGCGCGCTGGTACCGGACGGCCGCCGAGGCCGGATCGCGCAACGGCGCCTTCAACCTCGGGCTGCTGCTCGCGCGGGAGGGCAGCGAGCCCGAGGCCGCCGTGTGGTGGACCCGGGCGGCCGACGCCGGGCACGGGCGGGCGGCGTTGCGGCTCGCCCTGGTCTACGCGCGTCGCGGCGAGCTGGCGGAGGGACAGCGCTGGGCGGACCGGGCGGTGTCGCTCGGGCCGGGCGAAGTCGCCGAACGGGCGGCGCGGCTGCGGGACGCACTGCGTGAAGAGCTCTCCGCATGAGCTCCTCTGACCTGCGAAGACGAGCGGCCGTCTAATGGATTTGCCTTCGTCCTCCCCCTTCACGTAACGTTGCATTCATCGCCGCGGGGTGGAGCAGCTCGGTAGCTCGCTGGGCTCATAACCCAGAGGTCGCAGGTTCAAATCCTGTCCCCGCTACTGAAGGCCGAGGGCCGGAATCCAGAACATGGATTCCGGCCCTCAGTCGTATGTCCTTCGGTCGTGGTCGTGCTCGGGAATTTCAGCCGCTGCGGCCGACCGCCTCCTCGTACAGCCGCCGGTCCACGGTTCTCAACTCCGGGAGCGGGTCCCCGTCGGTGACCCCCTGGGCCTGGTAGGCGGCCTGGAGGCGGTCCGTAGTGCCGGCGCGGATCTCCCAGTCCATGCGGAGCGAGGGCGTGGACTTCAGGATCGTCTCGTCGATCTTCAGCAGCTTCGCGAGGTAGGTGACGAACGCCTCGTCCTTCTTGTAGTCGGCCGCGAAGTAGGTGTTCACGGTGCGGATGTACGCCCTGATCAGGGCCACCCCCGCGGCCACGTCGTCGTTCAGCAGGCTCGGGCCGTAGAGCAGGCCGCCCAGCGGTTCGCCCTGCGGCTGGCCGCCGAGGAAGGCGTACGAGGGGTCGCCGTCGACCTTGCGCCAGATCGGGTCGAGGAGCCAGGCCGAGTCCACCCCGCCGTTCTGGAGCGCGGTCAGGACGTCCGCCGAGCCGAGCTGCTGGTACTGGATGCGGTCCAGGGCGCCGCCGTGCTCCTCCAGCGCCTTCTCCATGGGGTACGCGATCACCGAGCCCTTGCCGATCATCGTGCCGAGTCTGCTGTCCGCCATGGAGACGTCGGCGGCCTGCTCGCCGTCCTTCAGACGCACCCACAGGCCGCTCTTGGAGCCGGCGCCGGGGGAGAAGTTGCCCGCGACCCAGCGGATGTCGAAGCCGCCCCTGACGCCGTTCATCACCGCCGCCTCCGGGGCCGCCCACAGGGCGTCGACCTCCCCCTTGGCCAGCAGGGGCAGCGCGTCGGGCGTGGGCAGCACCTTCAGGGCGACGTCCAGGCCCTCCCGCGCGAACTCGCCCTTGTCGAGGGCGACCTGGAGCGGGGCCACGTACTCCGCGCTCAGGGTGCCCGTCGCGATGGTGAGCCTGCGGCGCTCGGGCAGGGGCGAGGGGGCCGGGGAGCCCGTCCGGCAGCGGGCGGGGGCACGGGTGGGGGAGAGGTCGGCCGGGTCCGTCCGGGCGGCGGCGGTGCAGCCGTCCACCGGGCGGATCGCCCGGGTGGTGCCCTGGGCGTCCGACCGCGTTTTCGCGTCGTCGTCCGGGTGCGGTGACGAGCAGGCCGCCGATGCCAACAGGGCGGCCGTGACCAGTACGGCCGGCCCCAGCCTGCGAAAACGTCTCCTCATGCCTGCCCCCGGCCCCGGTCCCGCGGCGCCCACGGTGTGAGCAGCCGTCCCACGATCCGTACCAGCTCGGAGAAGACCACTCCGAGCGCTGCCACACAGACGATCCCGACGAACATGACGTCGTTCTGGAACAGGGCGCGCGAGTCGAAGATCAGATGGCCGAGGCCGTTCGCCGCAGCGATCTGTTCCGAGGCGACGATGACCAGGACCGCCACGCCCGCCGCGATCCGCGCGCCCACCAGGACGGCGGGCAGCGAGGCGGGGAGCAGGACGTGGCGGAACATCTGCCACGGCGAGGCGCCGAAGACGCGGCCCGCGTCGCGGTGGCCGGCGGGGATCGCCAGCACCGCCGACATCGTCGAGATCCAAACGAAGAAGAAGACCGTCGTCGCCACCAGGGCCACCTGCGGGCCCTCGCCGAGGCCGAACATGTTCAGGAAGATCGGCAGGAGGGCCAGTTTCGGGACGACGTACAGGGCGTCCAGGAGGGGCTCCAGGGCCGCTCGGACCAGGGAGAGGGAGCCCATCAGCAGGCCGAGGGCGTAGCCCGCCGCCGTGCCGATCGCATAGCCGCCCAGGACGCGCTTCAGCGTCGCCCACACGTCCGGCCACAGCTCGCCGGCCGCGGCCCGGTCCCAGCCGTCGGCGAGGATCGTGGACGGGGCCGGGTAGACGCGGTCGTCGATCCAGCCCCGGACGGCCGCCAGTTGCCACAGCAGGACCAGCAGCAGCGGGACCGCGAGCGCCAGGGAGAGCTCCAGGGCCCGGCGGCGGCGGTGCGTGCGGACGGGGTGCAGTTCCTCGGGGCCGGGGCGGCGTACCAGGACCGGCCCGCCCAGGTCCGAGTTCGAGTCGGGATCCGTGTCCTTCTTCAGCGGCGTGCTCACGCGAGCACCGCCTCTCTGCGCAGCAGGTCCCACAGCTCGTCCCTGAGGGCGGTGAACTCGGGGGTCGAGCGGATGTCCCCGGTGCGCGGGCGCGGGAAGGGCGGGCGGTGTTCGGCGATGATCCGGCCCGGGCGGGCGGACATCACCAGGACGCGGTCGCCGAGGACGATCGCCTCCTCCAGGCTGTGGGTGATGAACAGGGTGGTCGTGCGGGTGGCCTGGGTGAGGTCGAGGAGTTCGTCCTGGAGGATCGTGCGGAGTTGGGCGTCCAGGGCCGCGAAGGGCTCGTCCATCAGCAGGATCTCGGGCTCGACGGCCAGGGCGCGGGCGATCGCGACCCTCTGGCGCATCCCGCCCGAGAGGGTCGCCGGGTAGGCGTCCGCGAAGGCCGCGAGGCCCATCCGGGCCAGCCAGTCGTCGGCGCGGGCGGTCGCCGCACGGCGCGGGACGCGCTGGACGTCCAGGCCGAAGCGGACGTTGGCGCGGACGGTCTTCCAGTCGTAGATGCCGTAGTCCTGGAAGATCATGGCTGCGGGGCGGGGGTCGGCGGTGCGGATCTCCAGCGTGCCGGTGCTCGGGCGCAGCAGCCCCGCCGCGATACGCAGCAGGGTCGACTTGCCGCAGCCCGAGGGGCCGACGACGCAGGTGAACTCTCCGGGGGCGACGGCCAGTTCGAGGGGACCGAGGGCGGCGACCGCGCCCGGGCCCCGGCCGAAGGTTCGCGTCAGATCACGTGCGCTGAGTTTCGGATACGGCTCTCCCACAGCTCCCGACGATATGACGGGTCGTCAGATTCGGGAACCCCGTGTGCCGGGGCGGGTGTGCGGAGGGGGCCTGTGCGGTCGCCGCTCAGGCCGCGGCGCAGTTCGGGCAGATCCCGCGGTAGGTGACCTCGACGTCCGAGACCTTGAAGCCGAAGCGCTCGGAGTCGGGGAGGTCCGCCAGCGGGTTGCCGCTCGGGTGCACGTCCTTGATCGCGCCGCACTGGGCGCACACCAGGTGGTGGTGCGGGCGGTGCGCGTTCGGGTCGTACCGCTTGGCGCGCTTGTCCGTGGCGACCTCGAGCACCTCGCCGAGCGAGACCAGCTCGCCGAGCGTGTTGTAGACGGTCGCCCGGGAGATCTCCGGCAGCCGGACGACGGCCCTGGCGTGCACCTCGTCGGCGGTCAGATGGACGTGATCGCCGTCGAGCACCTCGGCCACGACGCGGCGCTGCGCGGTCATTCGCCAACCGCGTCCGCGCAGTCGTCCCAGAAGGTCACTCATGGATCCCAGCCTAACAGTCGACGGGAACAGGTCCCGAACGAGTGTGACTTTAGAGCCCAACTTGACTTGGACAAAGTCCATTGTAGGATCAACCCTGAGACTGCGGCAAGCGGCTGGAGGTCGCGGTCCAGGCCCTGCGCGGCTGACAGCACTGGACCGCTTGTCGTGAGCGAACGGGCCGGGTTCCCCTCGGGGGCCCGGCCCGTTCGTCGTCCGGGCCCGGTGTCCTCAGGCCGGTACCTGCTGCCGGGCCGGCGCCCAGCAGCGGATGATGTCGCGGACCGAGACGATGCCGGCCGGCTCGCCGCGGTCGAGGACGATCAGATGGCGGAAGCCGCCGTGCGCCATCGCCTGGGCGGCTTTCTCCAGGGTCCAGGTCGGTGCGGCGAAGACGACGTCGTTGGTGGTGTGGGCGTGGGTGTGTTCGCTGTCCGGGTCCTGGCCGAGGCCCACGGAGTCGAGGATGTCCCGCTCGGTGAGGATGCCTATGCCGCCGGCGTCCGGGTCCAGGACGATGGCCGCGCCGACGCGGCGTGCGGACATCAGGGCGGCGGCCTGCCGGAGGGTGTGTGCGGGGCCGATGGTCAGGACCACCGTGCTCATGGCGTCGCGGACGAGCATGGGCTGAGCACCTCCTATGAATCCGTGACTTGTGCGGGTCATGGGCTAGTTCATGAATTCACAAGTTCACAAGTGGGGGTGGTGTCAGCGTGGCAGGTAAAGCGGGGGTCAACAAGAGGGCGCGCGCGTCCAATTGAGGGCGCGCGCGCTCATCTGTGGTGCTCGGGTGCGATGTTCAGGAGCGCTCGTTCAGATAGCCCAGCAGCTCGTCGTGGAGCAGCCCGTTCGACGCGGCCGCGTCGCCGCTGTGCGGACCCGGCCGGCCGTCGAGGCCCGTGAAGACGCCGCCGGCCTCCGTCACGACGATCGCGGGGGCCGCCATGTCCCAGAGCGAGAGCTCCGGTTCGGCGCACAGGTCGACCGCGCCCTCGGCGACCAGCATGTACGGCCAGAAGTCGCCGTACGCGCGCGTGCGCCACACCTCGCGGGTCAGATCCAGGAAGCCGTTCAGCCGCCCGCGCTCCTCCCAGCCGGTGAGCGAGGAGTACGCGAAGGACGCGTCCGACAGCTTCGAGACGCGGGAGACGTGCAGCCGGCTCGCGGCGGAGAGGCTGCGGCCGGTGAACGCGCCGTGCCCCTTCGCGGCCCACCAGCGGCGGCTCAGCGCGGGCGCGGAGACCACGCCGACGACCGGCTGATAACCCCCCTCGCCCGCCTCCATCAGCGAGATCAGCGTGGCCCAGACGGGGACGCCCCGCACATAGTTCTTCGTGCCGTCGATCGGGTCGATCACCCAGCGGCGGGGGCCGGTGCCCTCGACGCCGTACTCCTCGCCCAGGACCGCGTCCCGGGGCCGGGCCCGCTGGAGGTGGCCGCGGATTATTTCCTCGGCGGCCTTGTCGGCCTCGCTCACCGGGGTCATGTCCGGTTTGGTCTCGACCTTGAGGTCGAGGGCCTTGAAACGGTCCATGGTCGCGGCGTCGGCGGCGTCCGCGAGGACGTGCGCGAGTCGGAGGTCGTCCAGGTAGTCCGGCATGGGACGAACCGTATCCGGCGGAGCCGAGCAGGGGCCACAGGGGACCGCGGTGTGGACGGCGGCCCCGTCGCGAACCCTTGACAGTGCGGTCGTGCGCGTCAAACCTGGGGCGCAGAGCCGCTCGTTCCAGGGAGGCGATGATGCCTGCAGCGCGGGAATCCCTGCTGGACGCCGCCTTCGAGGCGCTTGCGCTACGGCCGTGGGCCGCGGTGCGGATGGTGGACGTCGCCGCGGCGGCCGGGGTGTCCCGGCAGACGCTGTACAACGAGTTCGGCAGCAAGGAGGGCCTGGCCCGGGCCCTCGTCAGACGCGAGGCCGACGGGTATCTCGCCGGCGTCGACCGGGCGCTCGCCGTGCGCGGGGACGCCCGTGACCGGCTCACCGCCGCCGCCGAGTGGACCGCCGCAGCCGCCCGCGACAACGTCCTCGTCCGGGCCGTCCTCACCGGGTTCTGGAGCGAGCGGCTGCCCTCGCCGACGCTCTCGGCGGTGCCGTCCTCCTCCGCGGTGCCCGCGCAGCGGCGGGCGGACGGGCCGCTGCCCTCGCCCGGCGACCTGGTGGGCGCCGTCCGCGACCGGGCCGTGGCCGTGCTCTCGGGACCCGGCGCGGTCCGGGCCGACGCCGCCGACCTGGCCCGCGCCTGCGAACTCGCCGTCCGCCTCGCCCTGTCCTGCGTGGCCGCGCCGCCGCCGGGGGAGGGCGGCGTCGCCGACCTCGTGCGCGGAGCCCTGCACCGCCAACCGCCCGGCTAGCGGCCGAACCGCGGGGGCCTGGCGAAGTCGGCTGCGCCCTGGAGGGGCGCGGGGAACTGCGCGACCGGCCACGATGGCGCCGCACCGGAACGACGGCAGAACGAGCGCACATCGCGGCACGTCCAGCGGAGCGCCTAGTGTGCGGAGCCCGACAGTTGGAGTCCGATCACTCCTATGATCACCAGGCTGATCGAGACGAGCTTCAGGACCGACACCAGGTCGCCGAGGAAGATCATGCCGTAGATCGCGGTGCCTGCCGCGCCGATGCCCGTCCACACGGCGTACGCGGGGCCGACGTCCAGTTTCTTCAGGGAGAGGGTCAGCAGGCCGAAGCTCCCCAGCGCGAAGATGCAGAACGCGACGGTGGGCCAGAGCCTGGTGAAACCGTGGGACAACTTGAGGCACACGGCGAACCCGGTCTCGAGCAATCCGGCTACGACGACCAGCAGCCACGCCATGAGCTGTCCCTCCGTGTGTCCGGCTCGGTGCGATTATGCACTTACCGGACTCGGGTGTACGCAAACAACGCGGTGGTCAACAGCTTGTCCGTCGGCTGCCGATCAGCGGCTCAGTCGCCTTCCGTGCGTTCGCGCGTGGAGAGCAGCCGGCGCAGGGAGTAGAGCCGGGCCGGGTCGGCGTGGCCCTCGGCCACCCACGCGTCCAGCGCGCAGTCCTTCTCGTCGTGACTGCACGCGCGCGGGCAGCCCTCGGTGCCCGGCACCAGATCGGGGAAGGCGAGGATCACCCGGGAGGGGTCGATGTGCGCGAGACCGAACGACCGCACGCCCGGAGTGTCGATCACCCAGTCGTCCGTGCCCGCCAGGGGCAGGGCCAGCGCCGAGGTCGTGGTGTGGCGGCCCCGGCCGGTCACCGCGTTCACATGGCCGGTCACCCGCCGCCGCTCCTCCGGCACCAGCGCGTTGACCAGCGTCGTCTTGCCGACGCCGGAGTGGCCGACGAACGCGGTGATCCGCCCGGCCAGCAGCTCGCGCACCCGGTCCGCCGCGTCGCCGTTCTCCAGCTCCTCGCGGCTGGTCACGACGTACGGGATGTCCAGATGGCCGTACAGCTCCAGCAGCTTGTCCGGCGGGGCCAGGTCCGACTTCGTCATGACCAGCAGCGGGGTGAGACCGCCGTCGTAGGCGGCCACCAGGCAGCGGTCGATCAGCCGGGGGCGGGGCTCCGGGTCGGCCAGGGCGGTGACGACGGCGAGCTGGTCGGCGTTGGCGACGACCACGCGCTCGTACGGGTCGTCGTCGTCGGCGGTGCGGCGCAGCGCCGAGGTGCGCTCCGCGATGCGGACGATGCGCGCGAGGGTGTCCTTGGCGCCGGACAGATCGCCGACCAGGGCGACCCGGTCGCCCACGATCGCCGCCTTGCGGCCCAGCTCACGGGCCTTCATCGCCATGACGATCCGGTCGTCGACGAGGCAGGTCAGCCGGCCCCGGTCGACGGTGAGGACCATGCCCTCGGCGGCGTCCTCGTGCTTGGGCCGGATGTGCGTACGCGGTCGGTTGCCCTTGCGGTTCGGGCGGCTGCGGATGTCGTCCTCGTCGGTGTGCTTGCCGTAGCGGCGCATGGCTGTCTCCCGCCGTCCCTATACCCCGAGCATCCCGGTCCACAGGTCGGGGAAGTCCGGCAGGGTCTTCGCCGTCGTCGCCACGTTCTCGATCTGTACGCCCTCCACCGCCAGGCCGATGATCGCACCGGCCGTGGCCATGCGGTGGTCGTCGTAGGTGTGGAAGATCCCGCCGCGCAGTGGGCGCGGACGGATGTGCAGGCCGTCGGCGGTCTCCTTGACGTCCCCGCCGAGCTCGTTGATCTCCTTGGTGAGGGCCGCCAGCCGGTCCGTCTCGTGCAGGCGCAGATGGGCCACGCCGCGCAGGGTGGACGGGGAGTCCGCGAGGGCGGCGACCGCCGCGATGCCCGGGGTCAGCTCGCCGACGTCGCTCAGGTCGACGTCGATGCCGTGGATCGAGCCCGAGCCGGTGAAGACCAGGCCGTAGTCGGCCAGCTCGCAGGAACCGCCCATCTCGGTGAAGATCTCCCGCAGCCGGTCACCCGGCTGGGTGGTGCGGGCCGGCCAGTCCGGGATCAGCACCCGGCCGCCCGTGACCAGCGCCGCCGCCAGGAACGGCTGGGCGTTGGACAGGTCCGGCTCGATCGTCAGGTCCCGGCCGAGCAGGGCGCCCGGCGTGACCCGCCAGACGTTCGGCTCGCCGCCCGACTCCGGGGTGTCCACCTGGGCGCCGACCGCGCGCAGCATGTCCACCGTCATCCGGATGTGCGGCATGGAGGGCAGGGTGGAGCCCGTGTGACGGACCTCCACCCCCTGGTTGAAGCGGGGGGCGGAGAGCAGCAGGGCGCTCACGAACTGGGACGACGAGGACGCGTCGATGGCCACCGGGCCGCCGTCCAGCGCGCCCGAGCCGTGCACCGTCAGGGGCAGCGCGCCCCGGTCGTCGTCGTCGATCCGCGCGCCCAGGACGCGCAGCGCGTCGATGACGCCGTTCAGGGGACGCTCGTACGAACGCGGGTCGCCGTCGAAGCGGACGGGGCCGTCGGCGAGGGCGGCGACCGGCGGCAGGAAGCGCATGACCGTGCCGGCGTTGCCGACGTCGACCGTGGCCGGGCCGCGCAGCCCCGCGGGCAGCACCCGCCAGGCCTCGCCGGTGCCGTCCGGACCCACGCCCTCCTCGATGCCGACGCCCATCTCGCGCAGCGCGCCCGCCATCAGCAGGGTGTCCCGAGAGCGCAGGGGGCGGCGCAGCCAGCCGGGCTCGGAGGCGAGGGCGGCGAGGACGAGGGCGCGGTTGGTGACGGACTTCGACCCCGGCACGTGGACCGTCGCGTCGACGGCCTCGCTCGCGTGCGGGGCGGGCCAGAGGGCGGTGGCTGCGGCGGGGTTCACGGGCATGCGCCCACTTTAGTCTGCGGGCGTGCTTCGGGTGCCGTGCGTAGGCCTGCGGCGGGCTGTGGTCGGGTGCGGCGCCGTGGGGGCTGGTCGCGCAGTTCCCCGCGCCCCTTAGGAGGAGGGCGTTTCTATGGTCCAGTAGCCAGGCGTCTGGGCCTGCGGCCGGTTGTGGTCGGGTGCGGCGCCCGTGGGGGCTGGTCGCGCAGTTCCCCGCGCCCCTTAAAAGCAGTCCTCCGCGCCCCCGAGAACTACAGGCCCAGCAGCCACCTGCCGCCGCCCAGTAGTGCGCACAGGCTCACCGTGTGGAAGAGGAACAGCCACAGGGCCGCCGGGACGTGGGTCAGGCGGGAGAGCTGGTCGGCGTCCGAGTCGCCCGCGCCGCCCCGCGAGCGCTTCATCTGCAGCTCGAAGGCCGGGCGGACGCCGCCCAGGAGCAGGAACCAGACCACCGCGTACGCGAACGCCGCCTGCACCTGGGGGCCCGCCAGCCAGGAGACCAGCAGGAACGTGCCGCCGGAGAGGACCACCGTCAGCGCGCCGTACGCGTTGCGGATCATCACCAGCATCGCCACCAGGAGGGCCGTCGCCACCCACAGCAGCAGGGTGATGCGGCCGGCGCCGAGCAGGGACGCGCCGCCGAGGCCGAGGAGCGGGGGAGCGGTGTAGCCGGCGGCGGCCGTGAGGATCATGCCGAGGCCGTGCGGCTTGCCGCGGCTCACGGTCAGGCCGCTGGTGTCGGAGTGCAGGCGTATCCCGGTGAGCTGCCGGCCGGTCAGCAGGGCTATCAGGCCGTGACCGCCCTCGTGGGCGATGGTGATCGCGTTGCGGGAGACGCGCCACAGGCTGTGCGGCACCACGACCGCGAGCGCGGCGACCGCGGTGGCGATCACCACCCACAGGTCGGGGTCGGACTGGGTGCCGACGAGACGGTCCCACAGGTCGGGCAGCGCGGTGGCGGCGGTGCTGTCCATGGTGTGCGGTGGCTCCCAATCGACGGACGGAGTCTGGCAGTGTGGCACGTATGTGCGGACGGTATGCAGCGAGTCGCAGGCCCGAGGATCTCGCAGGAGTCTTTGAAATCGAGAAGTGGGAACCTGAGGAGACCTTGGAGCCCGATTACAACGTGGCGCCGACGAAGGAGGTCTACGCCGTCCTCGACCGTCCGTTGAAAGACGCCGCCGACCGGCGCCCGGTTCGCCAGCTGCGCACGCTGAAGTGGGGGCTGGTGCCGTCCTGGTCGAAGACGCCCGAGGGCGCCGCCCGGATGATCAACGCACGCGCCGAGACCGTCCACGAGAAGCCCTCGTACCGCCGCGCCTTCGCCGCCCGGCGCTGCATCCTGCCGGCCGACGGCTACTACGAGTGGGTCACCGCCAAGGACGAGCGCGAGCTGGAGGTGGAAGGGAAGAAGAAGCGGGGCCGCAAGCAGCCCTACTTCGTGCTGCCGGCCGACGGCTCGGTCTTCGCGATGGCCGGGCTGTACGAGTTCTGGCGGGACCGCACCCTCCCCGACGACCATCCGCAGGCCTGGTGGGTGACGTGCTCGGTCATCACCACGGAGGCCGAGACGTCGCCGCTCGCCGTGGCCCCCGCCGACGGACCGCACGCCCTGGCCGACATCCATCCCCGGATGCCGCTCATGCTCACCCCGGACCGCTGGGACGCCTGGCTCGACCCCGCGCGGACGGACGTCGACGACCTGCGCTCGCTCCTTGCGCCACCCCCGGCCGGGCTGATGCGCGCCTACCCGGTGTCCACGGCCGTCAGCAACGTCCGCAACAACGCGCCGGAGCTGCTCAAGGAGCTGGAGGGGCCCGAGGAGGGCACGCTCTTCTGACCCGCTCTTCTCACCCTCTGTTCTGACCCGCTCTTCTGGCTCTCTTCTGACACCCTTCTCAGGTGAGCACCGAGATCGTTCCCACCGACGCAGGTGACGCCCGCGTCACCTGGCACCGGGCCGAGCAGGCCCGCCTCGTCCTCGCCGTCAGCCATGGCGCCGGCGGGGGCATCGAGGCCCGTGACCTCCGGGCGCTGGCCGCCGTGCTGCCCGGGCACGGGGTCAGCGTGGCCCTCGTCGAGCAGCCCTGGCGGGTGGCCGGCAAGAAGGTCGCGACCGCGCCGAAGACCCTCGACGTCGGCTGGCGCGGGATCTGGCCGGCCGTCGCCGCGCCGGGACTGCCGGTGATCTCCGGCGGGCGGTCGGCGGGCGCGCGGGTGGCCTGCCGTACCGCCGTCGAGCTGGGCGCCCACGCCGTCCTGGCGCTCAGCTTTCCGCTGCACCCGCCGGGCCGGCCCGAGAAGTCCCGCGCCGACGAACTGCTCGGCGCCGGGGCGCCCACCCTCGTCGTCCAGGGCGCGAACGACCCGTTCGGCCGGCCGGACGAGTTCCCCGAGGGCGCCTACGAGCTCCTGGAGGTGCCGTACGGCGACCACGGGCTCGCGGTGCCCAAGAGGGCCGCCACCACGCAGGAGGAGGCGCTGGAGGCCGTCACCGCCGGTGTCGTCCGGTGGATCACGTCACTCGGGTAAAGAGCGGGGAATGTCGAGGGGCGGGTCGCTGTTGAGGCGGACAGAAGTGCTGAACGTCCGGCACCGACGCCAGTGGGAAGGAAGTCCGCCGCATGGGTTCGACCGCATGCCCGAGCCGCAGCAGCCGTACCGACCTTGACTGGACGGTGCTGCACGCCGCCAAGGCCGCCCCTATTCGAGCGGCGGCGGGCACGGGTAGTCGTCTATCCTCCGATTCGAGTGGGATCGGTTTCGTTCCCACCCGCGATCTTGAGGAGGTGGGTCCGGTCACCGGTACCGACGCAGGGACCGACAACGGCCAGGCGGAGCTGCCCGAGGGCCAGGGCGTGAGCGCGGAGACGGGCACGGAGTCCACCGTGGAGCGCAGTGCGCGCTTCGAACGGGACGCGCTGGAATTCCTCGACCAGATGTATTCGGCCGCGCTGCGCATGACGCGCAACCCCGCGGACGCCGAGGACCTGGTGCAGGAGACGTACGCCAAGGCGTACGCGTCCTTCCACCAGTTCCGCGAGGGCACCAATCTCAAGGCCTGGCTGTACCGGATCCTCACCAACACCTTCATCAACTCGTACCGCAAGAAGCAGCGCGAGCCCCAGCGCAGTGCGGCCGAGGAGATCGAGGACTGGCAGCTGGCGCGCGCCGAGTCGCACATGTCCACAGGTCTGCGCTCCGCCGAGTCGCAGGCGCTGGACCACCTGCCCGACTCGGACGTGAAGGAAGCGCTCCAGGCCATCCCCGAGGAGTTCCGCATCGCCGTGTACCTCGCGGACGTCGAGGGCTTTGCGTACAAGGAGATCGCGGACATCATGGGGACACCCATCGGTACGGTGATGTCCCGGCTGCACCGGGGCCGCCGTCAACTGCGCGGCATGCTCGAGGACTACGCCCGTGAGCGCGGGCTGGTCCCGGCGGGCGCCGGAGAGTCGAACGAAGTGAAAGGTTCGGGCTCATGAGCTGCGGAGATCCGCACGAGACGGACTGCGGTGAGGTCCTCGACCACCTGTACGAGTATCTCGACAGCGAGATGCCCCCTCTCGACCGGGACAAGTTCCAGCACCACTTCGAGGAATGCTCGCCGTGCCTGGAGAAGTACGGTCTCGAAGAGGCCGTGAAGAAGCTGGTCAAGCGGTGCTGCGGGCATGACGACGTGCCCAGCGACCTGCGGGCCAAGGTCATGGGCCGGCTCGACCTGATCCGTTCCGGTCAGGCCGTTCCCGAGCGTGACGTGTACGAGGCGGCGCCGCCGGCCGAGCTGCCGGGCGCGACGGCCGCCGAGGGCTGAGGCCCCCGGCCGCCGTCGCGGCACGGGCCGAACCCGCGGGCCGAACCTGCCGGCCGAACCCGCGGGCCGGGTCAGATCTCCAGCGTGCTCTCGATCTTCTTCAGGCTGTGCCGGGCCAGCGCCAGGTTGCTGCGCGAGCGGTCGAGGGCCAGGTAGAGGAAGAGCGTTCCGGTCGTGCTCGCGAGCGGCCGGATCAGGTGGTACTGCCGGCCCAGCGTGATCAGGATGTCCTCGATGGTGTCGTCCATGTGCAGGGACGCCAGGGTGCGCATCTTCGAGCGCACCACCTCCGTGTTGCCCGCCGCGGCGAGCTCCAGGTCGAGCTGCGGACCGCCGCCGAGCGTGCCCAGCGACATGCCGCTTTCGTAGTCGACGAGGGCGACGCCGAGGGCGCCGTCCACGGTCATGGCTTCCTTGAGCGCTGACTCGATGTTCATGGTGTTGCCTCAATTCCCCAGTGCCGCTGACTGGTCGCTGCACGTACAACTACGATCGAACGCAAGCGACTTCTGAGTCACGGAACTTCAACTTTGTTGCTTGTTCTGAAAGATGACGTTCAACGTACTGTGTGACGTCTGCACGTGAAGGGGGAAACGCGGAAATGACGACCGCGCTCCAGGCTTCCCTGGCCCGGCTCCTCGACTCCCCCGGGGTCACCGGGGTTGCTCTGGTCGACGCCGTCACCGGTCTCACCTACGGGGAGGCCGGCGACGCCGGAGCGGTCGGGGACGGGGCGGCCGACGCCGCACTCGCCGCTCTCATCGCCGAACGGCTCGGACAGGCCGGCGCCGAAGGGGAGTTGGAGAGCGTGATCACCACCAGCACCCGGCGCCACCAGGTGCTGCTCGCGGTGGCCCGACCGGTCGGCGACCCCCTGCTGCTGGCGGCGGGCCTGGACCGGGAGCGGGCCAACCTGGCGCTCGCCGTCCGCAGCCTGGACTCGCTGGCCGCCGAGGTCCTCGGATGACGGCCGGCGCGCGCAACCTTCCCGCGCTGCTGCAAGGGCTGCACGACGACGGCTTCAGCGGCACGGTCCGGGTCTCCGGCACCCCAGGGGGAACGATTCATCTGCGGCAGGGCCTGATCGGCGCGATCGAGACCCCGGGCGCGCCGCCCGCCTCCTCGCTGCTGCTCACCCCGGGCCGGGTCGACGACGAGGCCTGGCTCGCCGCCCGCGCCGCCCAGCCCGACGTGGATCTGCTGAGCGGACAGCTGGTGGCCGCCGGTCTGATCGGCGCCGCCGAGCTGGAGGTGGTGTGCGTCGCCGCCGTGTTCGACGCCGCCTTCGCCATGGGGCTCGGCCCGCCCGGCAGCTGGCAGCTCAGCGGCCTGGAACCGACGCTCCGCGCCGAACCGGGCGTGGAGCCGAGGAAGGTGACCGAGGAGACCGGTCGGCGCATCGCGCTGCTCACCGAACAGTGGGGTCCGCCGGGCGAACTCGTCCGGGTCCGGCCCACTGCGGTCCCGGACGCCGCGGCCGGCGGGCCGCCCGAGTGGCTGTCGCTCCGCCATCGGTCGGTGCTCGGCGGTGTCAACGGCCGCCGTACGGCGCGGGACATCGCCTTCACGCTCGGCCGCGGGCTGTACGCGGTCATGCTCGACCTGATCCGGCTGCGGACGCTCGGGCTCGTCCGCTGGGAGCCCGGCGAAGGGCCCCGCGAACGGCCCAGCACCGCCCCGCGCGTGCTGCCGGCGAACGGAGCGGCGCCCGAGGCGGCGAGCCGGCCGGTGCGAGTCGTGCCGCTGCCGAGACGCACGCCGGGCGGCAACGCCCGGCGGCGCGGGGACACCCAGGGAGAGGACCCGACGAGCCCGAACGGCTCAGAGAGTTGGGGCGGTCGGTGAACTCACGCCAACGCCGTGCGGAGTTGCGCAACAGACGGCGCGCGAACGCCGAAGCGAAGCGGACCGTCCGGAGCCAGCGGCTCCGGGCCCGGGAACCGGACCGGTACCGGGACCCGCCCCCGACCCGCGATCGACCTTCGACACCAGCCCCGCCCCGGACACCTGATCGACCCCCGACACCAGACCCGCCCCCGACACCTGATCGACCTTCGACACCCGATCGGTCCCCGACCTCCGATCGGTTCCCGGCCCCCCACCGGCCCCGGACGCCTCGGCCCGACCCGCCGACCCGAGACCGGCCGACCCTTGACCGACCGCCGCCGCCCGCCCTGCCGCCTGATCGACCATCGCCTGACCGACCGCCGCCTGTTCAACCGTCCCCGCAGAAGCCGCCGTTGCCCGTGCGGGGCGCTTCGCCGTCCACGGACTGCGCCGGCGCCCTGCCGTTCGTCCTACCGATGCTGTCGGCTGAAGCCCTGGCCGCCGATCAGCCCTCCCTCGACACCCTGCGCCGAGTCCGGCGGGGCCTGGACGCGCTGCCGGAATCCGACTGAGGCGACCAGGACGGCACAGCGGGAAGAATATGCCAACTGCAAGGTACCAAGGAGTAGTTCATGAGTGAAGACCCGTCGCCGCAGCCGCCGCCGAACCCCTTGACCGACATCCTGATCTCGCTGCGCGACCGGGTGATGGGGGTCTCCGAAAGCGTGCTGTCCACGGTGGACGGTCTTCTCGTCGTCGCCGACGCGGACTCCGCCCACCCCGAGTCCGTCGCCGCGCTCGCCGCCGCCACCCTCGGGGTCGCGAGCCGCATGGCCGAGCAGGCGGGCACCGGCACGCTGCGCGAGGTGGTCGCCAGATGCGGCTCCGGACACGTCATCGTGGTGGGCGTCGGCGAACGGGCCCTGCTGACCGTCATCGCGGACGACGGCCTCGACCTCGCCGCGTTCCAGCGCGAGTCGCCGGCCACGGTGGAGCAGCTGAACCGGACCTTGGCGGCGGACGTGCCGAGGTGACACGTGTGACGCGTGTGACGCGGACCGGCCGCCCGGCCGGTCCGCTCACTCGAACGGGCTAATCTCACGCCGCTGGGACCGCGGAAACGTCCATTGCCTCCCCGGGGTCCCGTCCGGCCGTCCTATCCTCCAATTCCCGAGCATGTCCCGTAATCCGTACCGGGATTGAGCCCGAGCAGGTCCGCACGGCCGGCCGACGCCTCGGGTCACCGGGGAGGAGAGCGATGCGGTCGGTTCCGCCGCGGGCGTGGGGCTACGTCGCCTGTGTCGTGGTCGGCGCCGCGTCCTGTCTCTGGGGGCTGCCGTCCGTGCGGACGCCCTGGTGGGCGGTGGCCCTGCTGGCCGGGGTGTACGTCGGCTGCGAGCGGGTCACCCGGTGCCGCCCGGTCGGCCGAGCCGCCGCCGGGGACCTGGGCGCCTTCTACCCCGTGCTGCTCGCCGGGGCCTTTCTGCTGGCGCCGCCCGCCGCTGCGCTCGTACCGCTGCCGGGGGCGCTGCTCGCGCGGGTCGAGCAGCGGCCCCGGGGGCTGCGCCGGATCTGGCGGGCCGCCCAGCTCGCCGTCGCCGTCTGGGCGGCGTCGCGCACGCACGAGGCGCTGGGCGGGCGGGCCGCGATCGGCGACTGCGACTTCCCCGCCGCCCTCGGGCCCGCCGGGGCCGCCGTGCTGGCGTTCTGCCTGGTGCTGAGCGTGCTGGACGGCGGAGTGCGCACCCTCGCCGAGGGACTGCCGGCGCGGGCCGCCGGGCGCGGGCTGTTCGCCCGGTCGCTCGCCCCCGTCGCCGTGCACGGGCTCGCCGGGCTGATGATGGCCGTCCTGTGGCGCAGCCCGTACGGTCCGGTTGCCGCGCTGCTCGTGCTGTTCCCGATGGCCGTGTCCTGGTGGGTGTTCGCGCAGTACCACCGCGAGCGCGCCGCCCACCAGGCGACCATCCGCGCCCTGGTGCAGGCCGTCGACATCAAGGACGGCTATACGCGCGGCCACAGCGAACGCGTCGGACAGGCCTCGATGCTGATCGGGCGCGAACTGGGCATGGACGAGGACCGGATCGAAGTGCTCCGCTTCGCCGGGATCCTGCACGACGTCGGCAAACTCGGCGTCCCCACCCGCCTGTTGCGCAAGGACGGGCCGCTGACGCCCCAGGAGCGGCGGGTGATCGAACTGCACCCCGAGTACGGGCACGAGATCACCCGCGGGATCTCCTTCCTCGGCGACGCCCGCTCGGCGATCCTCCACCACCACGAACGCATCGACGGCACCGGCTACCCGTACGGCCTGGCGGGCGGGCAGATCCCGGAGTCCGCCCGGGTGGTCGCCGTGGCGGACGCCTTCGACGCGATGACCTCCACCCGCTCCTACAGCCGGGCCCGGCCGGTCGAGGCGGCCCTCGCGGAGCTGCGGCGCTGCGCGGGCGCCCACTTCGACCCGCGGATGGTCACCGCGCTGACCCGGGCCGTCGAGCGGGACGGCTGGCATCCGGTCGTCACCGCCGAGGAGACCCGGCCCGCCGCCGTCCCGACGCCCGCGCAGGCCCCCGCCGACGACCGGTCCGAGGTACGCCGATGATCGCCCCCCGCCCCTTCCCGGCTCCCCGCCCCTTCCCAGCCCGCCGCGCCTTCCTCGCCCCCCGCCCCCTCCTGGCCCTCTACAGCGCCGCCGGCCTCCTCGTCGTGGTCTCCCTCCTCGTGACGTTCATGACAGGCGTCGAGGAACGCCCCGTCGCGCTCGCCTTCGGGATCCTCGTGGCCGTCGGCGAGCTCATCCGGTGGAACGGGCCCGGGCTGCGCGAGGCCGCGCCGCTCGGGGCCGCCGGGTCGCTGTCCTACGCGCTGGTCGGGGAGCACGCCGGGCACCCCACGCACCACGGGGTCGCGCAGGTCGTGTCGGTCGTGGTCGCCGCCTCCCTGCTGGGCAGCGTGCCGCACCTGGCCCGCGGCGAGGGACCCGTCCTCGACCACCTGGTCCGGCGCGTGCTCGCCGTCGGATTCGCCGCGGTCTGCTTCCAGCCCCTCTACAACCGCGGCGTGTTCGACGGCTGGAGCGGCTCCGCCTACGCGCTGCTGCTGCTCGCGCTGCTCGTCCTGACCGTGCTGTGCGACGCCGTGGTCGGCGCCGCGCTCGCCCGCTCCCGCACCGGCTGGCCGTTCGCCCCGCTGCTGCGCGACGAGCTGCGGGCCGTGCCCGGCATCGGGTCGGCGGTGGCCGCGACGGGCGCGGTGATGGCGCTCGCGGTCGCCGTCGTCGGCCTGTGGGCGCTGCCCGTGTTCTCGGTGCCGCTGCTGCTCACCCAGCTGTCCCTGCGCCGGTACGCGGCCGTGCGGGCCACCTACCGGCAGACCATCGCCTCGCTGGCCCGCGCCACCGAGATCGCCGGTTACACCCCGGCCGGGCACGCCCGCCGGGTCGCCGCCCTGAGCCAGGCCGTGGGCCGCGACCTCGGGCTGCCGGAGCCCGAGCGGGCCGTCCTGGAGTACGCGGCCCTCATGCACGACATCGGGCAGCTCAGCCTCGTCGACCCGGTCCCGGCCGGGGCCACCGCCGGACTCCCGGCGGCCGAGCAGCGGCGGATCGCGCTGCTCGGCGGGGCGGTCGTGCGTCAGACCGGGGCCGGCGTCCAGGTCGCCACGGTCGTCGAGCGGCAGGCGGACCCCTACCCGGAGCAACCGGTGGCCGCCCGCATAGTCCGGGTGGTGAACGCCTACGACGAGAAGGTGCGCGGCACCGGTCCCGGCGGGCCCCTCACCGCACTGGAGGAACTGCGGCTGGGCACCGGCGGGGAGTACGCGCCGGAGGTGGTGGAGGCCCTGGCCAGGGTGCTTTCGAGAGGCTGTCTGACCTTGGCTGAGGGTGGGTAACCCATGGGTAATGAGCGGCCCTCCGGCGTCACGTGGTTGGATGCGAGGGAGAGAGTGTCCGGGGGCACTGGCCAGCCCACAGAACGGAACTGGCAGGCGGGAATCGTGAGGATCTTCGGCAAGGGACGGCACCGGCCCTCCGCCTCCTGGCGGCAGGCCACCGACCGCGCGTTCACGCTGATCGGCGACGGGCGGTACGAGGACGCGGGCGCGCTGCTGACACGTGCCGCCGACCTGGAACCCTGGCTGTCCGAGTCCTGGTTCAACCTGGCCCTGCTGCACAAGTTCCGGCACGACTGGGAGCAGGCCCGCACGGCCGGCCTGCGCGCGGTCGCCCTGCTCGACCGCGAGGCCGGGGCCCCCGACTGGTGGAACGTCGGCATCGCCGCCACCGCCCTCCAGGACTGGCCGCTGGCCCGCCGTGCCTGGCAGGCGTACGGGCTGCACGTGCCGGGCCATGCCACCGGCGCGGGCGAGCCCGTCGGCATGGAGCTGGGCAGCGCGGCCGTCCGGCTGTCGCCCGAGGGCGAGGCCGAGGTGGTGTGGGGGCGGCGGCTGGACCCCGCCCGGATGGAGGTGCTGTCGATCCCGCTGCCCTCCTCCGGACGGCGCTGGGGCGAGGTCGTGCTGCACGACGGCGTGCCCCACGGCGAGCGGACCACCTCCGTAGGCCACTCCTACCCGGTCTTCGACGAGATCGAGCTGTGGGCGCCGTCCCCGGTGCCGACCTGGGTGGTCCTCCTGGAGGCGGCCACGGAGGCGGACCGGGACGCGCTGGAGCAGCTGGCCGCCGACGCGGGGTTCGCGGCGGAGGACTGGTCCTCCTCGGTGCGGCTGCTGTGCCGGATGTGCTCGGAGTCCCGGATGCCGTCCGACGAGGGCGACGGCGAGCATCTCGATCCGCACGACCACAGCGAGCCCGGGCATCCCGGGCCGCTGGGGCATCGCACGGACGGGCAGCTGTGGGTGCCGGAGCGGGAATGTGGCGTGGCCGCCCCGGCGTCGCTCGTCCGCGGGTTGCTGGACGGGTGGGTCGCGGACAGCCCGGATTCCAGGGACTGGCGCGACCTGGAAGAGGTTTGCTGAGACCATTGCTCGGCTGCGGCCCGGTTGTGGCTGGTCGCGCCCGCGCGGCGGAGCCGCATATAAGACACAGCCCCGCGCCCCTTCAGGGCGCGCCCCCGTACCCTGTATCGAGCATTCACCCCATGTGTTTCCAGGAAGGCATCGTCGGTCATGGCGCAGCAGGACACCGATCAGCAGCACGCGGGCGTGCTCCCCGTGGACGACGAGGGCTTCGTCATCGACACCGAGGAGACGGAGGCGCGCGAGCTGGCCTGGCGTGAGGCCGGCACCTCGCGGCCGATCACCGTGGTCGGGAACCCGGTGCTGCACAAGGAGTGCAGGGACGTCACCGAGTTCGACGACGAGCTGCGGCAGCTGGTCGCGGACATGTTCGCCTCGCAGCACACCGCCGAGGGCGTGGGCCTGGCCGCGAACCAGATCGGCGTCGACCTGAAGGTCTTCGTCTACGACTGCCCCGACGACGAGGGCGCCCGGCACACCGGTGTCGTCTGCAACCCCAAGCTCGTCGAGCTGCCCGCGGACCGGCGCCGGCTGGACGACAGCAACGAGGGCTGTCTGTCGGTGCCCACCGCCTACGCGCCGCTCGCCCGTCCCGACTACGCCGAGGTGACCGGGCAGGACGAGCGGGGCAACCCGATCAAGGTGCGCGGGACCGGCTACTTCGCTCGGTGTTTGCAGCACGAGACCGATCACCTGTACGGGTACCTGTACATCGACAGGCTGTCCAAGCGCGAACGCAAGGACGCCCTGCGGCAGATGGCCGAGAACGAGCCCCGCTACCCCGTGGTCGCCAACGACTGAGCCCACCCGCAGCCCACCCGCACGAACGACGACGCCCGGCCGGGAAGCCCCCCGGCCGGGCGTCGTTCGTGTGTCCGACGGACGTTCGATCGCTTACGCACATCAACCGCACATCTACTGCACATCTGCTGATCCGTAATCAGTCAGGCCGGGGTGGATTCTCGGCATGTTGGGGTAGTGAATGAGGCAAATCCGTTCCCAGAACGGTCAGTTGTAGTGCTGAATAGGAAGTGCGGGGATACGCAACGGCGCACGCCCGGCACAGCGGGAGGGGTGTGTGCCCACTGGCGGCTGAGAGGGGTTGTTCGTGCCAGCTTTGCCATGCAGCACCACATACAGCACCACAGCGACGGTGGCCGCGCCCGCGGTTCCTCCTTCGCTCTCTCTTCCGGTCATCGAGGCGGCGTTTCCCCGGCAACTGCATCCGTATTGGCCTCGGTTGCAGGAGAACACGCGCTCCTGGCTGCTGAAAAAGCGGTTGATGCCGGCGGACAAGGTCGCAGAATATGCCGACGGTCTTTGCTATACGGACCTGATGGCGGGCTACTACCTCGGCGCACCCGACGAGGTGATGCAGGCCATCGCCGACTTCAGCGCGTGGTTCTTCGTCTGGGACGACCGGCACGACCGTGACGTCGTGCACGCCCGGTCGGCCTCCTGGCGGCAACTGCGGTTCCGCTTACACGCGGCCCTGGAGGCACCGGCCCTGCATCTGCGGCACCCGGATCCGCTGGTCGCCGGACTCGCCGACAGCGTGGGCCGGCTCTTCGCGTTCCTCCCCGGCACCTGGAACGCACGGTTCGCCCGGCACTTCCACACCGTGATCGAGGCGTACGACCGGGAATTCCGCAACCGTGTCGAAGGACGCATTCCCGGCGTCGAGGAATACCTCGCACTGCGCCGGCTGACCTTCGCCCACTGGATATGGACCGACCTGCTCGAACCGAGCGCGGGCTGTGAACTCCCGGACCCGGTACGGAAACACCCCGCCTTTCGGCGCGCGGCCCTGCTCAGTCAGGAATTCGCCGCCTGGTACAACGACCTCTGCTCGCTCCCCAAGGAATTGGCGGGCGATGAGGTGCACAATCTCGGAATCAGTCTCATCACCCATCAGGGACTGACTCTGGAAGAAGCGGTCGAGGAAATGCGGCGCCGCGTCGAGGAATGCATATCCGAGTTCCTCGCCGTCGAGAAGGACGTCCTGCTGCTTGCCGACCGGCTCACTGACGGGACCGTCCGCGGAAGGGAACTCGGCGCCGCGGTGCGGGCCTGCCTCGGCAATATGCGGAACTGGTTCAGTTCCGTCTACTGGTTCCACCACGAGTCCGGCCGATACATGGTCGACAGCTGGGACGACCGGTCCACGCCCCCGTACGTCAACAACGAAGCGGCAGGTGAGAAATGACCGTCGAGTCGGTGAAGCCCGCGACCCCCGAGACATCCGAACCGGGTGAGCCGCCGGTGGCCGGTGGCGGGGTTCCGCTGCTCGGACACGGCTGGAAGCTGGCCCGCGATCCGCTGGCCTTCATGGCCCGGCTGCGCGACCACGGCGACATCGTGCGTCTGCGGCTCGGCCCCAAGACGGTGTACGCCGTCACCGCGCCGGAGCTCGTCGGGGCCCTCGCGCTCAACCCGGACTACATCATCTCCGGACCCCTGTGGGAGACCCTGGAGGACCTGCTCGGCAAGGAGGGCGTGGCCACGGCCAACGGCCCGCTGCACCGCCGTCAGCGACGCACGATCCAGCCCGCGTTCCGGCTCGACGCCCTCCCCGGCTACGGGCCGGTCATGGAGGAGGAGGCGCATGCGCTCGTGGAGCGCTGGCAGCGCGGCGAGATCCTCGACGTCACCGCCGAGTCCTTCCGGGTGTCCGTGCGCATCTCCGCCCGCTGTCTGATGCGCGGCAGCTATATGGACGCCCGGTCCGAGCGCATCACCTCCGCGCTCGCCACCCTGTTCGCCGGTATGTACCAGCGCATGGTGGTACCCCTCGGACCGCTTTATCGGGTACCGATTCCGGCCAACCGCGTATTCAACCGCGCACTGGCCGATCTGCATCGGCTGGTGGACGAGATCATCGCCGAGCGCCGCGCGTCCGGTCAAAAACCGGACGATTTGCTGACGGCTTTGCTGGAGGCGAAGGACGAGAATGGCGACCCCATCGGGGAACAGGAGATCCACGACCAGGTCATCGCGATACTGACCCCGGGCAGCGAAACCGCCGGCTCCGTGGTCATGTCGCTGCTGCACGTCCTCACCGAGCATCCCGACCAGGTGGACAAGATCCGGGCGGAGGTGAAAAGCGTCGTCGGTGACCGGCCGGTCGCATTCGGCGACGTCCGAAAGCTGCGGCACACCGCCAATGTCGTGGTCGAGACCATGCGGCTGTATCCCGCCGTATGGATATTGACCCGGCGCGCGGTGACCGACACCGAGCTCGGCGGATACCGCATTCCCGCCGGCGCCGACATCGTCTACAGCCCCTACGCGGTGCAGCGCGATCCGCGGTCGTACGAGCGGCACACGGAGTTCGATCCCGACCGCTGGCTGCCCGGCGGCTCCCCGGAGGTGCCGAAATACGCCATGACGCCGTTCGGCGTCGGCAACCGCAAGTGCCCGAGCGACCACTTCTCGATGGCCGAGCTGACGCTGATCGCCGCCGTGGTGGCGTCCGCGTTCCGCTTCGAGTCCGCGCCCGGCTCCGACGCGCGGACGCACGTCGGCATCACGCTGCGACCGCGCAAGCTGCTGCTGCGGGCGATACCCGGGTGAGGACGGGGTGAGAGCCGCGGCTCAGGCGACCGCCTGCGGGCCGCGGAACGTGCGCCGGTAGGCGTTGGGGGTCGTCCCCAACGCCTGCACGAACTGGTGGCGCAGGGCTCCCGCGGTGCCGAAGCCGGCCCGCCAGGCGATCGCGTCCACCGTCTCGTCCGTGGCCTCCAGCAGGTGCTGTGCCAGCAGCACCCGCTGGCGCAGCAGCCACCGGTAGGGGGTGGTGCCCGTCTCCTGCTGGAAGCGGCGGGCGAAGGTGCGCGGGGACATATGGGCGCGCTCGGCGAGCTGCTCGACCGTGACCTCCTGGTCGAGATGCGCCTCCATCCACACCAGCACCCCGCCGACCGTGTCGCACGCCGACCGGGGCAGCGGCCGGTCGACGTACTGCGCCTGTCCGCCGTCCCGATGCGGCGGGACGACCATCCGCCGCGCGATGCCGTTGGCCACCTCGGGCCCCTGCTCCTTGCGCACGAGGTGCAGACAGGCGTCGATCCCGGCGGCCGTGCCGGCGGAGGTGATCACCGGGTCCTCGTCGACGTAGAGGACGTCCGGCTCGACGGTCGTGCGCGGATAGCGGCGGGCCAGCAGCTCCGCGTGCCGCCAGTGCACCGCGCAGCGCCGCCCGTCGAGCAGTCCCGCCGCGCCCAGCACGAAGACGCCCGAGCAGACGCTGAGCACCCGGGCGCCCCGGTCGACGCCCCGGCGCAGCGCGGCGAGCAGCTCGGGCGGAAACTCCCGCGCGACCATCGCGTCCGAGGCCGGCACGGCGATCAGGTCGGCCTCCTCCAGCCGGTCGAGGCCGTACGGCGTGGAGACGGTGAGTCCGCCGACATGGGTGCCCAGCACCGGGCCTTCCGCCGACACGACGGCGAAGTCGTAGGCCGGCAGCCCCTCGTCGCTGCGGTCGAGGCCGAACACCTCGCACAGGACGCCGAGCTCGAAGGGATGCACACCGTCGAGGAGGACCGCGGCCACGTTCGTCAGCATGGTGCCAGTGTGCCACCGATGTGGCAGGAATTTGAAGGTGTACGGCAGTCCTGCCACTCCCGGTCAGGAGTCTCGCGCAGGACAGTGGTGTCCATGAACACGAACCAGATCGAAGGCCTCATCGGAATGCTCACGGTCCTCGGGATCCTCGTCCTCCTGGTCCTCCCGTCCGCGGTCGGCATCGTGCGCGACCGGCGCGCCGACCGGCAGATCAGGGAGGCCCAGGAGGCCCGAGGGGAGAGGGCGGGTCAGAAGTCCTCGTCCAGGTCGACGGTGCCCTCCACCGCGACCTGGTACGCCGACGGACGGCGCTCGAAGAAGTTGGTCAGCTCCTGAACGCCCTGCAGCTCCATGAAGGAGAACGGGTTCTCCGAGCCGTACACCGGAGCGAAGCCCAGCCGCGCCAGCCGCTGGTCGGCGACGCACTCCAGGTACTGCCGCATGGAGTCGGTGTTCATCCCCGGGAGGCCGTCGCCGCACAGGTCACGGGCGAACTGCAGCTCGGCCTCGACGGCCTCCCGCAGCATGTCGGTGACCTCCTGCTGGAGCTGGTCGTCGAACAGCTCCGGCTCCTCCTTGCGGACCGTGTCGACGACCTCGAAGGCGAAGCTCATGTGCATCGTCTCGTCGCGGAACACCCAGTTGGTGCCGGTCGCCAGGCCGTGCAGCAGACCCCGGCTGCGGAACCAGTAGACGTACGCGAAGGCCCCGTAGAAGAACAGGCCCTCGATGCACGCGGCGAAGCAGATCAGGTTGAGCAGGAAGCGGCGCCGGTCGGCCTGGGTCTGCAGGCTGTCCAGCTTCTCGACCTCGTTGATCCACTTGAAGCAGAATTCTGCCTTCTCGCGGATGGAGGGGATGTTCTCCACCGCGTCGAAGGCGGCCGCCCGGTCCTGCGGATCGGGGAGGTAGGTGTCCAGCAGCGTCAGATAGAACTGGACGTGCACGGCCTCCTCGAACAGCTGCCGCGACAGATACAGGCGCGCCTCGGGCGAGTTGATGTGCTTGTACAGCGTCAGCACCAGGTTGTTCGCCACGATCGAGTCGCCCGTCGCGAAGAACGCGACCAGCCGGCCGATCATGTGCTGCTCGCCCTCGGACAGCTTCGCCAGGTCGGAGACGTCCGAGTGGAGGTCGACCTCCTCGACGGTCCAGGTGTTCTTGATGGCGTCCCGGTAGCGCTCGTAGAAGTCCGGGTAGCGCATCGGACGCAGCGTCAGTTCGAAGCCCGGGTCGAGCAGGTTCTTCTCGGTCTTTTCGGGGGCGGTGGACATTACTGGCAGGCCTCGCAGGACTCGGGGTTCTCAAGAGAGCAGGCGACCGCGTCTTCAGGGGTCGCCTGTACGGGGATCGGGGCTTGCGCCTGGGCGGCGCGGGCGATCCGGGTCGCCGGGCGCGAACGCAGGTAGTACGTCGTCTTCAGACCCGACTTCCACGCGTACGCGTACATCGAGGAGAGCTTGCCGATGGTCGGCGTCTCCAGGAACAGGTTCAGCGACTGCGCCTGGTCCAGGTACGGGGTACGGGCGGCGGCCATGTCGATCAGGCCGCGCTGCGGGATCTCCCACGCCGTGCGGTACAGGGCGCGCACCTCGGCCGGGATCCACGCGAACTCCTGCACCGAGCCGTTGGACTCGCGCAGCGCCTCACGGGTGCGGGCGTCCCAGACGCCGAGCTCCTTCAGCTCGTTCACCAGGTAGGAGTTGACCTGGAGGAACTCGCCGGACAGCGTCTCGCGCTTGAACAGGTTGGACACCTGCGGCTCGATGCACTCGTACACGCCCGCGATGGACGCGATGGTGGCGGTCGGCGCGATGGCGAGCAGCAGCGAGTTGCGCAGGCCCGTCGCCGCGATCCGCGACCGCAGCGCCGCCCAGCGCTCCGGCCAGGTGAACTCGACGCCGTAGTGGTCGGGGTGCAGCACACCGCGCGCGGTGCGGGTCTTGTCCCAGGCGGGCAGCGGGCCGCTGCGCTCGGCCAGGTCGGCGGAGGCCTCGTACGCGGCGAGCATGATGCGTTCGGCGATCCGCGTGGACAGGGCCTGGGCCTCGGCGGAGTCGAACGGCAGCCGCAGCTTGAAGAAGACGTCCTGGAGGCCCATCGCGCCCAGCCCGACCGGCCGCCAGCGGGCGTTGGAGCGGCCCGCCTGCTCGGTCGGGTAGAAGTTGATGTCGACGACCCGGTCGAGGAAGGTGACGGCGGTGCGGACGGCCGCGTCCAGCCGCTCCCAGTCGATGCCGTCCCCGCCCGCGGCCGACGGGTCGACGAACGCGCCGAGGTTCACCGAACCCAGGTTGCACACGGCCGTCTCGCCGTCGTCGGTGACCTCCAGGATCTCCGTGCACAGGTTCGAGGAGTGCACGACGTGACCCGGTTCGGCCGTCTGGTTGGCGGTGCGGTTGGCGGCGTCCTTGAAGGTCATCCAGCCGTTGCCGGTCTGCGCGAGGGTGCGCATCATGCGGCCGTACAGGTCCCGCGCCGGGATGGTCTTCTTCGCGAGGCCCGCCTCCTCGGCCTTGCGGTAGGCCGCGTCGAACTCCGCGCCCCACAGGTCGACCAGCTCGGGCACGTCGGCCGGGGAGAACAGCGACCACTGCCCGTCGGCGTTGACCCGTCGCATGAACTCGTCCGGGATCCAGTGCGCGAGGTTCAGGTTGTGCGTACGGCGGGCGTCCTCACCGGTGTTGTCCCGCAGCTCCAGGAACTCCTCGATGTCGGAGTGCCAGGTCTCCAGGTAGACCGCGGCCGCGCCCTTGCGCCGGCCGCCCTGGTTCACGGCGGCGACCGAGGCGTCCAGGGTCTTCAGGAACGGCACGATGCCGTTGGAGTGCCCGTTGGTGCCCCGGATCAGCGAACCGCGGCTGCGGATGCGGGAGTACGACAGCCCGATGCCGCCGGCGTGCTTCGACAGCCGGGCGACCTGGTGGTAGCGGTCGTAGATGGAGTCCAGCTCGTCCAGCGGGGAGTCGAGGAGGTAGCAGGACGACATCTGGGGGTGCCGGGTGCCGGAGTTGAAGAGCGTGGGGGAGGACGGGAGGTAGTCCAGCCGGCTCATCAGCCCGTACAGCGCGGCGACCTCGTCCAGCGCCCGCGCGCTGTCGTCCTCGGCCAGGCCGGAGGCGACGCGCAGCAGGAAGTGCTGGGGCGTCTCGACGACCTTGCGGGTGATCGGGTGCCGCAGCAGGTAGCGGCTGTGCAGGGTGCGCAGCCCGAAGTAGCCGAAGCGGTCGTCGGCGGCCGTGTCGATCAGCGCGTCGAGGCGGGCCGCGTGGACGCGCACGAACTCGGCGGTGCGGTCCGCGATCAGACCCTCGCGATGGCCGACGGCGACCGAGGCGGTGAACGACGTGACGCCCTGGGAGGCTGCCTCCGCGGCGATGCTGATGGTCAGCAGCCGGGCGGCCAGCTTCGAGTAGGCCGGGTCCTCGGAGATCAGACCGGCGGCCGCCTCCGTCGCCAGCTCGCGCAGCTCCGCCTCGTCGGCCCGCGAGGACCGGCCGCGCAGGGCGGCGGCGGCGACCCGGCCGGGGGCGGCGTCGGGAAGGTCGGCGGTCAGCTCGGTCAGGGTCCGCAGCAACGCGTTCCCGGGACCGTCGGTCTCCAGCTCGAAGACTGAAACCGGGTCGGCTGGCGCGATGGTCACGTGAGGCTCTCCCTCGCTCGGCAGGGGGCCTGGCGGAGGGCGGGGCAGCACACGAGCGCACGGGGCGTCGCGCCCACCGGCCCACTCCGCGAGGCCCGGACGTCAGGGCACCCGGACCGGGACGGCCGGGCGCGCTGTCGGCAGGACCTCGGACTGAACAGGCGTGCACATATGGGTGGACATGCACGCGTGTACACCGTTGCGGGACAGTTCCGGATTCGCACCGGATTCCCCTGCGACGACAGCGAGCATGAGCATACATCTTGTGCCTGCCTGTCGCGTCACCCCCAGATGTTGTGTCGCGCTGATTTCAGAGCGTCAACTCGTAGGTGAGGAGAGTGATGTCGTCAGGTGCGGCACGGGATTCCGGTCCCGCTCTGGTGTGCGGACGAAACCGAGACGTTCGTAGCCGACGGCCGGGGACGGCCGGGTTGCGGGTCGTCCCCGGAGTGTTTCCATGGAAAGTAGGTGCCGACACCGCACAGTCCCCCGTCCCGAGAACCCTCTCGGAGGGAGCAGACTCATGACGAGTGTCGTCCGCCGCCCGCCCGGGAAGACCCGTCTGCCCAACGCGCCGATGGCCACACTGGAACTCAGACGCTGGGGCAAACGGATCCGCGGCGCCCTCGTCGGCCGCTGGCACACCCACACCATCCGCCGGGAGGCCCGGCGCGGAACCACCCGGCCCAGGAAATGGCGGAGGTGGTTCTCCTACGCCAACGTGACCCGGTTCGTCTGGGTGCTCGCTGTGCTCGCGGTGTTCGCCTGGTGCATAGAAGGTCTGTACATCCTGCTCACGGGGGAGACGACCGGCTTTGAGGAGTGGCGCAAGGGCAACGGCGGCTTCGACGCCCTGCTGCGCTTCATCGGGCCCGTCCTCACCGCCTCGATCGCCGCGGCGTCGTTCCTGTTCTGCTGGTACAGCTGGACCAAGCGACGCTATCTCCTGGACGCCCGTAGAAATCCCGACAAGCTGGTGCTCACCGCAGGCCCGGAGACCGACGAGATCGTGGGCCGCGAGGAGGTCGCCGAGGTCATCGCCCAACGGCTGCGCGACCGCGACACCCGCCGGCCCTATCTGCTCGTCGGAGGCGTCGGCGTCGGCAAGACCGCCGTCCTCGTGCGGCTCACCGAACTGCTGGCCCATCAGCACGCCGTACCCGTGCCGATCCGGCTCCGGGACGCGACGGACGAGGCCACCCTGAACTTCGAGCGCTTGGCCAAGCAGAGGTTCGCCGAGGAGACGCCTCAGGGGACCCTGGCCCGCACCAAGATCGACCGGGTCTGGCAGCAACTGCTCGCCGACGACAAGCCCGTCGTCATCGCCGACGGGCTGGAGGAGGCCCTGCTCGACGAGGGACTCCAGCAGAACCGGGACAACATCATCCGCCGGGCCATCGAACGGGCCCACAAGGAGCGGCTGCCGCTGGTCATCGCCTCCCGGCCGCACAGCCCGCTGGAGAACACCGTCGCCGCCATCGTGGAGTTGGAGCCGCTCAGCGAGGAGGAGGCGCTGTACTTCGTCGAGGCGCGCGCCTCGGACGCCGAGGAACGGTACCTGGACGACCTCGTGGAGCGGGCGGAGGTCACCGAGTCGCCCATCTACCTCCAGATCGTCCGCGATCTGCATCACCACGGCAGGCTGCGCCCCGACGAGCCGGGCCACCTGGACACCTCGGACCGGGACCGGGGCACGCTGCGCCTGCGGCTGCTGGACCGATGGGCCGAGGAGCTGTGCGCGGGCCGGCTGCGGGAGAAGGTCGCGCTGAACCTGCAGGAGCGCCAGGACACCGTGGCGGTGGTCGCCGCGATGGCCTGCGTCGGCCTGCTCCAGGACAAACTGGAGGTCGGCTTCGAGGAGTTGTTGAGCACGGACGTGCACCCTGGTCCGGTGCGGTATGCGGCCGGCCACGCGGAGCACCTGTGGACCAGAGCCCGCGGCTTCGACCGGTACGGCAAGCGCGTCAACGTCTTCTCCGAGTGGCACCGCGAACAGATCTGGAACGCCCTGTGCAGGCTGCTCGGCGAGGAGGAGCGCAAGCGGCTCAGCGAGGGCAGCATGGAACAGTGCCAAGCCGTGCTCGCCCGTCACGCGACCAACGCGCACAAGCTCAAGCTGGTGGAGAGCCTGGGGCGAAAGGTCCGTTTCCCGCACAGCATCATCCAGGCCTATCTGGGATTCCGCGTCCTGGACGAGCTGGGGGAGCGGGTCGCCGGAGAGCTGGTCGACCAGGCGCTGCGACCGCCCGGCCCCAGCCGGGAGCTGCTCATCGCCCTGGTGTTCCTCTCCCGGCGGCGGGCCGCGAAGCTCGCCGACCGGGGCCACGGTGTCCGGACCGAGGTGAAGAAGGAGATCGAGGAGTGGATGCGGCAGGCACCCGTGCACGGCCGCACCCTGACCCACCGGCTCTGCTCGGCGGCCGAACACCGCACCGACGACCCGAAGGTCCTCGACCTCTACGCGGCGGCGCTGGAGGTCGAGAGCGCGGAGGAGTCCCCAGGACACCTGGACGACATCGTGCATGCGGCGCACGCGTCCTGGTCCGGCATCAAGGGGGACCGCCGCAGCCTCGACGACGCGAAACTGGCCTTCGTCAGGCAGCTCGGGGCGACACTGCGGACGGTCTCCGGGCGGCTCGGCAGGTCGACGCTGTACTCGGAGCTCTTCGACATGGCCATCGAGGAGCCCTCCTACGCGATCCGTATGGCCGCCGCCCAGGAGTGCGGCGCCGGAGGCAACGAGGCGTTCACCGTGATCCGCGAGCGTTTCCGCCTCGACAGCGACCCCGTCCGCGAGTACATCGACCAGGTCAACCGCCTCAAGGACGAAAGGAGGCAGAACTACCAGACATGGGCGGCGCAGATGGCGCTGGCGACGTACGGCACCCCCGTGCCGTCCAACCGCCGCCAAGGGCTGCGCCGCCAGCAGCTCACCCTCAAACAGCTCCAGCAGAAACGGCGCGAACTCAACGACGGGTACGAGGAACGGCGGGTGCGGCTGCTCCGTAACTTCATGATGCGGGCCTGGATCCTGCCCATGCTCCTGGGCTCCGTCGACGCCGCCCACCGCGACGAGGCGTCCGAACGCCTCGGCAAGTGGCTGCGCCACCTGGACCCGGTACACACCGGCGGCACCCCCGACATGCCGCTCGCGCTGGAGGCCGCACTGGCCCAGGGGTTCAAGTACGCGGCCAACCGGCGCATCCGCCACCCGCAGTCGGACCCGGGCAGCCGGGCCGGCCTGATCCGCCAGGCGGTGACGCTCCTGGAGCGCTCGCGGTGCTGGTACGCACAACTGAGCCTGCTCCAGGCGCTGTGCCTGTGGGAACTCCCGGACGACAGCGGCCGGCCGGCACACGCCCGCGGCGGCGGGTCGAACCCCGCGTCCCGCACCGTCGGTGGGGCCACCGCCGTGGAGACCGTCCGGCGCTGGCTGTCGATGGCCGGCACGGTCAACCGGCCGCCCGGCCCGCCGGGAGTGAACGGCGACTCGCCGCGGCGCCTGCTCCACCCGTTCGTCGCCGAGGCGGGCGACCTGGTGGCCCTGGCCCTCGAGACCGGGCAGCCCGAGCGCTTCCTGTGGATCGACGAGAAGGGCACCGCCGACAACATCGGCGCCCGCGTCGGCCGTGACGGCGGCTCCCGCAGGCACAACCTGTGGATCCCGCCCTCGGTCGGCTGGAGCACGCTCGACGGGCGCGCCCAGCGCCTGGTCGCCGATGTGCTGGTCATGGTGAACCTCATCGAACGGGACGGCCACCCGGACGAGGTCGAGGAGCGGATGGCCCGCGTGGAGCAGCCCGGCATGCCGCTCCCGCCGTGCATTCGCACCGACCGCGGACCGCTGCACCCCGGGTGGCCGGCCGGCAAGGCCGAGCCGCCCGCCCCGGGCTCCCAGTGCCTGCCCGACTGCAAGTTCCAGCTCTGCCCGTACCCGCCGCGCGGCTCGGTGCCCCGGGACGAGATCCGCGAGCCCTTCTGCCGCCAGCAACAGGCCCTGCTGCCGGGACGGCTGCGGCGGTGCCTCCCCAGACTCCTGCGCCGCAAGACACCGCACTGGGTCAGCATGCGCGTAGGCGAGCTGGACGACTTCTGGGACGCGATGGCCAGGCGCACCCGCTGAACAGCGCGGAACACGCCTGGCCGTCGGAGAGGCCCGGCCGGTGCGGACTAGTGCGTCGCCGCCGGCAGCTCCTTCTGGACGCCCGGGTCGCCGGCGTCCGCCGTGTAGTCCTCCGGCCTGGTCTCGTCGACGCCTTCCGGGGTCTTGAGCGCCTTCAGGACGAAGGTCAGGGCCACGGTGACGGCTACGTTCAGGACGAACGCCGTCAGGCCGATGTAGCCGATCTCGCCGATGCCCGGGATCTCCTTCGACGAGCCGCCGAAGTGCTTCTGGGTCGGGGAGGCGACGCCGTAGGCGGCGACCGTGCCGTAGAGCATGCCGACCGCCCAGCCGCCGAGCAGGGCCCAGCGGTGGAACCAGCGGGTGAAGAGGCCGCCGACCAGCGCCGGGAAGGTCTGCAGGATCCAGATGCCGCCCAGCAGCTGGAAGTTGATGGCGACCGTCTTGTCCATGGTGAGGACGAAGACCAGGGCCCCCACCTTCACCAGCAGCGAGACCAGCTTGGAGACCCTGGTCTCCTGCGCGGGCGTCGCGTCCGGCTTGATGAAGTCCTTGTAGATGTTGCGGGTGAAGAGATTCGCGGCCGCGATCGACATGATGGCCGCCGGCACCAGCGCGCCGATGCCGATCGCCGCGAACGCCACGCCCGCGAACCAGGCCGGGAACATGTCCTCGAACAGCTGCGGGATGGCCAGCTGCCCGTTGCTCACCTTGACCCCGGCGGCGATCGCCATGAAGCCGAGCAGCGCCAGCAGGCCCAGCATCAGGGAGTACAGCGGCAGGATCGTGGTGTTGCGGCGGATCACCTCACGGCTGCGGGAGGAGAGCGTCGCCGTGATCGAGTGGGGGTACATGAACAGCGCCAGCGCCGAGCCCAACGCCAGCGTCGCGTACGTCCACTGACCGGGTTCGGCCGGAGTCAGCGCGCCGCGCGGTTTGTCCGTGGCCGGGTTGGTCTGGCTGAACGCCTCGCCGGCCTTGGCGAAGATGTCGTCGAAGCCGCCGAGCTTGATCGGGATGTAGATGATGGCCACCGCGATGACGAGGTAGATCAGCGTGTCCTTCACGAACGCGATCAGTGCGGGAGCCCGCAGACCCGAGGAGTAGGTGTAGGCGGCCAGCACGCCGAACGCGATCAGCAGCGGCAGGTCCTTCACGAACCAGTTGGTGTCCTCGCCGCCGCCGACGCCCATCACGTCGAGCACCGCCTGGATGCCCACGAGCTGCAGCGCGATGTAGGGCATCGTCGCCAGGATGCCGGTGAGGGCGACCGCCAGCGACAGGCCCTTCGAGCCCCAGCGGCCGCGCACGAAGTCGGAGGTCGTCACATAGCCGTGCTTGTGGGAGACCGACCACAGCCGGGGCAGGAACGTGAAGATCAGCGGGTAGACGAGGATGGTGTAGGGCACCGCGAAGAAGCCGGCCGCGCCCGCCGCGTAGATCGCCGCCGGGACGGCGACGAAGGTGTACGCGGTGTAGAGGTCGCCGCCGAGCAGGAACCAGGTGACCCAGGTGCCGAACGACCGGCCGCCCAGGCCCCATTCGTCGAGGCTGTTCTCGTTCTCGGCCTTGCGCCAGCGCGCGGCCAGGAAGCCCATGGCCGTGACGGCCAGGAAGAAGAAGATGAAGACGGCGAGTGCCACGCCGTTCACGCCGCCGTCGTTCACTGCGCCGCACCGCCGCCCTGGGTCTTACGCCCGCGCCGGTCGATCTGCCACAGCTTGTACGCGATCACCGTGAGCGCGGTGGACAGCAGCACCCACAGCATCTGGTACCAGTAGAAGAAGGGGATCCCGATGAACGCCGGATCCACCTTCGCGTACGACCCCACCCACAGCATCGCCACGAACGGCGCGAGCAGACACAGGGCGATGACGACGCGCACAGGCGTCACCACCGGCTCCTTGGGCACTTCCGGGGCATCTGACATCGGCGGCTCCATCCCCTCGCTGATCGCCTTGATCACCGTTGTAATGCGCAGGCAATGTAGGGGACGAATAAGCGCAGCGGAAGACCGCCTCCGTATACGACGGCAGACGACTACAAGATCCTCACTCGGCGGGCCGCTTCAGGCGCGCGACGAACTTGTACCGGTCGCCCCGGTACACCGACCGCACCCACTCCACCGGCCCGCCGTCCTTGTCCAGCGAGTGGCGGGACAGCATCAGCATCGGCAGGCCCACGTCGGTGCCGAGCAGACCGGCCTCGCGCGGGGTGGCCAGGGAGGTCTCTATGGTCTCCTCGGCCTCGGCGAGATGGACGTCGTAGACCTCGGCGAGCGCGGTGTACAGGGACGTGTACCGGGCCAGCGACCTGCGCAGGGCGGGGAAGCGCTTCGCCGACAGATGGGTCGTCTCGATCGCCATCGGCTCGCCGTTGGCCATGCGCAGCCGCTCGATGCGCAGCACGCGCCCGCCCGCCGTGATGTCGAGCAGCTCGGCGAGCCGGTCGTCGGCGGTGATGTAGCCGATGTCCAGCAGCTGAGAAGTCGGTTCCAGTCCCTGGGCTCGCATGTCCTCGGTGTACGAGGTGAGCTGGAGCGCCTGGGAGACCTTCGGCTTGGCGACGAAGGTGCCCTTGCCCTGGATCCGCTCCAGCCGGCCCTCGACGACCAGTTCCTGCAGCGCCTGCCGGACGGTGGTGCGCGAGGTGTCGAACTCGGCCGCCAGCGTGCGCTCGGGCGGGACCGGGGTGCCCGGGGACTGGGTCTCCGTGATGTCCAGCAGGTGCTTCTTGAGGCGGTAGTACTTGGGCACCCGCGCGGTACGGACGGTCGCCCCACCCTCGTTCTCCGCACTGCTGACGTCGGTGCTCATGGCCTGCCTTCCCGGCTTCGGATGGGGTCACATCGTGGCACGGCAGCCTATCGGGAGGTCCGCGCACTTCGTGATCCCTTCTGTATACCGTCGCCGCCCCTTCTGGTCTAGTCCACCAGGGCAAGTGGTCTACCGGACCCATGGCTTCCGCCGGCGATGTTTTCGACGACTTCTTACTTAAAGGTTCCTGCATATGTAGGTCCCATAACGGCTGGTCAAAGCCGTTTCGACCACCCTTGACAGGCGTATTGGTCTCGGCCAAGCTCTGCCCACTGGTCTACACCATTGGTCCAGGTCCCGGCTTGTCGGCGGGAGGTGTGGGCATCCCTGAGGAGGGTGGCGTGAAGCGCAAGCTGATAGCCGCGATCGGTATCGCGGGCATGATGGTGTCCATCGCGGCGTGCGGGGACGACAGCGGCAGCGGTGACTCGAAGGGCTCCGACGCGAAGGAGCTGACCGTCTGGCTGACCGTCGACGCGCAGAACAACTGGCCCGAGCTGGTGAAGGCGGCCGACGCGGCGGTGGTGAAGGCGCACCCCGGCGTCAAGATCACCCACGAGTACTACGGCTGGCCGGACAAGAACGCCAAGCTCGACGCGGTTCTCGCCACCGACAAGGCCCCCGACGTGGTCGAGATGGGCAACACCGAGATGCTCGGCTACATGGTCAAGGGCGCCTTCGCCCCCCTCGACGCCTCGAAGTTCGACAACTCCGCCGCCTGGCTGGACGGCCTCAAGGACTCGGTGACCTACGACGGCAAGACCTACGGCGTGCCGTACTACGCCGGCGGCCGCGTCGCCAACTGGCGCAAGGACGTCTTCGCCGCCGCGGGCGTCAAGTCCACGCCGAAGACCTACGCGGAGCTGACCGCCGCCCTGGACAAGGTCCAGAAGAAGGAGGGCGACAAGTTCTCCGCCTGGTACCAGCCCACCCGCGACTGGTACGCGGCCATGTCCTTCGTCTACGACGCCGGCGGCTCCATCGCCAAGGAGGACGGCGGCCAGTGGAAGGGCACCCTGTCCTCGCCCGAGTCCGTCAAGGGCCTCACCGACTTCAAGAACATCGTCGACACGTACATGCACGGCGACAAGACCAAGGACGAGTCCGACCGCTACATCGTCTACGGCCAGGGCAAGTCCGGCATGATCTTCGCCCCCGCCTGGGAGGGCGCGACCGCCGCGGCCAAGGAGAACGACAAGACCGGCAAGCTCGCCGGCAACGTCGAGAACTTCGTGATGCCCGGCCCGTCCGGCAAGAACCTCCCCGTCTTCCTGGGCGGCTCCGACCTCGCCGTCCCGGTGAAGTCCAAGGCGCAGGACCTCGCCGCCGAGTGGATCAACGCCTTCACCGGGCCCTCCGGCCAGAAGGGCCTGATCGCCAAGGGCAACCTGCCCAACAACAAGACCGACCTCGCGACCCTCAAGAACGACCCGGCGACCGCCGTCCCGGCCACCGCCGCCGAGTCCAACTGGTTCGTCCCGATGGCCCCCGGCTGGGGACAGGTCGAGAAGGCCCAGGTGCTGCAGAACATGCTCCAGAGCATCGGCACCGGCAAGCAGACGGTCGAGGCCGCCGCGAAGGAAGCGGACGCCGCGATCGACAAGGTCATCAACACCAAGTGACCTGACGGCGGGGCCCCGACGCCTTTGGGGCCCTGCCACTCGTACGACCCGAGGGACCGCTGAGGAGCGCGCGGATGAGTGCCGCAGACACGACCACCCCTGCCAAGGCGCCGCCGACGCGGCCGTCACCCCCACCGCCCGCGCCGCCGGGAAGACCACGGGCGAAACGTTCCCCCGCCGGCACTCCCTGGCTGCTCCTGGCCCCCTGTCTGCTGGTCCTCGCCCTGGTCATGGGCTATCCGCTGGTCCGGCTGGTCACCCTCTCCTTCCAGAAGTTCGGGCAGTCCCAGCTCTGGGGCTTCCAGCCGGCCGAGTCGGTCGGGTTCGACAACTTCGCGGGCGTGCTGGGCGACGGCGAGTTCTGGCAGGTCGTCGTCCGCACGATCGTCTTCGCGGCCGGCTGTGTGATCCTCACGATGGTCCTCGGCATGCTGATCGCCCTGCTGCTCCAGCGGGTCTCCGGCTGGGTGAAGACCCTGATCAACATCGCGCTGGTGGCCGGCTGGGGCATGCCCGTCATCGTCGCCACCACCGTCTTCAAATGGCTGTTCGACTCCGACTACGGCATCCTCAACGCCGTCCTGAGCAAGCTCCCCGGCGTGGATCTGATCGGCCACAACTGGTTCGCGAGCGGACCGCAGGGCCTGGCTGTCATCATGCTGCTGGTGATCTGGGGCGCGGTCCCCTTCGTGGTCATCACCCTCAGCGCCGGCCTCACCCAGGTCCCCGCCGAACTGGAGGAGGCCGCCCGCCTCGACGGCGCGGGCTCCTGGGGCGTCTTCCGGTACGTCACCCTGCCCATCCTCAAGCCGATCATCGTGATGCTCACGACCCTGTCGGTCATCTGGGACATGGGCGTGTTCCCGCAGGTCTTCGTGATGCGCAACGGGCATCCGGAGCCCGAGTTCCAGCTCCTGACGACGTACTCCTACGACCGCGCGTTCGTGGTCAACGACTACGGACAGGGCTCCGCGATCGCCCTGATCACCGTGTTGTTGCTGCTCGGGGTGGTCGCCGTCTACATGCGTCAGATGCTCAAGATCGGAGAGGTCGAATGAGCAGCACGGTTTCCGCCCCGCGGCGGTCGAGACTCGGCTGGAACCTCGTCGGCCTGCTGGTCTTCACCGTCGTCGGCTTCCCCGTCTACTGGATGCTCAACACGGCGTTCAAGCCCGCCAAGGACGCCATCGACCCGGACCCGAGCCTGCTGCCGACCGGCTTCACGCTCTCCAACTTCAGCCGCGCGCTGAACATCGCCGACTTCTGGGGCCCGGTGGGCCGCAGCCTGATCGTCTCGCTGGCAGTCGTCGTGATCGGCGTCGTCGTCGGCCTGCTGGCCGCCCTCGCCATCTCCCGGTTCGCCTTCCGCGGCCGCAAGATCGTGATCGTCGGCATCCTGGCCGTCCAGATGGTCCCGCTCGTCGCCATGATCATCCCGGTCTTCCTGCTGCTGAACGACCTGGGCCAGTACGACAAGCTCACCGGCCTGATCATCACGTACCTGACCTTCATCCTCCCCTTCACGGTGTGGACGCTGCGCGGCTTCATCGTCAACATCCCCAAGGAGCTGGAGGAGGCCGCGATGGTCGACGGCTGCTCCCGCACCGGCGCCTTCGTCCGCGTCGTCTTCCCCCTCCTGGCCCCCGGCATGGTCGCCACCTCGGTCTACGGCTTCATCCAGGCCTGGAACGAGTACCTCTACGCCCTGATGCTGCTCAGCCAGAAGAACCAGACCGCGACCGTGTGGCTCGGCAACTTCACCACCAAGCACGGCACCGAGTACGCCCCGATGATGGCCGGCGCCACGATGATGGCGCTGCCGATCGTCGCCCTCTTCCTCCTCGTCCAGCGCAAGATGGCCGCGGGGCTGACCGCGGGCGCCGTGAAGGGATAACGCCCCCGATGACGACAACCGCGAGCCGCACGGACACCCTGACCCGCGACGCGCTCACCGTCCTGCAACCCGGCTTCCCCGGCACCACCGCCCCCGACTGGCTGCTGCGCCGGCTCGGCGAGGGCCTGGCATCGGTGGGACTGTTCGGCCGGAACATCGCCTCACCCGAACAACTCGCCGCCCTGACCGCCCAGTTGCGCACCGAACGCGACGACGTCCTGGTCGCGATCGACGAGGAGGGCGGAGACGTCACGCGCCTGGAGGTGCGCACCGGCTCCAGCTTCCCCGGCAACCACGCGCTGGGCGCGGTGGACGACGTCTCCCTCACCCGGGAGGTCGCCGCCGAACTGGGCCGCCGCCTCGCCGAGTGCGGGGTCAACCTCAACTGGGCCCCGTCCGCCGACGTCAACTCCAACCCCGCGAACCCGGTCATCGGCGTCCGCTCCTTCGGCGCCGCCCCCGACCTGGTCGCCCGGCACACCGCCGCCTACGTCACCGGCCTGCAGTCGGCGGGCGTCGCGGCCTGCACCAAGCACTTCCCGGGCCACGGCGACACGGCGGTCGACTCCCACCACGCGCTCCCGCGCATCGACGCCGACCCGGCGGTCCTCGCAGCACGCGAGCTGACCCCGTTCCGCGCGGCCATCGCCGCCGGCAGCCGCGCCGTCATGACCGCGCACATCCTGGTCCCCGCCCTGGACCCGGCCCGACCGGCAACGTTGTCCCCGCGCATCCTCACCACCCTCCTCCGCGAGGAACTCGGCTACGACGGCCTGATCGTCACCGACGGCATGGAGATGCAGGCCGTCGCCGCGACCTACGGCATCGAGCGCGGCAGCGTCCTCGCGATCGCCGCCGGCGCCGACGCCATCTGCGTGGGCGGCGGCCTCGCCGACGACGAGACCGTGCGCCGGCTGCGCGACGCCCTGATCACGGCCGTCCGCACCGGCGAACTCCCCGAACAACGGCTGGCGGACGCGGCGGAGCGGGTACGCGCGCTGGCCCGCTGGACGGCGACGGAGGCGAAGACCGGCGGCGCCGCCGCGCACCCGCCCGGGCGCGCCGACATCGGCCTGGTCGCCGCCCGTCGGGCCCTCCGCCTCACCGGCGGCGAGGTCTTCACACCGCTCGTCGAGCCCCCGTTCGTCGCCGCGTTCACCCCGGTCGCCAACTTCGCCGTCGGGGACGAGACCCCGTGGGGCGTCGCCGCGGAACTGCTGCGCCTGCTGCCGGGGACGGAGACGGCGAGCTTCGCGGGCGCGGACGCCGGGCACGCGGCGCTGGTCGCGGCGGGGGAGCGGCGCATCGTCGTGGCGGTCCGCGACGAGCACCGGCACCCCTGGATGGCGACCGCCCTCGACACCGTCCTGACGGCCCGCCCGGACACGATCGTCGTCGAGATGGGCGTCCCCCAGGCCCCACCCCGAGGCGCCCTGCACATAGCCACCCACGGCGCAGCCAGAGTCTGCGGCGATGCAGCAGCAGAGATCATCGCGGGCGCGTAAGGGCTTTTACGTCAGGACGGGGCGCCGGCTCCTTGAAGGACTCGGCACCCCGTCCCACCTAGGGGCGCGGGGCTGTGTTGAATGTGCGGCTACCGCCGCGTGGGCGCGACCAGCCACAGCGCACCCGCGCCCCGCAGACCACCGAACCAGGCAGTCGGATCCGCCCTAGATCCCCTGCCACGCAGGCTTGTTGCCGAAGGTGTAGCGGAAGTAGTCCGCAAACTTCAGCTTCGACGCCGCCCCCTCGTCGACGACAACCGTCGCATGCGGATGCAGCTGCAGCGCCGAGGCCGGGCACACCGCGGCGATCGGCCCCTCGACGGTCGCCGCGACCGCGTCCGCCTTCCCCTCGCCCGTCGCGAGCAGCACCAGGTGCCGCGCCTCCAGGATCGTGCCGATGCCCTGGGTGATGACGTGGTGCGGGACCTGTTCGATGTCGCCGTCGAAGAAGCGCGCGTTGTCGACGCGGGTCTGCTCGGTCAGCGTCTTGATCCGGGTGCGCGAGGCCAGCGAGGAGCAGGGCTCGTTGAACCCGATGTGTCCGTCGGTGCCGATCCCGAGCAGCTGGAGGTCCACCCCGTCGGCCTCGGCCAGCGCGCGGTCGTAACGCTCGCAGGCGCCCTGTACGTCCTCGGCCGTGCCGTCCGGGCCGAGGAACGCCTGCGTCCCGATGCCCAGCGGTTGCAGCACCTCGCGCAGCAGGACCGAGCGGTAGGACTCGGGGTGCTCGGCGGGCAGGCCCACGTATTCGTCGAGCTGCGCGATCCGCGCCCGCGCGGTGTCCACCGCGCCGGCGCGCGCCTTGGCCGCGAGCGCCTCGTAGACGGGCAGCGGGGTGGAGCCGGTGGCCACGCCGAGCAGCGCGTCCGGCTTGCGCCGCAGGAGCTGTGCCATGGCCTCGGCGATGAGCTCGCCGCCCGCCCGGGCGTCCGAAACGATGACAACTTCCACGCTGGCCTGCCGTTCTCGTAGCGCTGTGTATCCGTATATGTGGTTTAGACCAATCTAGCAGGGCTCCCCGAAATTGCCCCTCGTATCTCACTCCGTGGAGGAACCCCTACAGGCTAGGCTGCGTTGTGGACCATAGGGCATGGACACCCTTAGTGGTCTAGTCCACAATGGATGGTGCGGAAACAGCACAAGAACGTCCGTCTTCCCCGCACAGGAGGACGGATCGAGGACCCGGAGCTCTCTGCCCTGACTGCCCCGGCTCCTCACCTTCGGCCTGTGGGACCGCACACCCCGCGGCCGATACTGCTCCGGGCTGCGGTGCCGGGAGGGCTGAGGGTCCCTCTCAGGCGCCGCGGCCCGCGGGTGTTTCCGGGCCTCTTCCCGGGCGCCTCGGGCGCTCGCACGCCACTCGGCGCATTTAGGCCCCCGACAAACCCACAGGTACGCTCGCAGACGTGCCCTCCATGAACGAACTCGTACGCCAGCACACCGCACTCGACGACTCCGACCTCGAGTGGCTCCACCTGCTGGTCTCGGAGTGGCAGCTGCTCTCCGACCTGTCCTTCGCCGACCTGGTCCTGTGGGTCCCCACCCGCGACGGCGCCCGCTATGTCTCCGTGGCCCAGATGCGCCCCAACACGGGCCCCACCTCCTACCAGGACGACATGGTCGGCCACCTCGTCCCGCGCGGCCGCCGCCCGCTGCTGGACGCCGCCCTGGACGAGGGCCGGATCGTCCGCGAGGGCGACCCGGAGTGGCGTGAGGAGGTCCCCGTACGGGTCGAGTCGATCCCCGTGCGGCGTGAGGGCCGCGTCCTCGGCGTCATCGCCCGCAACACCAACCTGCTCACCGTGCGCACCCCGAGCCGCCTGGAGCTCACCTACCTCCAGAGCGCCTCCGACCTCGCACAGATGATCGCGGCCGGCTCCTTCCCGTTCCCCAACCAGCAGATGGACATGGACGCCGCCCCGCGCGTCGGCGACGGCCTGATCCGGGTCGACGGCGAGGGCATCGTCCAGTACGCCTCCCCGAACGCGCTGTCCGCCTATCACCGGATGGGCCTCGCCTCCGACCTGGTCGGCCAGCACCTCGGCCTGACCACCGCCGAACTCGCCCCGACCCGGGGTCCGGTGGACGAGGCGCTCGCCAAGGTCGCCAGCGGCTGGGCCCCCCGCGAGTTCGAGATCGAGGCCAAGGACGGGGTCATCCAGTTCCGGGCGATCCCGCTCAAACCCAAGGGGACCCGCATCGGCGCGCTCGTCCTGCTCCGGGACGTCACCGAACTGCGCCGCCGCGAGCGCGAGTTGATCACCAAGGACGCGACCATCCGGGAGATCCACCACCGGGTGAAGAACAATCTCCAGACGGTGGCCGCCCTGCTCCGCCTGCAAGCCCGCCGGATCGAGTCCGAGCGCGGCCGCGAGGCCCTCGAAGAGGCCGTGCGCCGGGTCGGCTCGATCGCCATCGTGCATGAGACGCTGTCCCAGAACCTGGACGAGCGGGTGGAGTTCGACGAGATCGCCGACCGGGTGCTGGCCATGGTCGCCGAGATCTCACCGGGCAAGGTCGCCGGCCGGCGCACCGGACGCTTCGGGATTCTGGACGCCGAGGTCGCCACCCCGCTGTCCATGGTCCTCACCGAGATCCTCCAGAACGCCCTGGAACACGGCTTCCGCGAGGGCGAGACCGGCACGGTCGAGGTCTCCGCGGTCCGCAGCGGCGGCACGAAGGAGGCCCGCCTCCTCGTCACCGTCCAGGACGACGGCGTCGGCCTCCCCGAGGGCTTCGACCCGCACACCTCCGGCAACCTCGGCCTGCAGATCGTCCGGACACTGGTGGAGGGCGAGTTGGGCGGCGCCTTCGACATGGTCCCGGCGCCGGACCGCGGCACCCGGGTGATCCTGGACATCCCGGTGCGCTCGCAGAAGTGACCGGCGGGAGCGACTCGCAGAAGTAAGAGGTCTGTAAGGGCGGTTGTGCACAGCAAGAAGCCCCGGACCGTTCAGGGGTCCGGGGCTCGAATGCTCGCTGGCAGCTTGTGCTGCGCATCGGGGGTACTGCGCGCTGCGGCTCGGGGGCGGGAGATGCGTACTCGCTGTACGCGCCGCCAAGCTCAGGCTTGTGGGGCGGGTGTTGTCAGGCGGTGGCCTGACGGGCCCGGTTGCGGGCGGCGCGACGCTTCATGGCACGGCGCTCGTCCTCGCTGAGACCACCCCAGACGCCGGAGTCCTGGCCGGACTCGAGCGCCCACTGCAGACACTGCTCCATAACCGGGCAGCGACGGCAGACGGCCTTGGCTTCCTCGATCTGCAGCAGCGCAGGACCGGTGTTGCCGATGGGGAAGAAGAGCTCGGGGTCTTCCTCGCGGCAAACGGCGTTGTGACGCCAGTCCATGGCTGCTACCTCTCCTTGGTATTACGTGCAGGTTGCTTGTGAATGTGAACGCTTTCACGAATCCCTCAACAAGTGAAGGGCCAACCCGCCAGCATGACTGGCGTGGTCCTGTGTGTTTGAAGAGGGGTTCCGGTGATCAGTGGATGCCGGTGTTGCGGGCTGTCCCGATCGCCACGTAGAGACTCGCAAACCTCAGCGGCGGATACAACCCCTACCGGAAAGTTTTTTTTGATTCCTCGGTGTCGACTAGGTCACAGCCGTACTTCCATGGGGTGGACCCTGGCCTAAACGTTCGAGTGAAAGGACTTCCGCCCTTTCTGCTCACACAATCACACGCAGTGCACGGCGTACGCCTGTGAACGTCACGCTCGTTCGCAGCCCGAGGTGGTCGCCGTCCATCTGGAGGGGCAACGGCACCTTCGAATGCAAGGTGAACTGGTCCAGGTCGTGCAGCGAGACGGCATGCTTGCCGTGCGGTCCCCGTTCGGGGGACGAAGTGAGCATCTGGGTGCCATATCGGGCAACCGCGACGGTGGACAGACGGCTGAGACCGAGTACGTCGAGCCCGGTATCGAACGAGGCCTTAGGCGACGCGTACACCGGGCGATTGCCCAGATAGGTCCACGGAGCCGTGTTGCAGACTATGGACAGCACCAAATCGGTCACCGGCTCCGCACCCGCCCGTTCCAGGGTGATCGACCCGTGCCGGCGCTGTGATTCGCCCAACAATTGGCGGACGGCCTGGCGGAGGTAAAGAGCGTGTGTGGATTTCCTGCCGCGCTCCCGCTGCTGCTCCACCCGGCCCACCACCCCGGCGTCGAAACCGAGCCCGGCGTTGAAGGTGAACCAGCGCGACGGCACCGCCTCGTCCTCCGTGCCGTGCGTTCCGGAGGCCAGGCCGAGGCCGACCGTGCGCTCGCTGTTCTCACGCAGCGCGTCCAGCAGCGCGCCGGTGGCCTCCACCGGGTCGTTGGGCAGACCCAAAGCGCGGGCGAAGACATTGGTGGAACCGCCGGGGACCACCGCGAGGCCGGGCAGGTTGTCCGGATCCGGGCCGGCGTGCAGGAGGCCGTTGACGACCTCGTTCACCGTGCCGTCGCCGCCGAGGGCGACCACCAGATCGACGTTTCCGCTGTCCGCGGCCTGCCGGCCCAGGTCACGTGCGTGACCGCGGTACTCGGTCGTCACCGCGTCCAGCTTCATCTCGCTCGCGAGCGCGTGGATGAGGACGTCGCGCGTCCGTGCACTCGTAGTGGTTGCCGCCGGATTGACCACAAGAAGTGCACGCATGAGTTGCAGCGTACCTACTGGGTGGTACCGGGCACAGGCCGAGGTGGGGATCGGGTAAGACATCACGGAGTGAGCCTCGACACGAGCGCCGTGCCCCCGCGCATGGGCGGCCCGAGGTCCGGCGGCGGGTGCGGGCTACCCTTCAGACGTGAGCAGTGAGCAGACCCCGGCCGCCCCGGAAACCGCAGCACCCCGCCCGCGTCGGCTGACGTACGCCGCCGCCCTCGTCGCCCTGGAGGGGCTGACGCTGGTCGTCGGCGGGGTGTGGATGCTCGCCCTGGGGATCACCGGTGATCCGGACGACCGTCAGCAGGCCGTCACCGGCGGGATCACGCTGGTGGTGCTCGCGCTGCTGCCGCTGCTCGCCGCCCGGGGGCTGCTGGGGCTGCGCAGCTGGAGCCGGGGGCCCGCCGTCATCACGCAGATCATGGCGCTGCCGGTGGCCTACAACCTGCTGCAGGCCGACAGCATCGCGATCCCCGCGGGCATCGCGCTCGCGGCCGCGGCCGTCACCTCGCTCGTGCTGCTCGTCAACGCCGAGGCGACGCGGGCCCTCGGGATCCGGGGGCCCGGCCGTACGTCGGAGTGACCGCCACTCCTCGACCGCTCGGCTGCTCCGCTACTCCTCGACGAGGAGCTTCTCCCGCAGCTGGGCCAGTGTGCGCGCCAGCAGCCGGGAGACGTGCATCTGGGAGATGCCGACCTCCTGCGCGATCTGCGACTGGGTCATGTTGCCGAAGAACCGCAGCAGCAGGATCCGCTTCTCGCGCGGCGGGAGATCCTCCAGGAGCGGCTTGAGCGACTCCCGGTACTCGACGCCCTCCAGCGCTTCGTCCTCCGCGCCGAGGGTGTCGGCGACCGCGGGCGACTCGTCGTCGGTGTCGGGGACGTCCAGGGACAGCGTGGAGTACGCGTTGGCGGACTCCAGGCCCTCCAGGACCTCCTCCTCCGAGATCGCCAGTTTCTCGGCGAGCTCGTGGACCGTGGGGGAGCGGCCGTGCTGCTGGGAGAGCTCGGCCGTCGCCGTGGTCAGCGCCAGCCGCAGCTCCTGGAGTCTGCGCGGCACCCGTACCGCCCAGCCCTTGTCGCGGAAGTGCCGCTTGATCTCGCCGACGACCGTCGGGGTCGCATACGTGGAGAACTCCACGCCGCGCTCGGGGTCGAAGCGGTCGACCGACTTGATCAGGCCGATGGTGGCGACCTGGGTCAGGTCGTCCAGCGGCTCGCCGCGGTTGCGGAAGCGGCGCGCGAGATGCTCGACCAGCGGCAGATGCATCCGGACCAGCTGGTTGCGCATCTCCGCGTACTCGGGACTGCCGTCCTTGAGCCCGCGCAGCTCGATGAACATCGCCCGTGCCCCGCTGCGGTCCCCCGCAGCCGGGGGCGCCGGTGGTGTCGGGGGCGCCGGGGATGCCGGTGGCGCCGGTGGGGGTGGTGGTTCGTGCTGCGTGCCGGGCACGCTCTGTTCGCCGTCTCGCTCGTGCTCGCTCATCGTCCCGCCCGTCGCCCTCTGTCGAGCCCTCGCCTCTGCCCGGCCCGGGGGCGAGCCCCCGTTGAGCCTCTCCTGAAGCGAGCCCTGCACGGCACCTTCCGGCAGCTCCGTCCGAACGGAGGCCGAGTCGTCCTCCGGATGCGGCCGGGCCTGCTCGGGGATGCCGTCGACACCGTCCGCCATACGTCGGGAACCGTCCGGAGAGGCTGGAATCTCGGCGTTCTCGGCCGGCAGCTCCCGTGTGCCGCGCTCTTCGTCCCGCACCGGCCCGTCCCCGTTCCTCACGCCGGCCCGGGTCCCGCGCCGCGTTGTTTGTAGAGGCTGATCGTCACGGTCTTGTCCTCGTCGACGGCGGAGGACACCTTGCCCGCGAGGGCGGACAGGACGGTCCAGGCGAAGGTGTCGCGCGAGGGGGCGTGTCCGTCCGTGGTCGGCGCCGAGACGGTGACCTCGAGCGAGTCGTCGACGAGTCGGAACACGCAACTGAGAACCGAGCCGGGCACGGCCTGCTGGAGCAGGATCGCGCAGGCCTCGTCCACCGCGATGCGCAGGTCCTCGATCTCGTCCAGGGTGAAGTCCAAACGGGCCGCCAGGCCGGCCGTGGCCGTCCGCAGCACCGACAGGTAGGCACCCGCAGCCGGCAGCCGGACTTCCACGAAGTCCTGGGTCGCGGGCTCGCCTGCGATCTGGGACACCCTCACCTCCAAGGTGGTACAAGCTTTTCGGGGCCGAGGGTCGCCCCCCGGGGTAACGCGTGTGTGGTGCAGCGGTGACGCTATCGCGCTCTCAGGTTTCCTTTCCCGGGACCCCAACCCCCTGGTCGTCACTCACAGTAAAGCTGTGAACACGCTCCGCGTCTAGAGGTCTGCGGGCCCAAATGGGAAGAGGGCGCGCCGGGTTGACGTACCCAGGCGTCAGATGGTCGAACCGTACCCGCCGGACGGCCGGGGCGTCTCATGAGTTCAACGGTCGCACCACCTCAGAAGTTCACGCGAGCACGGTCAAACCAGGACGTGATCGACGAAGCACCAGCGCCAGTCCTCGCCGGGCTCGAAGGTCCGCATCACGGGATGGTCGGACTCCTTGTGATGCGCCGCGGCGTGCCGGCTCGGCGAGGAGTCGCAGCAGCCGACATGGCCGCACGTCAGGCACAGCCGCAGTTGCACCGGGTGCGTGCCGTCCCGCAGGCACTCCAGACACGTCTCGCTCAGCGGGACGGGTTCGGGGTGGGGCAGCGCGTCGGAGTGCGTGCACTGTTTCATGATTGCCACATTACGACGGGCGCGCGGACGATCGCGCGAAAAAACGAGGGCGGGGGAGACATGGACGTGATGCCACTGCTGCTGCTGGTGGCCGGCAGCGCCGCGATCGCGGCGGCCGCCCGCCGCACGCCGGTGCCCGCGCCGCTGCTGCTGGTGGCGGTCGGCCTGGCGGTGTCGTACCTGCCCGGGGTCCCGGACTACACCCTGGAGCCCGACGTCGTCCTGCCGCTCCTGCTGCCGCCGCTGCTCTACACCTCGGCCACCGACAGCTCCTACCTCGACCTGCGGGCCCAGATGCGGCCGGTGGCCCTGCTCTCGGTCGGCTACGTGCTCTTCGCGACCTTCGCCGTCGGCTGGGCCGCCTACCTGCTCGTCCCGGGCCTGCCGCTGACGGCCGCCCTGGTGCTCGGCGCGGTGGTGGCGCCGCCGGACGCCGTCGCGGCCACCGCCGTGGCGCGCCGGCTCGGCCTGCCCTCCCGGATCACCACGATCCTCCAGGGCGAGTCCCTGCTGAACGACGCCACCGCGATCACCGCCTACAAGGTGGCCCTCGCGGTGGTCGTCGGCGAGGGCGCCTCCTGGGCCGGCGGCATCGAGGAGTTCCTGGTGGCGGCGGTCGGCGGGGTCGCCGCCGGGCTGATCCTCATGGCGCCCCTGCACTGGCTGCGCACCCACCTCAAGGAACCACTCCTCCAGAACACCCTCTCCCTGCTGATCCCGTTCGTCGCCTACGCGGCCGCCGAGCAGTTCCACGCCTCCGGCGTCCTCGCCGTGGTCGTCGTCGCGCTGTACCTCGGCCACCGCGCGTGGGAGGTCGACTTCGCGACCCGCCTCCAGGAGGAGGCGGTGTGGAAGATGGTCGCCTTCGTCCTGGAGTCGGCGGTCTTCGCACTGATCGGCCTGCAGCTCCCGGTCGTCCTGCGGGGCCTCGGCGACTACGAGGGGGCGGACGCCGCCTGGTACGCCGTCGCCCTCTTCCTCGTGGTCGTCGCGGTGCGCTTCCTGTGGGTCTATCCGGCGACCTTCCTGCCCCGGCTGTCGCCACGCGTGCGTGCGCGGGAGACGAACCCGACCTGGCGGGGGCCGATCGTGATCAGCTGGGCGGGCATGCGGGGCGTGGTCTCGCTCGCCATCGCCTTCTCCATCCCGCTCACCGTCGACGACGGCGAAGCGCCCTTCCCGCACCGCAACCTCATCCTGTTCCTCACCTTCACGACCGTCATCGGCACCCTGGTCGTGCAGGGCCTGACCCTGCCCCCGCTGATCCGGCTCCTGAAGTTCCCCGAACCCGACCCCCAGGCCGCGACCCTCGCCGAGGCCAACGCCCAGGCACAGGCCTCCCGGGTCGCCGAGGAGCGCCTGGACGCCCTCCTCGCCGACGAGCGCAACGCCCTGCCCCCACCCCTCGCCGCCCGCCTGCACAGCGTCCTGGAGCGCCGCCGCAACGCCGTCTGGGAGCGCCTCGGCCAGGTCAACCCGATCACCGGCGAGACCATCGACGACACCTACCGCCGCCTCTCGCGCGAGATGATCGGCGCCGAGCGCGAGATGTTCGTCCGGCTGCGCGACGGCCGCTACATCGACGACGAGATGCTCCGCACCCTGCTGCGCCGACTGGACCTGGAGGAGGCCGCGGCCTACCGGGAGACGACATGAGCGGCGCTCACGCGGCGAACGGCGCGCCCGTCACGACGGCCGCGAGACGGGTGCCGGGCGGGAAGGCGCCCTCATCGGCCAGAGCGACAAGGGCGTAGAGCGACTTGGCGACATAGAGCCGTTCGACGGGGATGCCGTGACGCCGTTCGAAGTCCGCCGCGAAGGCCTCCAGCTCGGGGGTGACGCGCGCGTATCCGCCGAAGTGGAAGCGCTCGTCGAGCCGCCACTCGCCCCGCTGGCCCCCGAACGCCTCCTCCTGGAGCGCCTGTATCTCCGCGCCCAGGAAACCGCCCCTGAGCACCGGGACGCCCAGCGCCCGCTGGCCGGGGGCGAGACCGGCGGCCAGGCCCGCGAGCGTCCCGCCGGTGCCGCAGGCGAGCGCGACCACGTCGGCGTGGCCGCGCAGCTCCGCGCCGAGCGCCCGGCAGCCGCGGACCGCCGCCGCGTTGCTGCCGCCCTCGGGGACGACGTACGCGTCCGCCGCGCCGGCCGCGGCCGCCAGCCTCGCCAGCACGTCCGGCTCGGCCTTGCGGCGGTACGTCGAGCGGTCCACGAACCGCAGCCGCATCCCGTCGGCCGCGCAGCGGGCCAGCGACGGGTTCAGCGGCCGATCGGCCAGCTCGTCGCCGCGCACCACGCCCACCGTGGGCAGCCCCAGGAGCCGCCCGGCGGCGGCCGTGGCCCGCAGATGGTTGGAGTAGGCGCCGCCGAAGGTGAGCACCGTCCGCCCCGCCGCCCGTTCCAGGTTGGGCGCCAGCTTGCGCCACTTGTTGCCGATCAGCTCCGGATGGATCAGGTCGTCCCGCTTCAGCAGCAGCCGCACGCCGTGCCGTCCGAACCGGTCGTCGGCCACTTCCTGGAGGGGGGAGGGGAGGCGCGGGCGCAGGTCGGTCACCCGCTCATTGTCGAACACCGTTCGGGGAAACGTGCCTCTTCCCAGCCCGCGGTGATCCATTCCCGCTCTTTCGGGTAATAGCACGAGCACACTCCGTGATGGAAGGGTTGCCCGGGACAAATGCACCGGCGCAGTTCGGCGCCCGTGCATGATCTGGGAGGCAACCTTCATGTCGGTAGGCGAAGAGGTCCGCACGGATTCGGGCAAGCCGCAGCAGAGTCTCGGCACCGCAGCCGCGCGGAACCTGGCCACCACGACCAAGTCCGCACCGCAGATGCAGGAGATCAGCTCCCGCTGGCTGCTGCGGACTCTGCCCTGGGTGGATGTGCAGGGCGGTACGTACCGGGTCAACCGGCGCCTGACATACGCGGTCGGCGACGGCCGCATCACGTTCGTCAAGACCGGCGACCGGGTCGAGGTCATCCCCGCCGAGCTGGGCGAACTGCCCGCGCTTCGCTCCTACGAGGACGAGGAGGTGCTCGCGGAGCTCGCCCAGCGCTGCCGGCAGCGGGAGTTCGGTCCCGGCGAGATCATCGCCTCCTTCGGCAGTCAGAGCGACGAGGTCTACCTGCTGGCGCACGGCCGCGTGGAGAAGGTCGGCAGCGGCCCCTACGGCGACGACCAGGTGCTCGGCGTCCTCGCCGACGGCGCCTACTTCGGCGACCAGGCGCTGCTCGACCCCGACGCCATCTGGGAGTACACCGCCCGCGCGGACACCGCCTGCACGGTGCTGATCCTGGCCAGGCAGGACGTCGAGCAGGTCGCGGAGCGCGCCGACTCCCTGGGCGAGCACCTCCGGCAGCTGCGCGCGATCCCCGAGCAGCGCACCAACAAGTACGGCGAGAAGGAAGTGGACCTCGCCGCGGGCCACGCGGGCGAGCCGGACATCCCGCACACCTTCGTGGACTACGACGCCCGGCCGCGCGAGTACGAACTGAGCATCGCCCAGACCGTCCTGCGCATCCACTCGCGCGTGGCCGACCTCTACAACAAGCCGATGAACCAGACCGAGCAGCAGTTGCGGCTGACGGTCGAGGCGCTCAAGGAGCGCCAGGAGCACGAGCTCGTCAACAACCGGGAATTCGGGCTGCTGCACAACTGCGAGTACGACCAGCGGATCCAGCCGCACGACGGCGTGCCCGGCCCGGACGACCTGGACGAACTGCTGTGCCGGCGGCGCGGCACCAAGATGCTGCTCGCCCACCCGCGCGCGATCTCCGCGATCGGCCGTGAGCTGAACAAGCGCGGGCTCGTCCCCGAGACGATCGACGTCGGCGGGAACCGGATCCCCACCTGGCGCGGGGTGCCGATCTACCCGTGCAACAAGATCCCCGTCACCGAGGCCCGCACCAGCTCGATCATCGCGATGCGTCTGGGCGAGCAGGACCAGGGCGTCATCGGCCTGCGCCAGTCCGGCATCCCGGACGAGATCGAGCCCAGCCTCTCCGTGCGGTTCATGGGCATCAACGAACAGGCCGTCATCAACTACCTGGTCACGGCCTACTACTCGGCCGCGGTCCTCGTGCCGGACGCGCTGGGCGTCCTGGAGAACGTCGAGATCGGCCGCTGGCGGTGACCTTCGCCACCAGGCGGACGCAAGTGCGGGGCAGGGCGCGCGAAAGGCGGAGGTCCATCGGGAGTCAGGGCGGCGGCAGTAGTGGTCCGGGGCCGGGCGACGGACAGGAGGCGGCGGCGATCCTGGAGCGGTCCCGGGCGTCGGTCGACCCCGAACTGCGGGCGGCGATCGACTCGTTGCCCGGCTCGATGCGCCGGATCGCGCTCTACCACTTCGGCTGGGAGCACGCCGACGGCACTCCGGCGGCGGGCAACGCGGGCAAGGCGATCCGCCCGGCCCTCGTGCTCGCCGCGGCCACCGCGCTCGGCGGCCCGGCGGCCCGCGCGGCGGCCGTCCGGGCCGCTGCGGCGGTCGAACTGGTCCACAACTTCACGCTGTTGCACGACGACGTGATGGACCGGGACGCCACCCGCCGGCACCGCCCCACCGCCTGGTCGGTGTTCGGCGTCGCCGACGCGATCCTCGCCGGGGACGCGCTGCAGGCCCTCGCGCTGGGTCTGCTCGCCGGGGATCCGCACCCCGCGTCCGCGCAGGCCGTCGGCCGGGTCGCCGCCTGCGTGGTCGAACTCTGCGCCGGCCAGCAGGCGGACACGGCCATGGAGAGACGCGGCCCCACCGAGATCACCCTCGACGAGGTGCTCGCCATGGCCGAGGCCAAGACCGGCGCGCTGCTCGGCTGCGCCTGCGCGGTGGGCGCGCTGTACGCCGGAGCGGCCGAGGACGACGTCGACGCGCTGGACGCGTTCGGCCGCGAGGCCGGGCTCGCCTTCCAGCTCATCGACGACGTCATCGGGATATGGGGCGACCCGCGGCACACCGGCAAGCCGGCCGGCGCGGATCTCGCCGCCCGCAAGAAGTCCCTGCCGGTGGTCGCCGCGCTGACCTCCGGCACCCCGGCGGCCGGGGAACTGGCCGAGCTGTACGCCGGGCCCTATGAACCGGCCGACCTGGACCGCACGACGCTGGCCGTGGAGCGGGCCGGCGGCCGCGAGTGGGCCCAGGAACAGGCGGCCGACCGCATGTCCCGCGCCATGCACGAACTCGCCCGGGCGATCCCGGACCCGGAATCGGCGGGCGGCCTGCTCTCCTTGGCCGAATTCGTGACCCGCCGCAGCAACTAGGCGCTCTGTTGGGGGTGCCGCGATGTGCCGTCGTTTGGCTGCGGCGCCGTCGTGGCCGGTCGCGCAGTTCCCCGCGCCCCTTCAGGGCGCTGCCGAACCGCAGCCGACTTCGCCCGACCTGCTCAGGCGCTCCGCTGGGGCCCCGCGATGTGCCGCGATCTGCCGTCGTTTCGCTGCGGCGCCGTGGTGGCTGGTCGCGCCCGCGCGGCGGAGCCGCAGATGCCAGCGCCCCGCGCCCCTTCGGGGCGCTGGTCCGGCGGGTCCCGCGCAGCCCCACGGTGGGCGGGGCCCGCCTCTTGACGTCGGGCAGGATCGGCCCTTGAAGTAGTCGGAGCAGTTCCGGCGCAGCCTACGGAAGGATCCCTTCTTGCGAAAGCTCACGTACTTCGTCGCCTGTTCCCTCGACGGTTTCATCGGGGACGCGACCGGGGACGGCTCCGCGATGTTCTCCTTCGTCGACGAGGAGTTCTTAGAATTCCTCAAGACGGAGTATCCGGAGACCCTGCCCACCCACGCCCGCCGCCCGCTCGGCATCGACGACCTGGCCAACCGGCGGTTCGACACGGTCATCCAGGGCCGGGCCAGCTACGACCTCGCGCTGAAGGAGGGCGTCACCAGCCCGTACGCCCATCTGCGCCAGTACGTCGCCTCGCGCACCCTCGCGGAGTCGCCCGACCCGGACGTCGAGATCATCGTGGACGATCTGCTCGGCAGGGTCCGCGAGCTGAAGGCCGAGGACAGTGGCCTAGACATCTATCTGTGCGGCGGCTCCCGCATCGCGGGCGAGCTGTTCGACGAGATCGACGAGCTGGTGATCAAGTCGTACCCGATCGTCTACGGCACCGGCATGCCCATGTTCGGCGCGCGCCCCGACCTGAGCCATTTCGACCTGGCCCGCTTCGCCTTCGGCGGCCTGCGCACCTTCGGCAACGGCGTGGTGGTGCGGACGTACGCCAGGGAGCGCTGAGGCGGGACCGGGCGTACAGCAGGGGGCGCGCGCGCCCGGCCCGGCCTACCCTGAGGAGATGGACAGGGAACAACGCGTCTGTCCCACGTGTGGGCAGCCCGTGCAGTCCGTCATCCAGCGCCACAAGACGCTGGGGGCGTGGGTCCCGCGCTGGGTGCCGGGGCCGTGCCACAACCCGAAGTGCGACGCGCATGTCGGGCCGGACGCCGAGCCCGAGCGGGAGTCCGAAGAGGCGCCCGAGCAGGAGTCCGGGCAGCGGCCCGACGCTCACACCGCCCCGACCTCCTGACATTCGGCCCCGCCGGGCCGCCCGCGCGGCTACCGTGACGCCATGGGGAGCAGTCGGCGTCGGATGTGGCAGTGGGTCGGCGGGGCGTGGCTGGCGGCCGTGGTCGTCGCGGGCGCTCTGACGCTGTGGCTGCAGGACGCCGCCGCACCCCCGACGCAGTCGCCGCGCGGCGGCACCGCGGCCAACGAGTCCGCGGCGCCGCTGCTGCACATGGACACGGGTGACCACCCGTGTTCGAGCCCGGGCGGGCAGGGGTCCTCGACCGACGACCGGGTCATCTGCGTGTACGCGACAGGCCCATAGCCGTCACTGAGCGCGTCGGGCGAGGTCGGCGGCGGTTCGGCAGTGCCCTGATGGGGCGCTTCCAGCGGAGCGCTCAGGACTGTCGCGGCAGGCCGCCCGTCTCCGCGTCGCGCGCGGTCAGGCAGTACAGGCCGCCGGCCGGGTCGCGCAGCACCGTCCAGTGGGGGTGGCGGGCGACGAGCTCCGCGCCGAGCCGCTCGTGCCGCACCCGCACGGCGTCGACGTCCGGTCCGCAGGCCAGGTCGAGATGGGCGGTGGCCGAACCGCCGCCCTCGCCGTCGAGCCGCTGGAGCAGGATGCGGACCGGAAGCCCGGACGGCGGTTCGATCACGTGGAACTCGGGCCGGGAACCCGGCCGGGCCGACCAGTCGGGCAGCAGGCCGCTCCAGAAGGCGACTTCGGCGTCGTACGCCGACGGCGGGACGTCGAGGCACACCTGGTCCAGACGGCTGCCGGCCACCACGGGCGGCCGCACCGACTCTCCCTGCCACGGCACCACGCAGAACGCCGGCCCGGCGGGGGAGCGCAGCACGGCCCACTCCTCCTGCACGGCGGCCGTCGCCGCCCCCAGCCTCCGCGCGGCCTCGACGAACGCGGGCACGTCCGCCACGGCGAAGTCGAGATGCGCGCCCCCGTCGCCGTCGGCGACCCCCTGGACCTTCACACAGGCGTCGGCGCCCTCCGTCAACAGGGTGACGAACTCCCCGTCGTCGCCCCGGAGGTCGGAGAGCGAGGTGTCCGTGACGGCGGTCCAGAACGCGCAGGCACGCTCGAACAGCGCGGCGGGCCGGTCGACGAAGGCGTACGTCCAGCGAACCGGGGTGGTGACGGGGGCGTGGGCGGTCATGGCGCGATCGTAGGCGGCCGGGCGGCGCCGCCCGTCACGCGTCCTTGCGTTCCATGAACCGCAGCAGGTTTCCAGCCGGATCCCGGAACGCGCAGTCGCGCACCCCGTACGGCTGGTCGGTCGGCTCCTGGAGCACCTCGACGCCGGCCTCCTGCACGCGCGCGTGGAGCGCGTCGCAGTCGGCGGTGGAGAAGATGACCCCGCGCAGCATGCCCTTGGCGAGCAGCCGGGCCAGCGCGTCCTTGTCGGCGGGGGAGGCGTCGGGGTCGGCGCCCGGGGGTTCCAGCACGATGCTGACGTCCGGCTGGAGCGGCGAGCCGAGGGTCACCCACCGCATCCCCTCGAAGCCGACGTCGTTGCGTACCTCGAGCCCGAGGACGTCACGGTAGAAGTACAGGGCCTTGTCGTGGTCGTCGACGGCGATGAAGCACTGGTGCAGTCTCAGGTCCATGGTGTCCAGCCTCAGGGTCGTCGGGGCAGCTTCGGGCGGGTGAACTTCCGGGCGACGCACGGCGGGATCGCCGCGCTCGGCTCGTGCGACCGCGCCCGGTACGCACTCGGAGTCTCGCCGACGAGTTGCGTGAAGCGGGAGCTGAACGAGCCGAGCGAGGTGCAGCCGACCGCGAGGCAGACCTCCGTCACGGTCAGGTCGCCGCGGCGCAGCAGGGCCTTGGCGCGCTCGACCCGGCGGGTCATCAGATAGCCGTAGGGCGTCTCGCCGTAGGCCTCGCGGAAGCTGCGCTGGAAGTGTCCCGAGGACATCAGCGCGGTGCGGGCCAGCGCGGCGACGTCGAGCGGTTCGGCGTACTCACGATCCATGCGGTCACGCGCCTGCCGCAGTCTCACCAGGTCCGCCCGTTCCATCACGCCAGGATCGCACGATCCGCACTCCACGGGCGCGGGGACCTGGAACAGCCTTTGCCTCCAGTTCGCCTCCCGTACGGAAGCGCTTGTTCCCATGAGGCCATGGACCACATCACGTTCCTCGTGGCGGTCGTCATCCTCACCTCCGCCCCCCTCGGCTTCGCCCTGTCCACCACACCGGCGGAGGTGCGGTGGGGCGTCGCGGGACGCATGGTGATCGCATGGCTGGTCACGCTGCCCGCCGCCGCGCTGGTCGGCGGCCTCGCCGCGAGCGCGGTCACGCACGGCGGGAACCTCGGCACCACGGTCGTGGCCCTGGTCGGCGTCACCGTCGCCGTGGTCACCGGCTTCGCCCTCGGCGTCCTGGGCCCGGCCCGGGTGGAGGGGGCGTGCCGCAGTTCCACTGAGATCCGAGACCGGGAGCAAGGATGACCATGCAGCCCCTGCTGTCCGAGTCGACCGACCTGACGGTCGACTACACCGACGCCGACGACCCCGTACTCGTCCGGCCGGACGGAAGTCCGATCGACACCTGGCGGGAGAACTATCCGTACGCGCACCGGATGGAGCGCAAGGAGTACGACTGGCACAAGCGGCTCCAGCAGATCGAGCTGTTGAAGCTGCAGCGCTGGATCAAGGAGACCGGGCGCCGGCTCGTCATCGTCTTCGAGGGGCGGGACGCGGCCGGCAAGGGCGGCACCATCAAGCGCTTCACGGAGCACCTCAACCCGCGCGGCGCACGGGTCGTGGCGCTGGAGAAGCCGACCGAGCGCGAGCGCGGGCAGTGGTACTTCCAGCGCTATGTCCAGCATCTGCCGACGGCGGGCGAGATCGTGCTGTTCGACCGCTCCTGGTACAACCGTGCGGGCGTGGAGCGGGTCATGGGCTTCTGCACGGACGACGAGTACCGGCGCTTCATGCGCCAGGCGCAGATGTTCGAGCGGATGCTCGTGGACGACGGCGTCGACCTGCTGAAGTTCTGGTTCTCCGTCTCGCAGGGCGAACAGCGCACCCGCTTCACGATCCGTCAGGTCGACCCCGTACGACAGTGGAAGCTCAGCCCCATGGACCTGGCCTCCCTCGACCGCTGGGACGACTACACCGCCGCGAAGGTCGCCATGTTCCGGGAGACGGACACCGAGCACGCGCCCTGGACCGTGGTCAAGAGCAACGACAAGAAGCGGGCCCGCGTCGAGGCCATGCGCAGCGTGCTCGCCCGCTTCGACTACGGGGACAAGGACGACGAGGTCGTCGGCACCCCCGACCCGCGCGTGGTGGGCGCGGCGGCCGGCCTGCTGGAGGTCGGCGAGGACGACCCGGCCGACGGAGGCGACGCCACGACCGCCTGAGCATCCCGGTACCCCGGTGCCGGTCGGCCCGCCTGAGTACGCGTACTCAGGCGGGCCGAGTCGCTCGGCCCTGGCCCGGCCGGCCCGTGCTCCGCACGATGGAGTGCTTTCCGTGCCGAGTCGGTCGCTCGAGAGGTGCCCATGGGCCGTGAACTGCAGTTGCGCGTTGCCACTCCGGAGGATTTCGAGTGGATCCACGAACTACGACACCGGGTGTATGCGGCGGAGCTGGGCCAGCATCCGCCGCATCCGGCCGGGCGGCTCCGCGACGCGCTGGACGACGACGGCGGCAACGTCTACCTCGTCGCGGCGCGCGGACCGGCCCGCATCGGCTTCGTCAGCCTGACTCCGCCCTGGTCGGGGCGGTACGCGCTGGACAAGTACCTGACCCGTGACGAACTGCCGCTGCTGACCGACGACGACCCGTTCGAGGTACGCATCCTCACCGTCGAGCCCCGCTGGCGGACCACCGCGGCGGCGCCCCTGCTGATGTACGCGGCGCTGCGCTGGATCGCCTCGCGGGGCGGTCGCCGGGTGGTCGCGATGGGCCGCACCGAACTGCTCGACATGTACCTGGCCGTCGGCCTGCGCCCGGTCGGCCGCACGGTCCACAGCGGCGCGGTCACCTTCGAGGTGCTGACCGGCGAGGTCGTCGAGCTGACGAGGCGCGCGGGGCAGCGGTACGGGGCCCCGCTGGAGCGGCTGCGGTCCACCGTCGACTGGCGGCTCGACATGGCGTTCGCGCCCCGGCCGGACGGCTGTGAGCACGGCGGCGCGTCGTTCACCGCCATCGGCACGGACTTCCGCACCCTGCACCGGCGTGCGGACATCGTCGCCGCCGACGTGCTGGACGCCTGGTTCCCGCCGGCCCCCGGGGTGCGGGCCGCGCTCGCGGAAGACCCGGCCTGGGTCGCCCGGACCTCGCCGCCGTCCGGCGCGGAGGGCCTGCTGGCCGAGATCGGCACGGTCCGGGCGCTGCCTACGGAGAGCCTCTGCGTCGGCGCGGGCTCGTCCGATCTGATCTTCCGGGCGTTCGGCCAGTGGCTGACCCCGCAGAGCCGGGTCCTGCTGACCGACCCGTGCTACGGCGAGTACGCCCATGTCACGGAGCGGGTGATCGGCTGCCGGGTGGACCGGTTCCCGCTGCGCCGCGAGGACGGCTGGCGGATCGACCCCGACCGGCTGTCCGCCGCCGTCGGTTCCGGCCGCTACGACCTCGTCGTGGTCGTCAACCCGAACAACCCGACCGGACGCCACGCGCCGGCCGCGGAGCTGCGCTCGGCGATCGCCGCCGCGCCGGCCGGCACCCGCTGGTGGATCGACGAGGCATACCTGGGATACGTCGGCCCGGCCAAGTCGCTCGCCGAACTCGCCGCGACGGACCCGCGGGTGGTCGTCTGCACCTCGCTGTCCAAGATGTACGCGCTGTCCGGCCTGCGGGCCGCGTACCTGGTGGCCGAGCCGAGCACCGCGGCAGAGCTGCGCCGACGGACACCGCCCTGGCCGGTGAGCCTCCCGGCGCAGCTGGCCGCCGTGGCTGCCCTGCGCGACCCGGGGCACTACCACGACCACTGGCGTCGCACGCATGAGCTGCGCCGCCGACTGGCCACCGCCCTGGCCGGGTTGGACGACAGCCTGGCGGTCGAGGAGTCCGTGGCGAACTTCCTCACCGTGACCCTGCCCCCGGACGGGCCGAGCGCGGCCCGACTGGTGGCCGAGTGCCGCCGCCACGACGTCCACCTGCGCGACCTGTCGCCGCTGTCGCCCCGCTACGAGGGGCGCACGGTGCGGATCGCGGTCAGGGACACCGCGGAGAACGCGCGCATCGTGGCGGCGTGGGGGGCTGCGCGGGACGCGTTGAACACGCTGCGGCCGGGGCCGGGCTCAGGGTCGGTGGTGCGTGCCGGGACGCAGGCCGTCGTCTCCGCCGCCGCTCGATGATCACTGTGGCATCGCTGGCGCCCTACCTGGGTGGGGCGCTGGCGCTCGGCGGCGTTGCGGTGGCGGTGTCCCGCCGTCGTGAGCTGATGGTCCGATGGTGTGCTTGGGCGGTCGGAGTGCCGCTGGTGACCGGTGCGTTCTGGTGGGGCCGGCCCGGGGCGGCGGCTGTCGCGATCGTCGTCGGGGTCATCGCGGTGCTGGAGTTCGGCGGGCTGCTGCGGCTGGGCCGGGCCGACCGGCTGGTGCTGGCCGCGGCGGTGGCCGGCGTGGTGCTGACGGCCTGGCTGGCGCCCGGAGAGGTGTTCCGGGCGGTCGGGGTCGGGGCGCTCGCGGTGGCCGCGGTGCCGCTGCTGGCCGGCGACGCCGACCACGGGCTGCGCCGACTCGGCGCCGGTCTGCTCGGGCTGGCCTGGCTCGGCGTGCTGGCCGCGCTGGTGCCGCTCGGGGCGAGCGCGCTGGCGTTGTTCGCGGCGGTCTCGATCGCCGACATCGCGGCGTACTTCGCCGGTCGAAGGCTCGGCGGGCCGCACCTGTCGCCGCTGTCCCCGGCCAAGCGGTGGAGCGGGACGCTGGCCGGCGCCGCGGCGGGCCTGGCCACGCTCGCCGTGCTGTCCGCGCTGAGCTGGCCCGCGGCCGTCGCGGTGGCGGTCGGCGGCCCGGCCGGGGACCTGCTCGAATCCATGGTCAAACGAGGTGCGCAGGCCAAGGACGCCGGGCGCTGGCTGCCGGGCTCGGGCGGCCTGCTGGACAGGATCGACTCGCTGCTCGTCGCTCTGGCCGTCGTGCTGGTCCTGAACTGAGCACGCTTCCTGAAACTCCCATGCGGAGATGAGTAGGTGTACCCATCTGCGTGCGAGGCCGCTGGTTCACCGTGGACCTCACGAACCGGACCGACCCGAACTCGAAGGAACCCAGATGCAGTCGCAGAACGCCTCCCGTCCGCGCCGCGTGCCGAGCAGCCTGCCGCGCCGGCTCTTCGCACTCGCCACGGAGAGCCGGCTCGCCCGGGGCTATCTGGCGGCCTTCGCCGCCTCCGTCCTGGTCATGTTCCTCTTCCCGGACAGCGGCTTCGCCGTCAGCTCCATGGTGCTCACGGCGCCCCTTTCCTTCCTGGGCGTGGTGCTTCCCTTCGGCCCCGGCACCGAGGGCGGCGGGGCGGCCGAGGTGTCGGCCGTCGTCCTGTGGGCGGTCTGGCTCGGCCTGTGCGCCCTCGTGAACGCCGCCGTGCTCGGCGCCCTCGCCGGGGGCTCCACGACGGCCGCCTCGCCCCGCACGCCGACCCCGGCGCGCTCGCCGCGCACCGGCCGGCAGCGCACTCGGGAGCTCCTGACGCCCGCCGTGGACAACTGGCTCTCGCGCGGCTACCTCGCGGTGGTCGCGGCGGCGCTGGGCTTCTTCCTGGTCGCCGTCTACGCGCTGCCGGACCCGGGATTCGCCGGCATCTGGCCGCTGATGTCCACGGCGCCGTTCAGCTTCCTCACCTTCCTGGTGGAGGTGCCCGCGGACGACTCCGCGCTCGCCTGGCTCAACCCGCTGACCTTCTCCGCCGGCGTGGCCCTGAGCGGCCTGTTCAACGCGGTGCTGCTCGGCCACCTCGCCCGCCGACTGCGGGTGCGGGAAGCACGTCCGGCCGCCTGAGCGGATGGAGCGGCGCGCGAAGGCCAGGCCTCCCTGGTCTTCCGGTACTGGGTCAGCGCGCGGTGTAGTCGGGGAGACGGACCGCTTCCGTGCGGATGTCCTCCGGGGCGTCGGCGGCGAGCAGGTCCAGCACCTCCTGAGTGGGGGCAGGCAGGAAGAACCGCTCCGCTCCCTCGCGCCCCACGGCCTGGTGCTCGGCGACGAAGGGCCGCATCGCGCTCTCGTAAGCGGGGAACGCCGTCGTGTGGTCGCCGTGGGCCTGTGCCAGCTCGCCGGCCAGCAGGTACGCGCCGATAAGCGCCTGTGACGTGCCGCGTCCCGAGGTGGGGGCCGCGCAGTAACCGGCGTCCCCGAGCAGCGCGATCCGCCCGTTGATCCAGGTGTCCATCAGGACCTGGGCGTTGGCGTCGAACCAGAAGTCCTCGGCGCTCCGCATCTCCGTCAGCAGCCGTGGGATCTCCCAGCCCTCACCAGCGAACCGTTCGGCGACGATGCGCTGTTGTCCGCCGATGTCGTGGCGGTCGTACTCCAGCTCCTCGGCGGCGAAGTGCAGGGCGGCGCGGGCTCGGCCGGCGGAGTCCTCGGCGAACATGTTGGCCGCTTTGCCGGGGGAGACGTAAAGCTGCCCGGTGTGGTGCAGCCCCAGGTGGTTCGGCAGGCTGAAGATCGCGGTGTGGATGCCCAGGGAGCGTACGAAGCGCTCCTCGGGGCCGAAGGCCAGCGCCCGGGTCCGCGAGTGCAGCCCGTCGGCGCCGATCAGCAGGTCGAACCGGCGGGGCGGCCCGCTCTCGAAGGTGACGTCCACTCCGTCGACGTCCTGTTCCACCTCGGCGATGGAGTCGGCGAAGAGGTACTCCGTCCACCCCTGGGCAGCGGCGTGCAGCAGCCGGGTCAGGTCTCCCTTCGGAACCTCCAGGTCGCCGGCGAAGACCGCGGCCGGCAGGGTCGCGTACCGCCTGCCGTCGGCGTCCACCATCGCCGCGTCGCCCATCTCGGTGTCCAGCGCCCGGACCCGCTCCAGCAGGTCCATCCGCTCCAGCACGTCGAGGGCCTCACCGCGGAAGTCGACGGCGTAGCCGCCGTGGCGGACGTGCGGGGCGCGCTCGACCACCGTGGGGCGGAAGCCGTGGTGCTCCAGCCAGTGGGCGAGCGTCAGGCCGGCGACACCGGCGCCGGAGATCAGAACCGTCTTGTTCGTCGTCATGAGTACAACGTACGAGCCGCCGACACGGTCTTGAAGTGCTGTTCTGCTGTAAGTGTTCTAGTGCGGTGAAGGTGGGGTGTACTAGTGCACCGCGTTAAGGTGCGCGAACGAGCCGGATCAGAAGGAGGCCCTCCGTGACTCAGCCGCCGTACGCACGGATCGCGGGAGAACTGCGTCACCGGATCGAGACGGGGGAACTCGCTCCCGGCGACCGTGTGCCGTCCACCCGGGCGATCACCCAGCGGTGGGGAGTCGCCATGGCCACCGCCACCAAAGCGCTGGCGGCACTGCGGAACGAGGGCCTGGTGCGGGCTGTCCCAGGAGTCGGGACCGTGGTCGCCGACACCGCGCCGCCGGCGCGCCCGGCCGGGTCGTCCGCCGACGATCCGGCCGTCCGGACCCGTATCGTCCGCGCGGCCGTCGCACTCGCCGACGCCGAGGGAACAGCCGGGCTGACGATGCGTCGCATCGCCGCGGAGCTCGGCATACCGACCATGTCGCTCTACCGCCACGTCGCGAACAAGGAGCAGTTGATCGCGCTGATGGTGGACGCGGCCTTCGCGCGCGAACCGCTGCCCGCGCACGGGCCGGAGGGCTGGCGGGCCCGGCTGGAGCTGTCCGCGGCCGTCCAGTGGAACCTGTACCGGGCCCATCCGTGGCTGGCCGCGGCCCTCAACCTCAGCCGCCCCCTGCTCGCCCCGCACGGCATGCGGCACATCGAATGGGCCCTGGCGGCACTGGACGGCCTCGGACTGGATGCAGGCACCCGCATGCACGCGGCCGTCACCCTGTTCGGATATGTCAGAGGCCAGGCGATCGACACCGAACCCGAAGCGCGCGCTGCCCGGACCAGCGGGATCACCGGGGAGCAGTGGATGGACGCCCAGCACGACCGTATGACGGCCCTGCTGGCCCAGGGACGGCTGCCGCATTTCGCGTCGGTCGCCCCCGAGGCCGACCTCTCGCCTACCTCGCTCTACGAGTTCGGCCTGACCACCCTGCTGGACGGCCTCGCAGCCCGCATGCTGCGCTGCCGCCGCTGATGCCGACTCGGGCCGACAAGACCGCACCCGGGCCCGCTGGACGCCGAGATCGGCGACCTGTGGGCCCGGGTGCGGTCTGGTGGAACAGGTGGAACGGGTGAAGCAGGCGGAGCCGGTGGAGCAGGTGATCGAGAGATCAGGCCTTCTTGGTCTCCCAGAAGATCCTGTCGATCTCGGCGATGAGCTCCAGGGCCTTCTCGCCGGTCTTCGGGTCCGTCGAGGCCTTGGCGGCCGACAGGGCCTTCAGGGTTTCGTTGACCAGAACGTGGAGCTCCGGGTACTTCTCGAAGTGCGGAGGCTTGAAGTAGTCGCTCCAGAGGACCGACACGTGGTGCTTGGCGAGCTCGGCGCGCTGCTCCTTGATGACAACGGCGCGGGCCTGGAAGTGCGGGTCGTCGTTGGCGGCCATCTTCTCCTGCACGGCCTTCACCGACTCCGCCTCGATGCGGGCCTGGGCCGGGTCGTACACACCGCAGGGCAGGTCGCAGTGTGCGCTGACCTTGACCTTGGGGGCAAACAGGCGGGAAAGCATGGAGCATTCCTTCCTCGTGATCGTCTTCTCAGGTGGGACATTACTCCCTGAGGGACGGCTTTTCGCGAGTGCCCCCTAGGGCTTAGGGCAAAAGTCCGGGGTCAGACTGAGACTGGTGGAGGAACGACCGGGGAGGTGCCGGCGATGCCGGAGCTGTCGCAGGAGACCGAGCGCGCGAGGGCGTCCGCGCTCTTCGGACTGGCCGAGGTGACCGGCCCGTCCATGGTGCCGACGCTGTACCACGGCGACCAGCTGGTGGTGCAGTACGGCGCGCGGGTGCGGCCGGGGGATGTGATCGTGCTGCGGCATCCGTTCCAGCAGGACCTGCTGGTCGTCAAGCGGGCCGTGGAGCGGCGGGACGGCGGGTGGTGGGTGCGGGGGGACAACGCGTACGCCGGCGGCGACAGCACCGACTACGGGGTCGTGCCCGACGAGCTGGTCCTGGGCAGGGTGCGGCTGCGCTTCCGTCCGCGGAAGCCGGCTCAGCGCTCGCCGCTGGCCTTGGTGCGCTGGGCGCTGTCGGCGGCCAGGCCGGTGCCGAGGGTCCGGTCGGGCCGCTCCGGCCGCTCCGCTCGGTCCGTCCGGTCCGCCTCCAGGCGTTTGCGGGCGCGGTAGGCGGCCACGTTGGCGCGGGTCGCGCAGCGGTCGGAGCAGTAGCGCCGGGAGCGGTTCGTGGACGTGTCCAGGTAGGCGTTGCGGCACGGGGGCGCCTCGCACAGGCCCAGGCGGTCCACGCCGTACTCGGTGAGGTGGAACGCCAGGCCCATGGCGGCGATCGCCGCGTAGCCCGCCGTCGCGTTCGACGGATGGTCGGCCAGGTGCATGTGCCACAGCGGGCGGCCGTCGTCGTCGCGGAAGTCGTGGCCGGAGATCTGCGGGCTCACCGGGAACTCCAGGAGCAGGGAGTTCAGCAGGTCGACGGCGAGGGTCTCGTCGCCGTCGTCGGCCGCCTCGAACACCGCGCGCAGTCGGGCCCGGACCGAGCGGAACCGGGTGACGTCCGCGTCGGTGGCCCGACGGCCCGCCGACTGGTTCACGCCGAACAGGGCGCGCACGGCCTCGACCGAGGTCAGCGCGTCCTTGCCCCGGGCCGGCTCCTCGCTGTTCACGAGGCGCACGGCGTAGTCCGAGTAATAGGCCAATTCCACTTGTAGTCCTTACGGGGGCGCTCTAGTGTCGGGGTGCGGGCGGAGTAACGGCCGTTCGTACTTCCAGGGTATTACGGGACATACGCGGTGGAGGGTTCCGATGACGGACGCGCAGACGACCACGACCGATACCGACTGGGCTGCCTGGCAGCAGAGCTGGGACCGCCAGCAGGAGTGGTACATGCCGGACCGCGAAGAGCGCTTCCGGGTCATGATCGACATGGTGGAGGCCGTCGTCGGGCCGCAGCCGCGGGTGCTCGACCTCGCCTGCGGGACCGGGACCATCACCGCCCGGCTGCTCGCCCGCCTCCCCGGCGCCACCAGCACCGGCGTCGACCTCGATCCGGCGCTCCTTGCCATCGCCGAGGGCACCTTCGCGGGCGACGACCGGGTCGCCTTCGTCACCGCCGACCTCAAGGACCCGGACTGGGCCTCGGCGCTGCCGTACGACGCGTACGACGCCGTCCTGACCGCGACGGCCTTGCACTGGCTGCACAGCGAACCCCTCGCTGCCCTCTACGGATCGGTCGCGGGACTCGTCCGCGACGGCGGTGTCTTCATGAACGCGGACCACATGATCGATGACACGACGCCCAGGATCAACGCGGCGGAGCGGGCGCTGCGGCACGCCCGTATGGATCAGGCCAAGGCCGACGGGGCGCTGGACTGGGCGCAGTGGTGGGAGCTGGCAGGCGAGGATCCCGTCCTCGCCGGGCCCACCGCCCGCCGGTTCGAGATCTACGGCGAGCACGCGGACGGGGACACGCTCTCCGCCCAGTGGCATGCGCGGGAGCTGCTCGCGGCGGGGTTCGGCGAGGCTCGCACGGTGTGGGCGTCGCCGTCGGACGCGTTGGTCATCGCGCTGAAGTGAGCCGCGGGGCGCGGCCGACCGGGACAGCGGCGGGGAAGGCGGACGGGAAGGCGCAGGGGCGGTGCGGAGACTTCGAGTCTCCGTACCGCCCCTGCCTCCTTCGTCCGCCGTCGCTACAGCACCTTGGACAGGAACGCCTGCGTCCGCTCGTGCTGCGGGTTGGTCAGGACCTCGCGCGGGTTGCCGGACTCGACGACGACGCCGCCGTCCATGAAGACCAGGCTGTCGCCGACCTCGCGGGCGAAGCCCATCTCGTGGGTGACGACGACCATCGTCATCCCGGACTCGGCGAGGTCGCGCATGACGTCGAGGACGTCGCCGACCAGCTCCGGGTCGAGGGCCGAGGTCGGCTCGTCGAACAGCATCAGCTTCGGGTCCATGGCCAGCGCCCGGGCGATGGCCACGCGCTGCTGCTGGCCGCCGGAGAGCTGCGAGGGGTAGGTCCCGGCCTTGTCGGCGAGGCCGACGCGGTCCAGGAGCTCCTTCGCGCGCTCCCGCGCCTGGGCCTTGCCGACGCCCTTGACCTGGACCGGGGCCTCGATGACGTTGTCCAGCGCCGTCATGTGCGGGAACAGGTTGAACCGCTGGAACACCATGCCGATGTCCCGGCGCTTGCGTGCGACCTCGCTGTCCTTGAGCTCGTACAGCTTGTCGCCCTTCTGGCGGTAGCCGACCAGCTCCCCGTCGACGTACAGGCGGCCGGCGTTGATCTTCTCCAGGTGGTTGATGCACCTCAGGAAGGTCGACTTGCCGGAGCCGGAGGGGCCGATGAGGCAGAAGACCTCACCGTTCTTGACCTCCAGGTCGATGCCCTTGAGGACCTCGACCGGGCCGAAGGACTTGTGGACGCCCTCGGCCTTCACCATCGCGTGCGAGGGCTGAGTCATGCCGAGACTCCCTTCGGGCGGCGCGTCGGCAGGACGAGGGCCCTGAGGCGCTGGAGCGGCGTCGGCGGCAGGCTTCGGCTCGAGCCGCGGGCGTAGTACCGCTCGACGTAGTACTGGCCGACGCTCAGGATCGAGGTCATGATCAGGTACCAGGCGGCGGCGAGGAAGTACATCTCCACCGTGGAGCCCGCGTTCTGACCGATGTCCTGCGCTTCCTTGAAGAGGTCCGCGAACTGCACCGCCGAGACGAGCGAGGTCGTCTTCAGCATGTTGATGACCTCGTTGCCCGTCGGCGGCACGATCACGCGCATCGCCTGCGGGATGACGATCCGGCGGAGCGTCTTGGTGTGGCTCATGCCCAGGGCGTGCGAGGCCTCGGTCTGCCCCTCGTCGACCGAGAGCAGACCGGCACGGCAGATCTCGGCCATGTACGCGGCCTCGTTCAGGCCCAGGCCCAGCAGCGCCGTCAGCAGCGGCGTCATGAAGGACGACCAGTAGTCCTTGTAGATCGGGCCCAGGTTGATGTACTCGAAGACCAGGCCCAGGTTGAACCAGACGAAGAGCTGGACCAGGACCGGGGTGCCGCGGAAGAACCAGATGTAGAACCACGCGATCGACGAGGTCACGGGGTTCTTCGACAGGCGCATCACCGCGAGCAGGATGCCGCCGGCGATGCCGATCACCATGGAGAGCACGGTGAGCAGCAGGGTGTTCCAGACGCCGTGCAGGATCCGGTCGTCGAAGAAGTAGTCGGGGATCGCGCCCCAGTTGATGTTGCCCTGCGCGAAGGCATAGACGACCGAGCCCAGCAGGCCGAGCGCGACGATCGCCGAGACGTACCGCCCGGGGTGCCGGACCGGGATGGCCTTGATGGCCTCCGGCCCGGCGGGGGGCGTCGCGTCGGGACCGTCCGTCTTGTTGACGTCAACAGTCACGGGTGGAGCCTTTCAGAGCCGAGTCGAACGGTGCCGGTCTCAGGAACCGCCGTTGACCTTGGACTCGGTGATCGCGCCGTCGGCGACGCCCCACTTCTCGATGATCTTCTTGTACTCGCCGTTGTCGATGATCGCCTGGACGGCCGCCTGCAGCGCGTCGCGCAGCTGGGTGTTGTCCTTGGCGACGGCGATCCCGTACGGGCCGGCCTCGACCTGGTCGCCGACGATCTCGAAGTACTTGCCGCCGCCGGCGTTCTTGACGGAGTAGGCGGCGATCGGGAAGTCGGCGGAGACGACGTCCGCGCCCTTGGAGCGCATCCGGGTCTCGGCCTCGGGGTTGGTGGCGAAGTCCTCGATCTTGAGGGCGGCCTTGCCGTCGGTCTTGCACTTCGCCGCCTGGTCCTTGGCGAGGTCGTGCGAGAAGGTGTTGCGCTGGACCGCCATCGTCTTGCCGCAGAGGTCGTCCCAGGTCTTGATGCCCTGGGCGTCGCCCTTGTTGGTGTAGAGGGAGACGCCCGCGGTGAAGTAGTCGACGAAGTCGACGCCCGCGCCGACCTTCTTGCCCGTGTCGGAGTCGACGCCGTCCTGGCGGTCCTTGGTGTCGGTCATGGCCGACATCGCGATGTCGTAGCGCTTGGACGCCAGACCGCCGATGAGGGTGTCGAAGGTGGCGTTCTGGAACTCGAACTTCACGCCGAGCTGCTTGCCCATGGCCTCGGCCAGGTCCGGGTCGATGCCGGCCGTCTTGCCGGAGCTGTCCTTGAACTCGACCGGGGCGTACGCGATGTCGGATCCGACCCGGACGACGCCCTTGTCACGGATCGCCGCGGGGAGCTTGTCCGCCAGCGGGGCCGTGCTCGCCGAGCTGCTCTCATTGCTCGCGGAGTCGTTGTCCTTGGTCTGGTCACCGCAGGCGGAGAGCAGCAGAGCGCCCGCGACCGCGAGGGATCCGACCGCTGCCAGGCGGGTGCGCGCGGCGGTCGTGCGTCGGGTGATGCTTGCGGTCATGGTGGGTTCCTCCGGCGGATGGATGGAGATGCCGATGGTTCGACAATGCCGATGGGTCGACGAGAACACACACCTTTGGGTGTCGCGACCTCGTGTGATTAGGGCATCTTGCCATTCGGACTACGCCAATCAGGGGTGCACCCATGTCAAAATCGGATAACGGGCGACCCCCGAACCCCATCAGTCCGGTACATCACGACCGGACGGAGCCGGACCATCTGCGGGAATCTCCCGTTCCGGCCGGAAGATCTTCGGCTCATCTCATCATGTGATCGTTTGGCGTGCGCTTCATGCTTCGAATTGACTCCATGCGGGTCCATGTCGAGCCATTTCAGGACCTTGGCGAGTCTTCGCACATGACGCATGTCACTCCCGGTGACCACTGTCGAAGGTCCACAGGCCACGCGATGTGACCTTGCACGAATCGACTCGTCGGGTGTGGTCTCCGTCCGGTAAGAAGGTTTTTTACACCCCTCATCCGGGGCTCAGGGCGCGTGTGCGGCGCGCCCGACGCGCGGGCGCCCGTCGCATCACCTCTGGGGCCCGCGCGATGCCCGCCCACTTCTCAATCAGGAGTGGCCACCCTCAAGCCAATGAAGACCTAAGGGGTAAGACACAGTGGCAGCGGAGATCGTCAATCCTCGCGGCAAGAGCACCGACGGATCGGGCCCGGAGGGCGGTGCGGAGCCCCTCGACTCGTTCGACCCGGTGTTCGCGCTGCACCGTGGCGGCAAGATGGCCGTGCAGGCCACCGTCCCCGTCCGTGACAAGGACGACCTGTCCCTCGCCTACACACCCGGTGTGGCGCGGGTGTGCACCGCGATCGCGGAGCAGCCGGAGCTGGTCAACGACTACACGTGGAAGTCGTCCGTCGTCGCCGTCGTGACCGACGGCACGGCCGTGCTCGGGCTCGGGGACATCGGCCCGGAGGCCTCCCTTCCGGTGATGGAAGGCAAGGCGATTCTGTTCAAGCAGTTCGGCGGCGTGGACGCGGTTCCGATCGCGCTCGCCTGCACGGACGTGGACGAGATCGTGGAGACGGTGGTGCGCCTCGCGCCCTCGTTCGGCGGAGTGAACCTCGAGGACATCTCGGCGCCGCGGTGCTTCGAGATCGAGCGCCGCCTCCAGGACGCGCTCGACATCCCGGTCTTCCACGACGACCAGCACGGCACCGCGATCGTGTCGCTGGCGGCGCTGCGCAACGCGGCGAAGCTCAGCGGGCGGGAACTCGGCGAGCTGCGGGCGGTCATCTCGGGCGCCGGCGCGGCCGGTGTCGCCATCGCCAAGATGCTGCTCGGGGCCGGTATCGGGGACGTCGCGGTCACCGACCGCAAGGGCGTCGTCTCGGCGGACCGCGCGGACCTCACCGACGTCAAGCGCGAGCTGGCCGAGATCACCAACAAGGCCGGGCTGAGCGGTTCGCTGGAGGACGCGCTGGCCGGCGCGGACGTGTTCATCGGCGTCTCCGGCGGCACGGTCCCGGAGGACGCGGTGGCCTCGATGGCGAAGGGCGCGTTCGTCTTCGCCATGGCCAACCCGACCCCCGAGGTGCATCCGGACGTCGCCCACAAGTACGCGGCGGTCGTCGCCACCGGGCGGTCGGACTTCCCGAACCAGATCAACAACGTGCTGGCGTTCCCGGGCATCTTCGCCGGTGCGCTGCAGGTGCGGGCGTCCCGGATCACCGAGGGCATGAAGCTCGCGGCGGCGGAGGCGCTGGCCGGGGTCGTCGGCGACGATCTCGCGGCCGACTATGTCATTCCCTCGCCGTTCGACGAGCGGGTCGCTCCCGCGGTGACTGCGGCGGTTGCCGCGGCTGCCCGGGCGGAGGGCGTCGCCCGCCGGTGACGTTGGGCTGAATGGCCCCGCCCGTCAGGGCGGGGCCATTCCTTTGCCCACCCACCCGCCCGTTCGGGTGAGCTGCCTCGGCGCCGTCCTGGGGGGCTTCGCCCCCCAGACCCCCCATCGGCCCCGAAAGGGCCTCGTCCTCAAACTCCCCCAGAGGGGGTGCCCCCAGACGGGCTGAGGGGCCGCCGTTCGGCCCTCGCCGTCGACACTCACCGCCCGCCGTGGCCGAAGCGCAAGAGGGCATGTCTCACAGCCGCCCCCGGTTTCGCCCGCCCCTCACCGCCCCTATCGTCGACGTCATGTTCGCCGTCTACGCCGCCCGAATCGACCGCGACCAGCCGCTTTCCGGCCTGGAGTTGGGGGAGCGCCCGGCCCCCGAGATCCGGCCCGGCTGGAGCACCGTCGACGTCAGGGCCGCCTCCCTCAACCATCACGACCTCTGGTCGCTCCGAGGCGTCGGCCTCCCGGAGGGCCGGCTGCCGATGATCCTCGGCTGCGACGCCGCCGGGGTCGACGCGGACGGCAACGAGGTCGTCCTGCACTCCGTGATCGGGCAGACCGGGCACGGTGTCGGACCCGACGAGCCCCGCTCCATCCTCACCGAGCGCTACCAGGGCACCTTCGCCGAGCAGGTCGCCGTGCCGACCTGGAACATCCTGCCCAAGCCCAAAGAGCTCTCCTTCGAGGAGGCCGCCTGTCTGCCCACGGCCTGGCTGACGGCGTACCGGATGCTCTTCACCAACGCGGGGGTGCGGCCCGGTGACTCCGTCCTCGTGCAGGGCGCGGGGGGCGGGGTCGCCACGGCGGCCATCGTGCTGGGCAAGGCGGCCGGCCTGCGGGTCTTCGCCACCAGCCGGGACGAGGCCAAGCGGAAGCGGGCGCTGGAGCTCGGCGCGGTCGAGGCCGTGGAGCCGGGTGCGCGGCTCCCGCAGCGGGTGGACGCCGTGATCGAGACCGTCGGCGCGGCCACCTGGTCCCACTCGGTGAAGTCGCTGCGGCCCGGCGGCACGCTCGTCATCTCCGGCGCCACGAGCGGCGACCGGCCCTCGCACGCCGAGCTCACCCGGATCTTCTTCCTGGAGCTGAAGGTCGTCGGCTCCACCATGGGCACCAAGGACGAGCTGGAGGACCTGCTCTCCTTCTGCGCCGCCACCGGCGTTCGCCCCGTCATCGACGAGGTGCTCCCGCTCGACCGGGCCCGCGAGGGCTTCGAACGGCTCGCGTCCGGCGACCAGTTCGGCAAGATCGTGCTCACCCACGCCTGACGAGGACGGGACGGCCAGGGACGTCAACGGTCCAGGGGCGCCCAGGGGTGCCCAGGGGTGCCCAGGGGCGTCAACTTTGATTGACACTGCCTCTCGTGTCAATGTAAGTTGACGCCATGACCGAAGCAACGGATCTCGCCGAGCGCGCCGGCGACCGCGATCCACGGGTCGGACTGCGCGCCGTCGCCGCACTGCGCCGGCTGCTGGAGCAGCTGGAGTCGGTGCAGGTGCGCAGTGCGCGCCATCAGGGCTGGTCGTGGCAGGAGATCGCCGCGGAACTCGGGGTCAGCAGGCAGGCCGTGCACAAGAAGTACGGGAGGCAGTGATGTTCGAGCGATTCACGAAGGACGCCCGAGCCGTCGTCGAAGCGGCGGTGGAGCATGCCGAACGGGCGGGGGCCGAGCGGGTCGAGGAGACCCATGTGCTGCTCGCCCTCCTCGACCGCGAGGGCAGCCGCGGCTCGTTCGCGCTGGCCGCGCTCGGACTGCCGCCCGGCCGACGCGAGGGGCTCGTACGGGATCTCGGCGAGGTCCGCCGCCGGGGCGGCCTCTCCCGCGCCGACACGGACGCCCTCTCGGGGCTGGGCATCGACGTCTCGGAGATCGTCTTGCGGGTCGAAGAGGCCCACGGGGAAGGCGCGTTGGCGGCGGAGGGCAACGGCGGGCGGGGCGGTTCCGGGGCGCGCCTCTTCGGCGGACGGCCCTTCGGCAGGCTGCCCTTCGGCCAGGGGGCCAAGGAGCTGCTCACGGACACCCTGCGCATCGCCCTCGGCCGCCGCGAACGGTCCATCGGCGACGAGCACATGCTGCTCGCCCTCACCAGCCGCCGCGGCGCCCCCGCCGAGATCCTCGCCGACCACGGCGTCACCTACACCACCCTCACCCGGGTGCTGTACGGCCAGGGTCATGGCCATGGCCAGGGGCGAGACGGCGAGGCCAAGGCCGGCTGAGGGGAGCCTCAGGGCCGCGGGGCGCGGAGTATCACTCCGATGTGCGCCGCCGCCGTCGACAGATGGCGGCGCGCCTCACGGAGCTGGTCGCCGGTGACGCCGTGGTCGCGCGCCGCGTCGCGGATGTCGTCCCGGAAGCGGTCGAGCAGGCGGTCCAGGTCACGGGCCGGGTCGCCGCCGGACTCCTCGTGCGCCCAGGCCGGCTCGTACTCGGCCGGGAAGTCCTCCGGGGTACGGGAGTACTCCGGACGCTCGGTCGCCGAGGCCTTCGGGGGAGTGCCGGAGCCGGTGGTCGTCGCGGAGTCCGTCGGCGCTGCGGAGTCCGTGGGCGTCTGGGTCTGCGTCGGCGTCGTCGGGCCTGTCGTGCCGGGGCGGCCGAAGCCGAAGTCCTTGCCGTACTCCCGTCCGAAGTCCTTGCCGAACTCTCCGAACTCCTTGGCGAGTTCGGTCAGGCCCTCCCTGACTCCCATCGGCCAGTCGCCACGGGTGAAGTGGTCCTGGACCTGTTCCTGGACCCGGCGGGCGATGCGCTGCACCTCTTCCTGAGCCTGGGTCCGGGCCCGCTCCTGGGCTTCCTTGGCCTGGCGGCGGGCCCGCTGCGCTTCGTCCCGCGCGCGACGGCTCTCGTCCTTCGCCCGGCGGGCCTGCTCCTTCCACTCCTGCTTGACGCGGCGCATCTCCTCCTTGGCGGCGCGCCACGCCTCCCGGTCGCCGTACTCTCCGTACTCCGCGGAGTCGCCGTGCTCGCCGTACTCGCTGTGGTCTCCGTGCCCGCCGTGTTCCGCGGAGTTCGCCCCGGCGCCCCTGCGGGCCTCCGAGGCCGCCGCTCGCATCTCGCGGCGCAGATCGCCCGCCGCACCGCGTACGTCGGCCCGGATCTCCGCGGCCAGCTCGGCCACGGACTCGCGGATCTCCAGCTCCAGGTCGACCAGTTCACCGCTGCGGTCCGCCAGTTCGGCCCGGCCCGCGTCGGTGATCGCGTACACCTTGCGGCCGCCCTCGGTGGTGTGGGTGACCAGACCCTCGGCCTCCAGCTTGGCCAGCCGCGGGTACACCGTGCCCGCCGAGGGGGCGTAGAGGCCCTGGAAGCGCTCTTCGAGGAGGCGGATCACCTCGTAGCCGTGGCGCGGTGCTTCGTCCAACAGCTTCAGCAGGTAGAGGCGGAGACGGCCGTGGGCGAAGACGGGAGGCATGTCAGAGCACCTTCTTGTCGGTCGTGCTGTCGGCCGGGCCGGCGGAGGAACGCTCGCCGCCCGGGCCGGAAACGGCATTGTCCCCCGAGTCGGAGTGCGGACCGGATCGCGCTTCGGCCTCCGGCCCGGCGGCGGGGTCCGATGCCGGCGCCGACGCCGGGGCGGACGTCGATGCCGGCGCGGACGTCGGGGCCGACTCCGACGCCGGGGTCGACGTCGGGGCCGATGTCGGTTCCGGGGCTGGTGCCGGTGCTGGGGCGGGTGCCGTTTCCCAGGCGTCCTCCCGCGCCTCGCTTCCCGCCTCGTCCGCCGGCGGTCGCCGGAGCAGGGCGATCGAGCCGGAGACCGTCGTCGCCTTCAGCCGGCCCGTGCCCGCGCCCAGGCGGCCGGTGATCCGCTTGGCGCCCCACTGCCCGCTGACCCGGAGATCCTCGAAGGCGTTGGAGACCGAGCCGCTCGCGGTGTTCGCCTCCACCCGTGCGTCCGCCGGGTGGGGCAGCCGGATGGCGATCTCGCCCGAGACGCTGGTCAGGTCGATGTTCGTGGGGCGGCTCGTGGGGTCGAGGTCGACGATCATCGACCCGCTCACGGAGTCCGCCTTCACGGAGGAGCCGGCCTCGACGACGGTCAGGTCCCCGGAGACGGAGTTGAAGCGCAGGTCGCCGGTGAGGGCCTGGGCCTCCACGTTCCCGGAGACGGTGTCCGCGCGCACCGGGCCCGCGAGCCCGACCAGGGTCGTGTCGCCGTTAACCCCCTTCACCTCGGCATGGCCGTCCATGCCCGAGACCACCGCGCCGGCGCTCACCACGCCCACTTCCACCCGGGTGCCGGCCGGCACGGCGAGCGAGACGACGGCGCTGCGCCGCCAGCCCTTGCGGTCGAGCCACTTGAGGAAGCCCTTCCAGGGCAGATCCTCGTACGCCACCGTCAGGTTCCCGTCGCGGTGGCTCACCACCAGGGGCGGTCCCTCGATCCGGGAGACCTCCAGGCGGGCGGAACCTTCGTCCGTACCCACCACGTTCACAGTGCCGTCGACGATGCGCACGTGCAGTTCGTGCACGGGCTCGTCGAAAGAGAGCTTCTTCGGCTCGGCGACGGACCACTCGGACATGGTGCGGACCTCCCTCTCGACAGCGACACGACACGCCATATCGCGTCTCACGTAAAACACGATATATCGCGGTCATCGAAAGTCAAGACACCCGTTCTGGTGATCACTCCCGCCCAAAGGTGACGAACTGGCCTAGCGTGTGATCATGCCGAGCGATGACACGGAAGCCGGGGAACGCGGTGGGGCGCTGCTGCTCTGCGGGGCGGAGCCCGAGTCCGTGGCCCCCGCCGCCCATCTCCTGCGCGCCCGCATGCTGCTCACCGGGGCCGGTCGAGCCGGCGGCGAGTGGAGCGTGCTGGTTCCCGAGGGCGAGCTCTGGCAGAGCGGCGACGAACCGGTGGACCGCGTCCTGACCGGCTGGGCCACCGCCCTCGCCGTCGGCGCGCCCTGGCCGGTGCTCGCGCTGTGGTGGGACGCCGACCGCGCCGGCTTCACTCTCGCCTCCGGCTTCCGCCGTCCCGTCGGCTACGTCTGGCTCGCCGACGGCACCCCGGTCGGCGAGGACGAGGCCATGCGCACCTTCGCCGCCCGCCTCGGCCTCGACCCCGTGCACGACATGGAGTCCCTGGAACGGCTGACGCGGCAGGACGACGGAGCCGACGCCCACGCGCGCGTACGCGCCCTGGTCGCCGTCCTCGCCCGCACGGGCCTCGCGCTGCCCGCGGGCCTGGCTCCCGGTGCGTCCGCCGACCGGCTGCGCGAAGTCGCCCGCGCCCGGCCGGACGTCCGGCAGATCGCCTGGCTGGGCTGGTGGGAGACGCTCCGCGTCGAACTCGACGCCGTGGAGGACAGGGTCGAGCACAGCCCCCTGGGCCCCTGGCTGCCCTGGTCGGGCAGCCCACGCGCGCGTGCGCTCGTCCTCGCCCAGGTGGCGGCCGGTCTGCCCCTCACGGTCTGGGGCGTGCGCCGGCGCAGCGCGGGCTGGATCGCGGCGGGCGCGCTGCTCCTGGCCCACGGTGCGCTCGGACTGTCGTACGAACTGGTCCGCCCCCGCGACTGACCGCCGCCCGGGTCTACGGTCGGTTCGTGCTCAGGAACGGGCCTGCTCGCTGCCCGGAGCGACCGGCCACGACGGCGCCGCAGCGGAACGACGGCATGTCGCGGCGCTTCCGGCGGAGCTACTCGTCGTCCTCGTCGTCGTCCAGGCGGGCCAGCCACGTCGCCAGGCGTTCCACCGGGACCTCGAAGTCCGGGTTCAGGTCGACGAACGTCCGCAGCTGCTCGGCGAGCCACTCGAAGGTGACCTCCTCCTCGCCGCGCCGCTTCTCGAGTTCCTCGATGCCGCGATCGGTGAAGTACATGGATCGTGCTCCGTGGGTGGGTCGCAGGGATAGGGGTCCTCCGTCGGGGGAAGGACCTTTGTTCCTGTGAAGGGGAAAGGTTCCGCTCTCCGGTCGGGAGGGGACAGGAAAAGGATAGGCGTACGCACGGGCGGGACCAGGGGGACGGGGAAGCGGGGGAGTGCCATGAGCGCTGAGGACGTGACGCGGGTAGCGCGGATCGCGCTACCGGACGGGACACCGGTGTGGGCCCGGATCTCGGGGGCCGGGGAATTGACCGCGCCGGCCGGGCAGGCCGGGCGGCTGTCGTACAGCGACACCGGGTTCACCGAACGGGTGGAGGCGAGCGTGGAGAGTCTGCACGCGCTCGTCACGGGGGTCGCGCGGTCGCTGGCGGAGCCGCTGCGCGCGGTGCGGCCCGACGAGGTCAGCGTCGAGTTCGGCATCGAGCTGACGGCCAAGGCCGGGAAGGTCGTGGGCCTGCTCGCGGACGGGGAGGCGAAGGCCGGCATCACGGTCACCCTCACCTGGAACAGCGGACCGCCGGACCTCGAAGCACCGCCCCCCGCCGCCGATCCGCACGCCGCCACGGCACCACGCGCGCGTGACGGATCGTCGTCCATGGCACCACGCGCGCGTGACGGATCGTCCTCCACGGCGCCACGCGCGCGCGGCGGTTCATCGTCCGCCGCGGGCGGGGCGGGGCACGAGGGCGCGTCCCCCGGCGCGCCGATGCACGGGGGCGGCGACGGCACGCCGGGCGGGGGCGGAGCGTGACGGGCGGGCACGCCCTGGGCGCATCGAACACGTTCGATGCGGCCCGCCGTGCACTGCGTGGACTCGTCGTGGCGGCGACCGTGCGCATTCATCGCCCGGTCGTCGGGTATGCCCTGGAGGAGCCCGGCACGTTCCTGGGAAGCGGCTTCTTCGTCGCCCCGAACTGGGTTCTGACCTGCGCACATGTGGCCTGCGGCGGGGAGGGGGGCGAGGTCGCGGTGGTCTATGAGACGGCTCCCGGGCGGGGAGTGTCGACCGCACCCGGCAGGGTGGTGGCGACCCTCCCCGACCGCGCCGAACAGTCCGTGCCCGCGGCCGGCAACTGGCCGGCCCCGGACCTGGCCCTCGTCCAGCTGACCGAACCCGTGGACGACCACGAGTGCGTCTACGTCTCCGAGCGCCCGGCCGCCTACTACGGCGAGGGACGGGTGCTGTACGCCGGCTGGACCGAGAACGAGGGGCGTCTCCAGGTCCTGGACGGCACCCTCACCGTGCAGGGAACGATCGGCGGCTGGTCCTCGGACGTGCAGATGCGGCTGGGCGACAACGATCTGCCCTACGGCGTCTCGGGCGGCCCGGTGATCGACCCCGCGCGCGGTGAGGTGATCGGCGTGCTGAAGGCGCGCTCGGACCACCGGCCCGGCGGCACGTCCACCGGGATCGAGCAGCTGCGCACCCTGCGGGTCCCCGCGGAGGGGGTGTCCGCCGAGCACAGCGACCTCTACCAGGCCGTCTTCCATGCCCACGACCGCTACCACCGCGACCGGCAGCGCCATCCGGCCGCCCGCCGCCAGACCTGGACCGACGTACAGGGCCGGCTCGGCGCCCGGCCGGGCCGCACCCTCAGCCCGGACGAGCGGATCCAGCTGCTCGGCCGGCTCGCCGAACTCCCGCCGCCCGAGAGCACCCGCGGTCTGCTGGACGTCCTCGACTCCCTGCCGGACTTCGAGGCGCCCACCCCGCTGCCCGCGCCGCGCGGCTGGCGCGACGGCCTCGGGGCGCTGTACGAGAGCGCGAGTGACGACGGCGCGCTGGAGCTGGTGCTCGACTACGCGATGCGGGCGATGTCCGCTCCGCGTCCGTTCCTCGTGCCCAGCACCCCGGACGCCGAGAAGGCCCTGTGGGTCTGGGTGTGGCAGGCCGCGCAGCGGCTGAGCATCCGTTACCGGTCCGGCCTCGCCGAGCAGCGCATCGAGCGCCTGCGCCGCCGGGACCAGGCGGAGCGCGAGGCGGAACGGCACCCGAACCACGACACCCCCGACACGTTCTCCGGCCCCCCTGGTCCGGCCCCCGGCGGCATCGCCCCGACGCCCGGCACGGGCGCGCACAAGCAGCACCGGCGGCCAGGCTCCTACGCACACGCGCCTACCGACACACAGGCAAGTACCGACGCACACACGCGTACCGGCTCCGATGCATACGCGCATACCGACGCACACGCGCGTACCCGCACCCGTGCCGTCGGCAGCGTCGCCCGGCCCTCCGCGCTGCTCGAACTCGTGCAGCGCGGCTGGGAGCCGGACCGCTGCGACTGGTCGGTCGCCGTGTCCGCGCCCGGCGGGGACGCGGTCCGGCTGCACGAGGCCGAGCGCACGCCCCTGGCCGAGCTGCCCGCCCACCTGGCCGGTCCGCTCGCCGAGGCCTTCCGGCACTGCGACGAGCCCGGCCGGCCCGCGCTGCTCCAGGTCGCGCTGCCCCACGCGCTCCTCGGCCTGGAGGTGGACGCCTGGCAACTGCCGCCCGAGACCGAGTCGTTGGGCACCCTGCGGCCGGTCGTCGTGCGCTGCGCGGACCGCGACCGGCTGCCCGACGAGGCGTTCGGCGCATACGACACCGACCGCTACGACGACCCGTACTACCGGTACGACCCGTACGGCGCGGACGACTCCGGCGACGTGGACGAGGAGCGCCGGGCCCGCTGGCGCTGGCTGCACGCCCACCGCGCGCGGGCCGAAGTCCTGGACTGCGACGAGGGGTTGCGCAAACCCGTGCCGACCGTGGAGCAGCTGCGCGCCCTGTCGCACGGCACCGTCCCGGTGCTCTGCCGGTACGGCGACCTCCGCTTCGAGGACGACGCGGCGGCGCTCGCGCGGATCGTGCTCGGCGGCTACGGCGTGGCCCTGTGGCGGCGCCGGCGCGGACAGCCCGACGACGTGTGCGGGGAGTTCCACCGCGGCACGATCGACGAGATCGCCGAACCGCCCAGCGCGCAGGCCCTTCCCGAGGCCGTGCACGATCTTCGGATGCGCCTGCGCGCGGGCCGCACCGAGTCCTTCTGGGCGGACGGGGTCGCCCTCCTGTACGACGACCCCCACCAGCCCCTCCCCGGAACCGGTGACCTGCTGGAGGCCCCTTGAGCCCACCCGCGCGCGGGCCGGTCGGCCCCTTACCAGGCACCCGCAGGATGGATAACGTGATGCACGTTCGGACGGCCGCGGCGGTGGACGAGTGACGAGGACCGGATCATGACCGAATCCAGTGAGTGGCTCATCTACCGAGGCGCCGGCGAACCGCACGACGGGATCGAGCGGCTGCCCGATCCGCCCCCGTGGCGGGACTTCACCAGCCGTGACGCGGCGGCCGGCTCCGGCGACGGCTCCGAGGACCGCAGGCTCGGCGCGCACCGGCATCTGGCCGAGCTGCACCGGCCGGGCGCCGAGGAGCTGGAGATGATCAACGCGGCGCTCTATCTGCGCCGCCCGCTGCTCGTCACCGGCAGTCCCGGCGCGGGCAAGAGCACGCTCGCCCACTCGGTGGCCTACGAACTCGGCCTCGGCAACGTGCTGCGCTGGTCCATCGTCAGCCGGTCCGCGCTCCAGGACGGGCTCTACCACTACGACGCCATCGCCAGGCTCCAGGACGTGCAGATCGCCGCGCAGGGCGGGTTCGGGTCGGCGGCGGGCACACCGGGCGCGGTCGAGGGCATCGGCAGCTACATCCGGCTGGGGCCGCTCGGCACCGCGCTGCTGCCCTCCGACACCCCGCGCGTGCTGCTCATCGACGAGCTGGACAAGAGCGACATCGACCTGCCCAACGACCTGCTGAACGTCCTGGAGGAGGGCGAGTTCGCGATCCCCGAGCTGGAGCGCATCGCCGACCGGCTGCCCGACGGCGAGGCCGAGGTGCTCACCGCCGACGGCGTGAAGGTCCGGGTGCGCGACGGCCGCGTCCGCTGCCGCGCCTTCCCCTTCGTGGTGCTCACCAGCAACGGGGAGCGGGACTTCCCGGCCCCGCTGATGCGCCGCTGTATCCACCTGGAGCTGGGGCGCCCCGACCACAACCGGCTCGCCACGTTCGTCCGCGCCCATCTGGGGGACGAGGCGGCGCGCGCGGGGGACGATCTGATCACCCGGTTCCTGGAGCGGTCGCGCAGCGAACTCCTCGCGGCGGACCAGCTGCTGAACGCGATCTACCTCACCGACGCGGCCGCGCCGCCCAGTCGTGACCGCCTGGCAGACCTGCTCATCCAGCGACTCGACCGCCCGAGGTGAGGGCCTGATGCCCGACGCAGCGGCCCGCCACGGCCCCGTCCCGCCCGACGGCGATCCGCTCGCCGAACTCGTCGTGCGGCTGCGCGAGGTCGGGCTCGATCCCGACGTCACGCAGTTGTGCGACGCACTCTGGCTGGCGCGCTGGACCCGGCCGGTGGAGGCGGTCGAACCGGAGGAGCCGCACACCGCGACCGGCGCGCTCCCCGGACTCCGGCTCACCGGCGGGCGCGACCGGGACACCGGCGGCCGGGACTCGGGGGAGCGGACCGGGCGGCCGGAGCGGCGCCCGCAGGACGTGATGGCCGACGGGCGCGTCAACCTGTACCCGATGCCCCAGGACGGGCTCCCGCGCGCCCGCGGCACGGGCCGGGCCGCCGCGCTGCCGGTCGGCGTACCCGCCGCCCCCGCGCTGCCCGCCCCACTCGAACTCCAGCGCGCATTACGCCGGTTGCAGCGCTACCGGAGCCCGGCGCCGCCGCTGCGCACCGTGCTCGACGAGACGGCCACGGCGGAGCGCAGCGCGCAGGCCGGCGGTCTGATCCTGCCCGTCCACCGGGCCGTCACCCGGGGCGACGCCCGGCTGCAACTGGTCCTCGACGCCTCGTCGTCGATGCGCGTATGGGACCGGCTGTTCGTCGAACTACAGCAGGTTTTCGGTCAGTTGGGGGCCTTCTCCGACATCCAGGTCAGCCATCTGCACCAGGGCCCGGACGGCGAGCCCGCCGTCAGCCGCAGCCCCGACACCTTCGCCGCGCCGCTGCACTCCACGGACCGGCTCAGCGACCCCACCGGCCGCCGGATCGTGCTCTTCGTCAGCGACTGCGCGGGCCCGCTGTGGCACAGCGGCCAGGCTCACCGGCTGCTGCACCACCTCTCCCGGCAGGGCCCGGTCGCCGTGCTCCAGCCGCTGCCGCAACGCCTGTGGAACCGCACCCGACTGCCCGTGGCCAACTGCGAGTTGAGCCGCGGCGAGACGCTCGGCGGAGCCTCCGCACTGCGCGTACGCACCCCCGCCGGCGTCCCCGTCGAGATCCGCCGCGGCGCGCTGCCCGTACCGGTGCTGCCACCCGAGCCGGTCGCCCTGGGCGCCTGGGCCAGGCTGCTGTCCGGGGCCGGCGCCGGGCCCGTGCCCGGCACCGTGGGCTGGGTGCGCGCCGACCAGCCGCCCGCCCCGACCGCGCGCGCCGACCGGCGGCGCACCCCGTTCGAACGCGTCAGCAGGTTCAGCTCCACCGCCTCCGCGCCCGCCGCCCGGCTCGCCGTCTACCTGGCCGCCGCACCCCTGTGCCTGCCGGTGATGCAACTCGTCCAGCGCACCATGCTGCCCGACTCAGGCCCGTCCGAACTCGCGGAAGTGCTGGTCGGCGGCCTGCTCACCCGCGCCACGGAACCGGCCGAGTACGCCGACGACGGCGCCCAGTGGTACCGCATCGAGCCGGACGTCCGCGACGCCCTGCTGTCCCGGCTCGGCCGCGACGAGGCCATGCTGGTGCTCAAGCACTGCTCGGAGTACATCGAGCAGCGCTTCGGCAAGGGCGGCCCCAACTTCCCGGCCCTCGCCCTCGCCCAGCTCGGCGACGGCGGCGCCGGCCGCCCCTACACGCCCACCGCCCGCCCCCCGGGCAACGGCGACCACGGCGACCACGGGGACAACGGCGGCAACGCCGACGAAGCGCCCGTACCGCAGCCCTTCGCCGAGGTCGCGGCCCGCGTCCTGCGCCGGTTCATGCCGCTGCCCGAGCAGTTCGAGACCCACGGCGGGCGCGGCGGCCCCGGGCAGCCCGCGGACCGGCCCACGCACCAGGCGGTCCGCCGGGCCCGCATCCTGATCGAACGCTTCGACGACGAAGGCATGATCCAGGACGTCATCGACGCGGTGCAGCTGCTGCGCGGCGCCACCGAACGCGAGCGGCCCACCGGCGCGGACCCCGAACTGTGGGCCGAGTACGCGCACTGCACCCTGCGCCTGTGGGAGGTGCAGGGCGGCGACGACCTGCTCCAGGAGGCGGAGGCCGCCGCCGAACGCGCCACCGCGCATCCGCGCCGACTGCACGAACGGGCCGTCCTCGCCCGGGTGCTGCACGCGGCGGCGACCGACCGCAGGCGCCGCGGCGACCGCACCGGCGCCCTGGACCTGCTGCGCCGCGCCGACCGCGAGTACGCCGTGGCCTGCGCGGCCCCCGACCTCGACGAGAACCAGGCGCTCAAACTCACCCTGGAGCGGGTGCGCGCCCTGGAGGCCCAGTGGCGGCTCGGCGGAGACAGCGCACTGCTCCAGGGCGCCGTCGGCATGCTGGAGGCCTTCGCCGACGTCTGGCCCGACCGCCGGCTGCGCCCGCCCGAACTCCCCCTGGAGCACGGGCGGATCCTGCTGCGGCTCTCCGGCGCCACCGCCGACGCCGTCCAGGCCCGGCTCTACGCCGAACAGGGCGCGCAGTCGCTGCGCAACGCCCTCGACACGGCCGAGCCGCCGTCCACCGCCGAGTCCGTACGCGCACGCGTACGCATCCTGCTCGACCTGGTCGACGCGCTGCTCCAGGCCGGCGGCCCCCTGGACGACGCCCAGACCCGGGTCGACGAGGCCCTCGCCCTCGTCCGCGAACAGGGCCGGCGGGCCGCCGTGCTGGCCCGCGCCGGACGGATCGCCCTGGCCCGCCACGCCGAATCGGGCGAGCCCGCGGAACTGGAGACGGCCGCGGACCGCTTCGCGCAGGCCGCCCAGCGCATGTCACGCGACGCGCCCGCACACGCCGACGTCCTCGCCGAGTGGGGCGAGGCGCTGCTCCGGCTCGCCGGACTGCAGTCCGGGACCCGGGCGCAGGGCACCCTCTCGCGGGCGATCCGCGTCCTGCGGGACTGCCGGATGGAGACCCCGGCGGGCAGCGCCCAGGTCGCCCACCGGCTGCTGCTGCTCGGCCGCGCGCTGATGCTGCGCTACCGGTCCCGCGGCGACCGCGTCGACCTGCGGGAGGCCGAGCACCTGTTCGGCCTCGCCGCGGCCGATGCGGAGGACCCGCTGCTGGCCGCCCGCTGCCGACTCGACCTCGGCCAGGTCCAGTTCGAGGCCTACCGCAGCCTGCGCCGCCCCGCCCGCCTCGACCTCGCGGTCGACGCCTTCCGCGACGCGGCGGAAGCCGCCCGGGAGGCGGAAGGGGTGGCCGAAACCGACCGTCGGCGCCATGAGGCCGTCGAACTGTGCGCTCAGGCGCACCACTGGCGGGGTAGGTCCTATGAAGCGGCCGCCCGGCCGCGTGCCGCACGCGAGGCCTACCGCCTCGCCCGCGCGGAGTGGTCGAGACTGCCGGACGACCATCTGGGCGCGGGCGAGCCGACGGCGGAACAGACGGCACGCCGGCTGGCCGAGCTGGGGTGAACGCGCCGGTACGGGTCACGTCGGCACGAGAGGGGAACGAGATGGACAGCACGGACGGCGCGGAACCCACGGTGGAACTGTCGGCGCTGCCGGATCTGACAGAGCTGAGCCTGGCCGAACTGGCGACGATCCGACACCCGCTGCTCCAGGAGGTGCTGGCGGATCTGCGCGAGCGGGCCAAGCGGCCGAGCGATGTGCTCTGGGGATTCAGCAGTTCCTTCTGATCCCATCGGGCTGATCCCATCGGGCTGATCCCATCGGGCCGACCTTCCGCCAGCCTGACTCGACACCGACACACGGGGGTGCTGATGTGTCCGGACAGCGCGTGCCGTTCCGGCAGTTCATCGTCAAGGTCCACGGCCGCTGCAACCTCGCCTGCCGGTACTGCTACCTCTACGAAGGCCCCGACGCCACCTGGCGGGACCGCCCCGCCGCCACCTCGCCCGAGGTGCTGGACCGCACCGCCGACCGCATCGCCGAGCACGCCCGCGGCCACGGCCTGACCGCCCTCTCGCTGACCCTGCACGGCGGCGAGCCGCTGCTGGCGGGCGCCGAGACCCTCGGCCGGTTCACCGACCTGGTCCGCGAGCGGGTCCCGGCCGGCTGCACGGTCCGCGCCGTCGTCCAGACCAACGCCACCCTGCTGACCGAGCGGCGCCTCGCGATCCTCGCCCGGCACCGGATCGGCGTCGGCATCAGCCTCGACGGCGGCCGCCCCGCCCACAACGCCCGGCGCGTCGACCACGCCGGACGCCCCTCCTGGCCCGCCGCCGCACGCGGGGCGCGCCTGGTCGCCGAGCGCTTCCCGGAGTCGTACGCCGGAATCCTGGCCGTCGTCGACGTCACCCAGGACCCGCACGACACGTACGAGTCGCTGCTCGCCCTGCGCCCGCCCGCCCTCGACCTGCTGCTCCCGCACGGGAACTGGTCCGCGCCGCCGCCCCACCGCGGCGGCACCGGGACGGCGTACGGCGACTGGCTGTGCGCCGTCTTCGACCGCTGGTGGGAGGCCGGGCGGCGGGAGACGCGCGTGCGGCTCTTCGAGGAGTGCATCGCGCTGCTCCTGGGGCTCCCGGCGATCACGGAGACGCTCGGGCTCGAGGCCTTCGACGCCGTGGTCGTCGAGACGGACGGTTCGATCGAGCAGGTGGACGCCCTGAAGTCGGCCTACGACGGAGCGGCCCGCACCGGCCTGGACGTCTTCCGGCACGGATTCGACGAGGCGTTGCGGCACCCGGGGGTGGCCGCCCGGCAGGCGGGCGCGGCGGCCCTCGCCGGGCAGTGCCGGGCCTGTCCGCTGCTCTCGGTCTGCGGAGGCGGTCACTACGCCCACCGCTACCGGGCGGGGCACGGCTTCCGCAACCCCTCCGTGTACTGCGCGGACCTCCAGCGCTTCATCCGCCACGTCTCCACCCGGCTGGCCGGTACCACCGCCACTGCCGCGGCGACGGCCCTGTCCGCATCCACCCGCGAAGGGGGCGCCCCGTGATTCTCCCGGCGATCTGGGACCGGGCCCTGGCCGAACTCGGCAGCTCCGAGGGCGGCGCGGACACCCTCGCGCTCCTGGTCCACGACCAGGACACCCGACGGCTGCTCCTGCTGCGTGCGGTACTCGACGCAGCCCAGGCGGCCGACCGCGCCACCTGCTCCCCCACCGAGAAGTCCCGACTCCAGGACGACTGGACCCTACTCACCGAAGCAGACCGAACCACACCAACCGGTCGACTGGCCTCCACTGCGGCCGGCGCGACCGGCGTGACCGGCGCAACTCCCGCCCCCGGCGCCCCCGGCACAGGCGCTGTGACCGGCGCGGCCGGCGTAACCGCCACGGCCAGCGGGAGCGCCGCGGTCGGCGCGAGTGCCGCGGCGGAAGCAGCCGCCGCAGCTGGCGCAGCCGCCCTGACCGGCGCGGCCAGCGCAACCGGCGCGACCGCCGCGACCCCCGCGACCGGCGCAACCGGCGCGACCGGCGTGGCCGCCGCGACCGCCGCGACCGCCGCGACTGGCGCGGCCAGCGCGACCGCCGCAACCTCCGCCGCCGCCGACCCCGGCGGTCGTGTTGCGCTTGTGCGGTTGTTGTATCCGTTGGTCGGGCCGTGGGCGTTGAGTGTGCTGCGGGGGTTGGATGCGGCAGGGCGGGTGTCCGGGCCGGGGCGGGAGCGGGAACTGGGGCGGGGGCTTGCGCACTTCAGTGCACTTGCCGCGGTGGCCGCGGCCCGCGCCGAGATCCCCTTCAGCGTCGAACTCACCGCCTACGACGGACAGCTCAACCTGCCCTCGCTCGGCACCCTGCACACGGCCACGTCCGGCGACGTCCCGGTCCGGGCGGCCTACGCCCGAGGGCGGGTCACGCTCTCGCAGCCCGACGCGTCGGACGTGATCGTGTTCCTGGAGCGCGGGTTCGGCGCCTGGTCCGGGGCCCTCGCCTGGACGCCCGCCTACGCGCTGCCCGGCCTGGTGCCCGAGGCCGCCCCCATGCCGCTCGACGACCTCGACCCGTACCGCACCGCGCGCGGCGACCCCCGCCACCGGGCGCTCAGCGCGCCGACGACCCTGGACGACCCGGAACGCAAACGGTGGCTGCAGGCGTGGTCCGGCACGGCCGCCGCCCTGCACACGGGCGGCGAGCACCGGGTGACGGAGGCACGGGCGCTGTTGCGCTGTCTCGTCCCGCTGGAGATGCCGCCGGACGCGGAGGGCAGCGGCGCCTGCAGCGCGACGCGGCGCGACGCGTTCGGCGCGCTGCTGTGCAGCACCCCGCCCTCCCCGGTGGCCTTCGCCGCGACGCTCGTCCATGAGCTGCAGCACGCCAAACTGGCGGCCCTCAGCGATATGACGACACTCCATCAGGCGGGCCCGCAGGCCCGGTACTTCGCGCCCTGGCGCGCGGACCCCCGGCCGTTCGACGGACTGTTGCAGGGCGCCTACGCGCACCTCGGCCTCGCGGACTTCTTCCAACGCCGCGCCCTCACCGCGGACCCCGCGCACCGGGAATCCGCCTGGGCCCAGCACGCCCGCTACCGCGCCCAGGTCGGGGCCGCGCTGCCCGCACTCGTCGGAGCACCGCATCTCACCGTCCGGGGGCGGCGCTTCGTCGACGCGATGGCCGCCGCCTACGAGGGCATGGACGCGCACCCCGCGCCCCGCGGCCACACGGCCCGCGCCCAGGCCTATCTGAAGGCCGCGCGAACCCTGTGGACGCAGCGTCAGACTCCGTCCCCGTCCTCGCCACGGCTGAATGAGTGAAGATACCCGCGTCGAGCCCCCCACTGCGGAAAGATCGTTGCGCCGAGGTGTCGTTCGCGGGCCCGCCACACTTACCAGCGATGCGCCGAGGTTCTAGGATTTTTGTGGACTACGCGCTGGAGGCCGCTGCATGTCTGGAGCTCGTACGCCGGTCGGGACGACCGTGGGGGAGGCGGCGCAACAGACCGTCACGATCAGCTTCGCCGGGTTCAACCGCGCCTGGGCGGCCTGGATCGGGGACCGGCTGGAGCGCCGGGGGCTGCGCGTGGTGTTCCAGCGGTGGGACTCCCCGGCGGAGGTTCCGCTGGCCGACCTGCTGCGCCATCTCAAACTGGCCGAGGGCCGGATCCTCGTCGTGGTCAGCGAGTGGTACTTCCAACTGGGCCCGCGCACCCGCGAGGAGTGGAACGCGGCCCTCGGCGAGGTCGTCGCCCCCGACCCGTCCCGGTTCGCGGGCGTCTCCGTCACCACGGCGGCCGTGCCGACCGCCGCCGCCGTGCTGGCCCCGGTCGAACTGATCAACGTCGGAGCCGACGAGGCCGAGCGCCGCCTGGTGGAGCGGCTCGGCCTGGCCGCCGGCCCGCTCCCGGAGCCCGCCGAGGTGGAGCGGCGCTCCCCCCGCTTCCCCGCGTCCATGCCCGAGGTGTGGGGCGGGGTGCCGCGCCGCAACACCCGCTTCACCGGCCGCGAGACGATCCTCAACGACGCCTACCACCAGCTGCAGGGCGCGGCGCCGGGCGCGGGCGTGGTGACCTTCCACGGCATGTCGGGCGTGGGCAAGACCCAGCTCGCCGCCGAGTACGTCTACCGCTTCGGCTCCGAGTACGACGTCGTGTGGTGGGTCAACGCCGAGAAACGGGTCACCTACCGACGGCTGCTCGCCGAACTCGCCCCCAAACTCGGCCTGCGCACCGGACAGGAGTACGGCGAGCGGCTGCGCGCCGTCCGCGACTCCCTGCGCCGGGGCGACCCCTTCGCCCGCTGGCTGCTGATCCTGGACGGCGCGGACGAGCCCGACCAGATCTGGGACCTGGTCCCCACCGGCCCCGGGCATGTGATCATCACCTCGCGCAACCCCGAGTGGAGCGAGCACAACAGCATGCTCCTGGAGGTGCCGGTGTACGACCGCTTCGAGTCGGTGGCGTTCATCCGCCGCCGCGCCCCCCGGCTCACCGACGCGGAGGCCGACCAGCTGGCGGACGCGCTGGAGGACCTCCCGCTGCTGCTGGACCAGACGGCGGGCTGGCTCAACGACTCCGACCTGTCGGTCCAGGAGTACATCGGGCTCCTGGAAGGCGGCATCGACCAGGACGTCGTCAAGGTTTCGGCGGACTTCCCGCTCGCCTTCCAGACCGCCTGGTCGATACTGCTGAACAAGCTCCGCGAGACCGTCCCCGAGTCCGTGGACCTCCTGAGGCTGTGCACCTTCTTCGCGCCCGGCTTCATCCCGGTACGCCTCCTCAAGGAGATGCCGAGCGGCGATCTGCCCGAACAGATCGCCGGACTGCTCAACGATCCCCTGCTGTGGAACAAGGCGATCAGCCAGCTCCGCCAGTACTCCGTGGTGCGCCTGGAGTCCCACGAGACCCTCGGCGACGAGGGCTCCTCCACCGGCGAGTCCCTCTACCTGCACCGCATGGTCCACCAGATCGTCCAGAAGGACATGCCGGACGCCGACCGGGCCGAGTTCATCGACGTCGTGCGGCGGGCCCTGGCCGCGGCCGATCCGCGCCGGCCCACCGACACCAGCCTGTGGCAGCGGTACGCCGAGATCGTGCCGCACCTGAAGTACGCGGACGTCCTCAAGAGCACGGACCCCGGCGTGCAGGGCATGGTGCTCAACTGTCTGCGCTACATGTACTTCTCCGGCGAGTACACGGCCGGCATCAAGCTCGGCGAGCGCGCCATCGAAGCATGGCCGTCGGTGCTCGGCGAGAGCCACCCGAGGCTCTGGGAACTGACCTTCCACTACGTCAACGTGCTGCGCGCCGGCGGCGAGTACACCCGCACCGAGGCCATCAACCGGGCCACCGTCGAGCAGCTGCGCGAGGAACGCGGACCGCAGGACCTGGAACACCTGCGCGCCGCCGGCGGCCTGGCCGCCGACCTGCGCGGCCTCGGCCGCTACGACGAGGCGCTCGAACTGTCCCGCTGGATCCAGCTGGCCTACCACGAACTCCTCGGCGAGCAGGACTCACGCACCCTGAACGCGCGCAACAACGTCGCCGTCTCGCTGCGCCTGCTCGGCGCCTACCAGGAGGCCCTGACCATCGACCGGCAGGTCATGGAGTCACGGCGGCTGGTGCTGAAGGGGCGTCACCCGTGGACCCTCGACTCCCAGATCTCCTACTCCATCGACCTGCGCCTGCTGGGCCGCTACACCGAGGCCGAGTCGATCCAGGCGCAGAGCGTGCGCGACAACCGGATCGTCATGGGCGACAGCAACCCGCAGACCCTGAAGGCCGAGTACAACCTCGCGCTGTGCCACTACCGCAACGGTGAGCGCGCGAAGGCGGGCGAACTCTTCACCACCGTCCTGGAGAGCGGCGAGCGGGTCATGGGCGAGACCCACCCGTGGACCCTCATGTTCGGCTGCGCCCAGAGCTGCTTCGCCCGGGAGCACGGCGACATCGACCAGGCCCGGGAGCTCAGCGAGGCCGTCGTCGCCCGCTACGAGGTGATGCTCGCCGACGCCCATCCCTTCGTCGCCGGAGCCCGCGCCAACCAGGCGCTCATCCTGCGCAACGTGGGGGAGCGCGAACACGCCCACGTCCTCATCGAGCAGGCGCTCGCCGCCATGACGGAGGCCGTCGGGGAGAGCCACCCCTGGACCCTGGGGTGCGCCCTCAACGCCTCGGCCCTGCGCAACCTCGTCGGAGACACCGAGAGCGCGGCCGCCCTCAGCCGGGACACCGTGACCCTGGCCACCGAGGTGCTGGGCCGCACCCACCCGCTCACCCTCTCGGCCCGTATCGCGCACGCGGCCGACCTGCGCGGACTGCGGGACCGCCGACAGGCGGAGAAGGTCGAGCAGGAGGCCCTCTCGGACCTGGAGGCGACCTTGGGCAAGCAACACGTCCACACCATCTCGGCCCGCTCCCGCAACCGCCCGTACTGGGACTTCGAACCCCAGACGACCTGAGCGACGACCCGCTTCGCACGCTGAAGGGCCCGCCCCCCGGAAAACCTCCGGGGGGCGGGCCCTTCACTCATCGAGCGCCTTCATCGAGCGCCCTCAGCGAGCGCCTTCAGCGGGCGGCGAGGCTCAGGCCTCGAACACCTCGGTCACCAGCTGCTCCTGCTCCGCCTGGTGCCGCTTCGCCGAGCCGACCGCCGGGGACGAGCCGTGCGGGCGCGAGATGCGCCGCAGCCGCTCGCCGTGCGGGACGTCCGCGCCGACCGCGAGGTCCAGGTGGTCGATCAGGTTCAGGGCGATGAACGGCCATGCGCCCTGGTTGGCCGGCTCCTCCTGCGCCCAGATGTATTTCTCGGCGTTGGGGTACTTGTTGACCTCGGCCTGAACCTCCGCGCCGGGCAGCGGGTACAGCCGCTCCAGCCGGATGATCGCCGTGTCCGTGACCCCGCGCTTCTGCCGCTCGGCTTCGAGGTCGTAGTAGACCTTGCCGGTGCAGAAGACGACCTTCCTGACCGCGTTCGGCTCCACCGAGGCGTCGCCGATGACCGGGCGGAACTGGCCCGTGGTGAACTCCTCCGCCTTCGACGCGGCGGCCTTGAGGCGCAGCATCGACTTCGGGGTGAAGACGACCAGCGGCTTGTGGTGCGGGTTGTGCACCTGCCACCGCAGGAGGTGGAAGTAGTTCGACGGGAGCGTCGGCATCGCGACCGTCATGTTGTTCTGGGCGCAGAGCTGCAGGAACCGCTCGACGCGGGCCGAGGAGTGGTCCGGGCCCTGACCCTCGTAGCCGTGGGGGAGGAGCAGGGTGACGCCGGACGTCTGGCCCCACTTCTGTTCCGCGGCCGAGATGTACTCGTCGACGACCGTCTGCGCGCCGTTGACGAAGTCGCCGAACTGCGCCTCCCACATCACGAGCGCGTCGGGACGGGCCAGCGAGTAGCCGTACTCGAAGCCCATGACCGCGTACTCGGACAGCAGGGAGTTGTAGACGTTGTAGCGCGCCTGGTCCTCGGCGAGGTACTGCAGCGGGGTGTGCTCCTCGCCCGTCTCACGGTCGATGAGGACCGCGTGCCGCTGGCCGAAGGTGCCGCGCTGGGAGTCCTGGCCGGACAGCCGGACCGGGGTGCCCTCGAGGAGCAGCGAGCCCACGGCCAGCGTTTCGCCCATGCCCCAGTCGATCGTGCCGTCCTCGACCATCGTCGCCCGGCGCTGCAGCTGCGGCAGCAGACGCGGGTGGACGTGGAAGTAGTCGGGGATGTTGACCTGGGACTCGGCGATCCGCTTCACGGTCTCCGTGGTGATCGCGGTGTTCACGGCGACCGGGAACTCCGCGTGCGGGTCAGAGACCGCGCCCGAGGCCGGCTGCGAGGTGATGGCCTCGCGGACCTCGGTGAAGACCTTCTCCAGCTGGCCCTGGTAGTCCTGCAGCGCCTGCTCGGCCTCTTCCAGGGTGATGTCGCCGCGACCGATGAGGGACTCGGTGTAGAGCTTGCGCACCGAGCGCTTCTTGTCGATCAGGTCGTACATCAGCGGCTGGGTGAAGGCCGGGTTGTCCGACTCGTTGTGACCGCGGCGGCGGTAGCAGATGAGGTCGATCACCACGTCCTTGTTGAACGCCTGACGGAACTCGAAGGCCAGGCGCGCGACGCGCACGACGGCCTCGGGGTCGTCGCCGTTCACGTGGAAGATCGGGGCCTCGATCATGCGCGCCACGTCCGTGGCGTACATCGAGGAGCGCGACGACTCGGGAGCCGCCGTGAAGCCGACCTGGTTGTTGATGACGATGTGGACCGTGCCGCCGGTGCGGTAGCCGCGCAGCTGAGACATGTTCAGCGTCTCGGCCACCACGCCCTGGCCCGCGAAGGCCGCGTCGCCGTGCAGGGCCACCGGCAGGACGGTGAAGTCCGTGCCGCCCTTGTTGATGATGTCCTGCTTGGCGCGGCTGATGCCCTCGATGATCGGGTCGACCGTCTCCAGGTGGGACGGGTTCGCGGCCAGCGAGACCTTGATCTGCTCACCGTCGAGACCGGTGAAGGTGCCCTCGGCGCCCAGGTGGTACTTCACGTCGCCGGAGCCGTGCATCGACTTCGGGTCGAGGTTGCCCTCGAACTCGCGGAAGATCTGGGCGTACGACTTGCCGACGATGTTGGCCAGCACGTTCAGCCGGCCGCGGTGGGCCATGCCGATGACGACCTCGTCCAGGCGGGACTCGGCGGCGCTGTCGAGGACGGCGTCCAGCAGCGGGATGACGGACTCGCCGCCCTCCAGGGAGAACCGCTTCTGGCCGACGTACTTGGTCTGCAGGAAGGTCTCGAAGGCCTCCGCCGCGTTCAGCCGGCGCAGGATGCGCAGCTGCTCCTCGCGCTCCGGCTTGCTGTGCGGGCGCTCGATGCGGTCCTGGATCCAGCGGCGCTGCTTCGGGTCCTGGATGTGCATGAACTCGACGCCGGTGGTGCGGCAGTACGAGTCGCGCAGCACGCCGAGGATGTCGCGCAGCTTCATCAGGGACTTGCCGGCGAAGCCGCCGACCGCGAACTCGCGCTCCAGGTCCCACAGGGTGAGGCCGTGCTCGGTGATGTCGAGGTCGGGGTGCTTGCGCTGGCGGTACTCCAGCGGGTCGGTGTCGGCCATGACATGGCCGCGGACCCGGTAGGAGTGGATCAGCTCGAAGACGCGCGCGGCCTTGGTGACGTCGTCGTCGTGGCTGGCGTCGATGTCCTTGAGCCAGCGGACCGGCTCGTAGGGGATGCGCAGCGCCTCGAAGATCTCGTCGTAGAAGCCGTTCTCGCCGAGCAGGTAGTTCGCGACGACCCGCAGGAACTCGCCGGAGGCGGCGCCCTGGATGACCCGGTGGTCGTAGGTCGACGTGAGCGTCATGACCTTCGCGATGCCGAGCTTGTTCAGGGTGTCCTGGCTGGTGCCCTGGAACTCCGCGGGGTAGTCCATCGAGCCGACGCCCATGATGACCGACTGCCCGGGCATCAGACGCGGCACGGAGTGGACGGTGCCGAGGCCGCCGGGGTTGGTCAGCGAGACGGTGACGCCGGTGAAGTCGTCCATCGTCAGCTTGCCCTCGCGGGCGCGGCGGACGATGTCCTCGTAGGCCTGCCAGAACTCGAAGAAGTTCAGCGTCTCGGCCTTCTTGATGCCGGCGACGACGAGCTGGCGGTCGCCGTTGGCCTTCACCAGGTCGATGGCGAGGCCGAAGTTGACGTGCGCGGGCTTGACGAGGGTGGGCTTCCCGTCCTTGTCCGCGTAGTGCCAGTTCATCGACGGCATGGCCTTGATGGCCTGCACCATCGCGAAGCCGATCAGGTGCGTGAAGGAGATCTTCCCGCCCCGGGCCCGCTTGAGGTGGTTGTTGATGACGATGCGGTTGTCGAACAGCAGCTTCACCGGGACCGCGCGCACGGACGTGGCCGTGGGCAGCTCCAGCGAGGCGTTCATGTTCTTGGCGACTGCGGCGGACGGACCGCGCAGCGTCACGAACTCCGGGCCCTCGGGGGCCGCGGGAGCCGCAGCGGCGGGCGCGGGCTTCGCGGCGGCCGGAGCCGCCTGCACCGGGGCGGGAGCCGCGGCAGCCGGGGCGGCCGCGGGCTTCGGCACGGCCGCGGGGGCCGGGGCCGGTGCGGGGGCCGCAGCGACGGGCGCGGCGGGGGCCGCGGCAGCCGGGGCGGCGGGCGCCGGGGGCGTGCTGGTGGTCGCTGCGGCCACCGGGGCCGCAGTACCCGCCGGAGCCGAGGGCGCGGCGGCCCCGGGCTTGTAGTCGGCGAAGAAGTCCCACCAGGCACGGTCTACCGAGTTCGGGTCCTGGAGGTACTGCTGATAGATCTCGTCGACGAGCCACTCGTTCGGTCCGAACGCGGCCGCGGGATTCTTGCCCGCTTGGTCTGCGTCGGTCGAGATGCTCGATGCGTTACTGGGGGACTGTGGCGACACGGCGGCAACCGCCCTCTTCCGCTTCACAAGGTTATGGACAGCGGGAATAAAGGCTACGCCCCCGGGAGGGTGAAGGTCAGGTCGAGCCGGGCCATCGTCGCGTAAGTCACATCGGAAAGCGCGTTTCGCGGGTGGAAATGGCGGGAAACAAGCGCGGTTACGCTGCAAAAGGGAAGAGTTGATGCAGGTCGCGCACCCCAAGCGTGCGAACCCGTGCCGACCTGGGCCGGTCCTCTGCCTGATCACACGTGTCCGTCTGCGCGGACGCCCGTGGATCTTGTGGCTCCGCTTCGAACTTTACGTCAACTTGGAACGGATGACTCTCCCGGAAGGGTGATAAGAATCCGACAACCCCGCTCGGATTCGGCCACCCCGATCCGGCCGCCGTGAAGATCGACCGCCCAGCGGGCGATCGCCAGCCCCAGCCCCGTGCCGCCGTCGCTGCCCGGCCCGTGCGGCCGGCGGACGGCTCCCCGGTTGAACCGCTCGAACACGCGGTGCCACTCCGAGCGCGGAATGCCGGGCCCCTCGTCCAGGACCTCCAGCTCCAGCGACTCCGGCTGCGGCCCGCGCCGCGCCTTCACCGTCACCCGTCCGTGCGGTGGGCTGTGCTTGACGGCGTTGTCGATCAGGTTGGCGACGACCTGATGGATGCGCTCCGGGTCCGCGTGCGCGGTCAGCTCCGGCGGGGACACGTCCAGGTGCAGATGGACGTCCGTGCGCGTGTGGTTGCCGCCCGAGCCCATCGTGGCGCGCGCGGAGGCGACCATGTTGGCCTCCTTCAGCACGCCGGACAGATACGGCCACACCTCGAAGCGCCGCCGGCGCAGCGGGACGACGCCGTTGTCGAGGCGGGACAGGTCCAGCAGGGTCTCCACCAGCCGTCCGAGCCGCTCCGTCTGCTTCAGGGCCGTGCGCATCGTCTCGGTGTCGGCCTCGGCGATGCCGTCGACCACGTTCTCCAGGACGGCGCGCAGCCCCGCGATGGGCGTGCGCAGCTCGTGCGAGACGTTGGCCACCAGCTCCTTGCGCTGCCGGTCCTGCGCCTCCAGCTCGTCCGCCATGACGTTGATCGTCTGGGCCAGGTCGCCCAGCTCGTCACGGCGGTTCTCACGCACTCGGCGGGTGTAGTCGCCGTGCGAGATGGACCGGGCCACCGTGTTCATCTCGTCCAGCGGCGCGGTGAGCGAATGCGCCACGAACTGCGTGATCAACAGTGTGGCGATCATCGAGAAGACCGTGATGAAGCGCAGCTCCGTCTTGGTGTGCACCGCGATCATCGACAGACCGGTGGTGATCAGCACCGAGATCACGACCAGCGCGCCCAGCTTGGTCTTGATCGAGAACGGGCGTACGCGGCCCCAGGGCTCCGCGGGGCTTCTCGGTCCGTCCGGCCCGGGGCTCATGGCGTCGGGGTCTCCAGCGCGTAGCCCACGCCGTGCACCGTGCGGATCCGCTCGGCGCCGATCTTCCGCCGCAGCGCCTTGATGTGGCTGTCGACGGTACGGGTGCCGGAGGCGTCCGCCCAGTCCCAGACCTCGGCGAGGAGCTGCTCACGGGAGAGCACCGCGCGCGGGGTGTTCGCCAGGCAGACCAGCAGGTCGAACTCGGTGGGCGTCAGGTGCACGTCGTCCGAGCGCACCCGCACCCGGCGCTGCGCGTGGTCGATCTCCAGCTCGCCGAGCCGCAGGATCCCGCTGCGCGGGGTCGTCGCCGCGATCGCGGCCCGCTCCACCCGGCGCAGCAGCACGTGCACGCGTGCCGCCAGCTCCCGCATCGAGAACGGCTTGGTCATGTAGTCGTCGGCGCCCACGCCGAGCCCGACCAGCATGTCGGTCTCGTCGTCGCGCGCGGTGAGCATCAGCACCGGCACCGGACGGGCGGCCTGCACACGACGGCAGACCTCCAGACCGTCGAAGCCGGGCAGCATGATGTCGAGGATCAGCAGATCGGGCTGCCAGGCCTCGGCGGTGTCGACGGCCGCCGGGCCGTCCCCCGCCGTTTGCACGAGGAATCCCTCGGCGCGCAGGCGGGCCGCGATGGCGTCGACGATCGTCGGGTCGTCCTCGACCACCAGGACGCGCCGCTGCGCGCCCGGGGTCGCCGTCGCCGTGCCGTTGTGTGCGGTGTGTGTCTGCTCCATCGCCCGCCCCTGAGTGTGCTTTCCGGAACCAGTGGGGTGATCCCTTGTCTGCGCATGACTGCGGTTGACGCATGAATGATCGGCGTCAGGGGTGCAGCGTACGGGGAGTCACCGCGGGTTTGCTATCCAGGTCGGACGCCGAGGTGCACGACGTCCGGCACGCCTCGGGCAACCCGGATCTCTTCGGTACGCACCTGCTGGAACCCGGCATTCCCCATGGTTCCCTCGAATTCCGGAGAGGGCCGGGCGGACCATACGGCCAGTACTCCACCGGGTCTCAACACCCGTGCGCAGCTTGCCAGTCCGGCCGTCGAGTAGAGGCTTTCGTTGCCCTCGGTGACGGTCCAGTCGGGCCCGTTGTCGATGTCCAGGCATACCGCGTCGAACGTGTCGCATGTCTCATTGACGTAGTCGAGGAGATCCGTTTCGACGATCTTCGTCCGGGGGTCGGTGAGCCCCGCTCCGGAGAGCGCGGCCAGCGGGCCGTCGAGGTGCCAGTCGATGACGGCGCGCTCGCGCTCCACGACCGTGATCCCGCCCCAACGGGGGTCGGCGCCGGCGTGCGCCAGCGAGAAGCCGACGCCGAGCCCGCCGATCAGCAGGTCGGGGGCCGGGCGGTCGTCCAGCGCATCCCGGGCCGCGTCGACCAGCAGCCGCTCCGAGCGGCCGTCCGAGGTGTCCATCAGGAAGCAGCCGTTCGCGATGATCTGGAGCAGCTTCCCGTGCCGGCGCAGGACGACCTCGCCGTAGGGGCCCTCGCGACGGTCGAGTACCTGGGGCGCGTCGGGGATGTCGTACGGGAGGGGCATCGGTCCATCCTGGCAGCTCCCTGACGGTTTGTTGAGGGAATTCCGTGGGCGGCGAATGCGGTTGACGCACCCCTGTTCGGAACAGGCTCCGTGCGGCCGGGAATCGCCCGGGAGAAGCCTCGGAGCTTCCTGTGAATCGGCTTCGACGTGGCGCCCGTCACAGACAGCGGTCGGCCGCGGCCCGAAAGGTGGAGCGAAACGGAAGGAGCGCCCGACGGTGGAACGCACGGCAGCACCCACGGGCCCGCCCGTGCCCGAAGCCTCCGCACTCCTCGACGGCATCCCGGGCCAGCGCGGTCCGCACCCCGCCGAGCCGCCCCCGGTGCGGCCCGCCGCGACGGACTCCCCGCCCCGCTTCCGGCTCCCGGTGCCCTTCACCCTGGCCTACACGGCCGTCCTCGCCCTCACCTCGTACGTCACCGCGCAACTCGACCCCACCCTCGTGCACGCCCTGCACCAGGGCTTCAGCACCGACGTGGCGCACCTGTCGCAGACACCGGTGCTCGTGCTGGCGGGCAGCGCACTGTGGGTGGCGGGCGGCTTCGCCTCGCTCTTCACGCTCAGCTTCCTGGTCGTCCTCACCCTGCTGGAACGGCGCATCGGCGGGGCCCGCACGGCGCTCGTCTTCCTGCTCGGGCACGTCCTGGCCACCCTCGCGACCGAGGTCCCGGTCGGGCTGGCCGTGCTCGTCGGCCGACTGCCCGACAGTTCGCTGCACCGCCTCGACTACGGCATCAGCTTCGGCGTCGCCGCGTGCGTAGGCGCCCTGGCCGGGCTGCTCGCACCCTGGCCGCGCCGGCTCCTGCTCGCCGCCTTCGGCGGGATGCTGCTCCAGGACCTGATCGCTTTCACCGACCCGCTGACGAACTGGGGCCACCTGATCGCCCTGACGATAGGCATCGCCACCTGGCCGCGGACCCGCCGCTGGGCCGAAACCGCACCGAGCCCCGGGCCGGCCGCCCAGCCTTCGGACTAGTCCTCGAACTGGACCGTGCCGTCCTCGTGCAGGGTCGGGTGGAGCTTCATCGGGCCGTACTCGTCGACGTCCGACGGGCGGGGCGGCTCGGGGCCGTCCGGGCCGAGGCGGACCATCCGCTCGACGCGGCAGATCCGGAACAGCCGGTCCTCCACGCGGGCCTCGTCGGCCCGGCCCGCGTTCCTGAACGCCTCCGCGGCCCGCGCGTACAGCGCCTTCTTCCGCTCGTCGAAGCGGTACAGCATCGCCCACACGCGGGACATCCCCTCGTACAGCGTGCGGCGCGCCTCGTGCGGGGTCGCCGCGAGCGCCCCGCACGGGGTCCAGCCCGAGTCGTCGCGTTCGGCCACCGAGAAGCCGACGGGCAGCCGGACCACGTCCGGGTGCGTCCTGGTCGCCCGCGCGGAGTCCGCCCGCACGTCGGCCGGGAACCGGGCCCCCGTGTACGTGAAGTCGCGCAGGCCCAGCCGCAGGGCGCCCGCCATCGGGCCCTCGTCCCGGCCGGGGTGGAGGACGAAGCCCACGTCGGGTGACGGGGCGGCGCTCTGGTCCTCCCAGGACGGGGCCGTGGTCTCCGGGTCGGTGGGCCGTGGCGGCTCCAGGCCGTCGTCGCCGGTGCGGGCGAACTCGTCGCCGCGCACCACCCGGTAGCGCACGCCCAGCGCCTCCACCTCGTCGGCCGGCGCCCGCTCCAGGACGGCCACGGCCGCCAGCAGTTCCCGCCGGGCGGCCGGGTCGCCGGCGCCGTCCTTCGCCTTGAACCACAGGTGCGAGTTGAGCCCGTCCCGGGCCTGCTGGGGCATGCCGTCCACCATCGGTTTCAGCAGCCGCCAGCGTGGATGGGCGGCCGGGTCGCGCGCGGCGATGCCGAAGACGGGCCCGCGCAGCGCGATGTGCGGATAGCGCCGGGAGGCCTCGACGGCGTCCGCCTCCGTCACCCAGGCGACGGGGTCGTCGCGGCGGACCAACTCGGCGTGGAGGGCGTCGAGACGTCGCTTCCAGTCATCGGTCATATGCGCATTGTGGTCGGGGGAGGGGACGCTTCGGGGCGAATGCCGGAAGTGAGCGGGGTACGGGGAGGGGGCGCGAGGGGCGTGCCCCGTCGTGCGGCACCGGAGGGTGCGCCCTCCCGGCCGCCGGACGTCACCCGCGTGCGCTTCCGCCGGGCTTCGCGCTGGTCAGCGGCGCCTCGACGGACCGGCCCGACGACTCGTACGCCGTCGGCCCCTCCGGCGTGGCCCCCGCTACGCCGGTGCTCGCGCCCTGTGCGACCCGCAGTGCGCCGGAGCGCGCGCAGGACGCGGCGGCGGACGCGGCGACGGACGCGGCGACGGACGCGGCGCGGACACGCCGACCGACGCTGCTGCGGACCCTTCGTGATCGCCCACAGCGAACGGGCCGCCCCGCGGGGAACATTCGCGGGCTCATGTGCATTGAGTCGGCATAGCTCAACTTGACTGCCTAAGGGGAGATCATGGCTTCGACGTCCGTACAGCTCACCCTGCCCGTACTGCCTCTCGATGACGAGGTCGTGCTCCCCGGCATGGTGGTTCCACTGGACCTCAACGACACCGACGTGCGCGCCGCTGTCGAGGCCGCCCAGGCCGCCGCCCGTACCGCGGGCGGGAAGCCCCGCGTGCTGCTGGTGCCGCGCATCGACGGGACGTACGCGAGCACGGGTGTGCTCGGCACCGTCGAACAGGTCGGCCGCCTCGCCGACGGCGACCCGGGCGCGCTGATCCGCGGCCGCGGCCGGGTGCAGATCGGCGCCGGCACCACCGGCCCCGGCGGCGCGCTGTGGGTCGAGGGGACGAGGGTCGACGACAGCCTGCCCGAGCCGCTGCCCGGCCAGGTCGCCGAACTCGTCAAGGAATACAAGGCGCTGGCCACCGCGTGGCTGCGCAAGCGCGCCGCCTGGCAGGTCGTCGACCGCGTCCAGGCCATCGACGACGTCTCCGCGCTCGCCGACAACTCCGGCTACTCGCCGTTCCTGACCACCGAACAGAAGATCGAGCTGCTGGAGACCGCCGACCCGGTGGCCCGGCTGAAGCTCGCCACCCAGCAGCTGCGCGAACACCTCGCCGAGCAGGACGTCGCCGAGACCATCGCCAAGGACGTCCAGGAGGGCGTCGACAAGCAGCAGCGCGAATTCCTGCTGCGCCGCCAGCTCGACGCCGTCCGCAAGGAGCTGCGCGAGCTCAACGGCGAGCAGGAGGGCGAGGAGTCGGACGACTACCGCGCCCGCGTCGAGGCCGCCGACCTGCCCGAGAAGGTCCGCGAGGCCGCCCTCAAGGAGGTCGACAAGCTGGAGCGGTCCAGCGACCAGTCGCCCGAGGGCTCCTGGATCCGCACCTGGCTGGACACCGTCCTCGAACTGCCGTGGAACGAACGGACCGAGGACCGCTACGACATCCAGGGCGCCCGCGCGGTCCTCGACGCCGAGCACGCCGGTCTGGACGACGTCAAGGAGCGCATCACCGAGTACCTGGCCGTGCGCAAGCGACGCGGCGAACGCGGCCTCGGCGTCGTGGGCGGCCGGCGCGGCGGCGCGGTGCTCGCGCTCGTCGGCCCGCCCGGCGTCGGCAAGACCAGCCTCGGCGAGTCCGTCGCCCACGCCATGGGCCGCAAGTTCGTGCGCGTCGCCCTCGGCGGCGTCCGGGACGAGGCCGAGATCCGCGGCCACCGCCGCACCTACGTCGGCGCGCTGCCCGGCCGGATCGTGCGGGCCATCAAGGAGGCCGGGTCGCTGAACCCGGTGGTGCTGCTCGACGAGATCGACAAGGTCGGCTCCGACTTCCGGGGCGACCCGGCCGCCGCCCTGCTGGAGGTCCTCGACCCGGCGCAGAACCACACCTTCCGCGACCACTACCTGGAGGTCGAACTCGACCTGTCGGACGTGGTCTTCCTGGCCACCGCCAACGTGCTCGAAGCCATCCCGGAGGCCCTGCTCGACCGCATGGAGCTGGTCCGCCTCGACGGCTACACCGAGGACGAGAAGGTCGTCATCGCCCGCGACCACCTGCTCCCGCGCCAGCTGGAGCGGGCGGGCCTGGACCAGGACGAGGTCGCGCTCGACGAGAGCGCGCTGCGCAAGCTCGCCGGCGAGTACACCCGCGAGGCGGGCGTGCGCACCCTGGAGCGGTCCATCGCCCGGCTGCTGCGCAAGATCGCGGCCCAGCACGAACTCGGCGAGCGGAAGCTGCCGTTCACCGTCCGGGACGAGGACCTGCGCGCACTGATCGGCCGGCCGCACCACGTGCCCGAGTCGGCCCAGGACCCGGCCGAGCGCCGCACCGCCGTGCCCGGAGTCGCCACCGGCCTCGCGGTCACCGGCGCGGGCGGTGACGTCCTCTTCGTCGAGGCGTCGCTGGCCGACCCGGAGACCGGCGCGTCGGGCCTGACCCTGACCGGTCAGCTCGGCGACGTGATGAAGGAGTCGGCGCAGATCGCGCTGAGCTTCCTGCGCAGCCACGGCGCCGAACTGGAACTGCCGGTGGGCGACCTCAAGGACCGGGGCGTGCACATCCACTTCCCGGCGGGCGCGGTCCCCAAGGACGGCCCGAGCGCCGGCGTCACCATGACGACGGCCCTCGCGTCCTTGCTGTCCGGCCGGCTCGTCCGCACCGACGTGGCCATGACCGGCGAAGTCTCGCTGACCGGCCGGGTGCTGCCCATCGGCGGCGTGAAGCAGAAGCTGCTCGCCGCGCACCGGGCCGGCGTCACCACGGTGATCATCCCCAAGCGCAACGAGGCCGACCTGGACGACGTCCCGGCGGAGGTGCTGGACAAGCTCGACGTCCACGCCGTCACCGACGTCCGCCAGGTCCTGGAGCTGGCGCTCGCCCCCGCCGCGAACGCCGCGAGGCCACAGGTCCCCGCGGCGGCGTGACGGACGCCGCGGGAGGGCGGGGCCCGGGCCTCCCTGTGGGACCCCCGGGCCCCGCCGCACCCAGGCCGCCCCCGCCGTGCACCTTGGGGAGCGCGTCGCCCGCGCCCGCCGCCCCACGGCGCACGGCCGTAGGTTCCCGCAGGCGGCGTGACGGACGGCCCCTGAGGGCAGGACCCGGGTTTCCCTGAGGGAGCCCGGGCCCCGCCGTACCCGGGCCGCCCCCCGCCGCGCGCCCTGGGGAGCGCGGCGCTCGCGCCCGCCGCGAACGCCGCGAGGCCGCAGGTCCCCGCGGCGGCGTGACGGACGACGCGGGAGGGCGAGGCCCGGGTTTCCCTGAGGGAGTCCCGGGCCCTGCCGTACCCGGGCCGCCCCCGCCGCGCGCCTTGGGGAGCGCGGGGCTCGCGCCCGCCGCCGCCGGCGCGCGGTCGGCGCAGCGACGGTCGGCGCCACCGCCTGCCCCGTCGTGCGGCGCCGGGCCGGCCTGGCGGCGAGGGCCCCCGCGGGGGGACGCCGCGCCTCCGGGGCGCGCCGTGTCCCCCGCCGTACCCGTCGCGCGTTCTGGGCGGTGTCAATGGTCTGTGCCTGCGGAATACTTAGGGGCTGCGCCGATGGCGGCGAGGCGGCGAGATCAGGGGTGCTGACGTGCACGAGGACACAGACGGCGGGACGTCGTCGCGTGGGGTGGAGCAGGGCGACCGGGAGTTCCTCTCCCTGGAGCGGGAGCTCACGGTGCTGCTGCGCCGCGCCCGCGCCAACCAGGGCGAGATGGCCCGCGAGGTCCATCCGGACCTGGAGTCCGCCGCCTACGGGCTGCTCGTCCGGCTGGAGGAGTGCGGCCGCCAGCGCGCCACGGAGCTCGCCGCCTACATCGGCGTCGGCAAGGCCACCATGTCCCGCCAGCTGCGCGCCCTGGAACAACTCGGCCTGGTCGCCCGCGAACCGGACCCGGCGGACGGCCGGGCCTGGCTGGTCGACCTCACCGAGGAAGGCCGCACCCGGGTGCGCCGCGTCCGCGAGGCCCGCCGGGAGCGGTACGTCACCCATTTCTCCGACTGGGACCGCACCGAGGTCTCCGAACTGGCCCGCCTGCTCCACCAGCTGAACCGGGGCATGGAGAAGTAACCGGCGTGGGCCGGGGCGCGGGCTACGGCTGCACGCACACCACCGTCGCGTCGTCGTGGGTCTTCGCCCGGCCCAGGAAGGCCCGCCCGGCGGCGTCGTCGGCCCGTTCCAGCGCCCGGACCCGCTCCACCAGCGAGCGGGCCCCCTCCGCGCGGACCACGGCGAGCAGGTCCGCCCAGTCGCCCTGCCGGAAGAGCTCCGTCCAGCGGGCGGCCCCGTCCGACAGGGCGGCCAGCGAGCGGACCTCCGCGCGCGGCACGGCCGCGGTCACCGCCCGGGCGGCCACCGACGGGTCGGCCGCGGCCGTGAAGAACCCGCCCTCCTTGTTACGGAGCGTGCCGTCGACGACCTCGGCGCTCCGCAGCAGCTCGCGCGGCAGCCGGGCCAGCCGGTCGTCGTGGACGGGAACGACCGTGCCGTCTGGGGACACCAGCAGCAGCGTCGCGTCGCACAGGACCAGGTACTCGACCAGTTCCGGGGACCAACGCGCCAGAACCACTGTGGCCTGAGGCGTGCGTGGGTGAGAAAGGTCACAGGTGTCGGCATGGGCCTCGGCGGTACGCGCGATGGCCAGCGCAAGCGTCTCGGCCAGCGGAACATCCGTGAGTGAAACGGTCAGTTCGGTCAGCGCGCCGCCCAGCCGCGCGGTGAACCAGGGGACCGAATGCAGACAGCCCGCATCACCCTTCGGCGGGGTCACCCCGTCCAGCACGACGAGCGAACCGCCCTGACCGGAGGCGGAAAGCCCGACACTCGCGAAGTCCTCGTTGGGGCGCGCCCGATCGCCGGCCTCCGACACAAGTTCCGTACGCATTCGGCCAGTCTGCACGACCCCCTCACAGTCTTCGCAAAAGGACGGCATTGCTCGCGGAACGGTTGCGCCGCCGCAGGTCAGACGGGCGCTTTGGGCGGGAATGCAGTACTCCGGGAAGACGTGGCGGCGAATACTGTCAAAGCCCGTCGCCCACGTCCAACCGGCCTGCCGCACAAGGCCGCTGCGCGCGCCGGAGGAACTTGCCCGCCCACTCGACTCCGATGTTCACTCCTTCGGGTGGCGGGGCAAGCGATGCGCGGCCCCTGTCCACCGGCACTGGGAGGGTCGGGAGCCGTACCGGACGTACGCGCCAGTTGACGGAGCGTCACATCCGGCCCATGGGTACACGAGTCAGGAATGCGAGCACCGGTGCAGAAGACGCGGCCTCGGCGTACAGGCAGGCAGACGGCCTCCGAGGGGGGCGCGGAGCGCACCCCTGTCGGCAAGGGCCGTCCGACCCACGTACGCAACCGGCTGATCGTCGGGGTGGCCGTGGTGGCCGCCGCGATCGCCGGGGCCGGCGCCCCCTCGATCCTGGCCGCCTCCGGCCAGTTGAAGGACGCCCAGGACCTGGTCACCCTGGCCGAACAGACCCAGGACGCCCTCGCCCTCGCCCAGTCCCTCGCCGACGAACGCGACGAGGTCACCACCTATGTCGCGGCCGGCCGGATGAAGTCCAAGGCGCCCACCGCCGAGGGCAGCGCCCGGGTGGACCGGCAGGTGCGCGAACTGACCACCGAGACCGAGGTCTCCGCCGCGCTGCGCGAGGCCCTCGGCTCCGTCGCGACCGTGCGGCAGTCCGCCCTCACCGGCAAGACCTCCGCCATCCAGGCGCACGAGGCGTACTCCCGGGCCATCACCGCCCTCCACGTCCTCGTCGACCGGCTCGCCGAGCAGATGCCGCCCCGCGCGGGCTCCGGCGCCTACGCCCTCGCCGAACTCGACACCGCCGTCCAACAGGCCTCCGCGGCCCGGGGACTGCTCCTCGCCGCGCTGAACGTGCCGACGCGGACCGAGACCGACTACGACCCCCTCACCGGCCGCGAGACCACCGAGAAGGTCTCCTCCAAGGCCGACGCCAAGCAGCGCGACGCCCTCACCGCCGCCGCGCAGCAGGCCCGGCTGCGCTCCGACGCAGCCCTCGCCGACTTCCGCGAGGGCGCGCCGCAGGACGCGGTCGACTCGTACGACTCCACGGTCACCGGCGGCGACGTCGACGCCGCCGAGGCCTACCTCGCGTCCCTCACCGACCAGCCCGAACTCAGCGGCGCCGAACTCGACACCAGCGTCAAGAAACTGGACGCCGCGCTCTCCGCCCGGGTCGACCAGATGCGCGGCGTCGAGTCCTCCCTCTACGGCAAGCGCACCGAACACCTCGCCCAGTTGCGGGACGACGACGTCACCGACCTGGAGCTGCGGGTCACCCTCCTCGGCGCGCTGATGCTGCTCGCCGTCGTCGTCGCCACCGGCATGGCGCGCAGCCTCACCCGCCCGCTGGCCGTGCTGCGCCGGGGCTCGGCACGGCTCGCGCAGGCCGAGAACCCGGCCGCCGAGGAACCGGTCAGGTTCACCGGCCGCAACGACGAGTTCGCCCAGGTCGTCCGCTCCGTCAACGCCCTGCACGAGCACGCCGCGGCCCTCCACGAACGCGTCGCCACCCTGGAGTCCGACCGCAAGCACCTGGTCGGGCAGCGCCAGCGGATGGCCGACGCCCGCGAGGAGCTGCGCGCCGAACTCACCGACTCGGCCTCCCAGTTGGACGGCCTGCGGGACAGCATCAGCAGCACCTTCGTCAACCTCGCGCTGCGCACCCTCGGCCTGGTCGAGCGCCAACTCGCCGTCATCGAGGGCCTGGAGGAGCGCGAACAGGACCCCGACCGGCTGGCCACGCTCTTCAAGCTCGACCACTTCGCCACGGTCATGCGCCGCCACAGCGAGAACCTGCTGGTCCTGGCCGGCACCGAACACGTCCAGCAGCACGCGGGCCCGATCCCGCTGGTGGACGTGGTCCGCGCGGCGGTCAGCGAGATCGAGCGCTACGAGCGCGTACGGATCGCCGCGCTGCCCCCGCACGCGCACGTGGCCGGCTTCGCCGCGGACGACCTGAGCCATCTGCTGGCCGAACTCATGGAGAACGCCACCGCGTTCTCCCCGCCGGACCTGCCCGTCGAGATCTCCGGCTGGCTCCTGGAGAACGGCGAGGTCATGCTCTCCGTCCAGGACGAGGGCATCGGCATGGCCGAGGAGCGGATGGACCGGCTCAACGCCCGCCTCGCCGCCTTCGACCCCGAGACGCCCTACGACCAGGAGGGCGACGAGGGTCTCGGCCTCGGTCTGTACGTGGTGGCCCGGCTCGCCCACCGGCACGGCGTGCGGGTGCGCCTGCGCGAGCAGAAGCAGGGCGGGGTGGCCGCGGTCGTCGTCCTGCCGAACCCGCTCCTGGCCGCGGCCCCGGCCGCCGCGCTCCCCTCGGCGGTCCCGGCCTCGGCCGCCAACCAGAGCTTCACCCTGCCCGGCGCCGACGCGGAGGCCAACTCCAACGTCCTGCCGGGCCGTGCCAAGTCCACGGACCCGCTGATCGCCCTGGCGGAGCAGACGGCACGCCAGGCGGAGACCCCGGAGCCGACCCCGGAGCCGGCCCCGGCCCCGGAATCGGCAGCCGAGACCACCATGGAACTCCTGCTGCCGACCCCGGCACCGGAACCGGCGGCCGCGCCCCACCCCGAAGACGGCGGTGACGACAGCAGCGCCGAGCACAGCCGCGTCCCGGACGGCCTGGACGCCCTGGACGCACCGGACGCGACCGTGGAGCCCGTCACCGACAAGGGCCTCCCCAAGCGCACCCCCAAGATCACCGCACCCGCCCAAGCCCCGCGTCAGCGGACCGGTTCCGTCGACGCGGACGCCCTCCGCCGCCGGCTGGGCGGATTCCGTCAGGGCGCGCAGGCCGGCTACCGCGAGGTGGAAGCGGAGATCGCCGAACGGACGGGCCAGAACAAGGTCCCGTCGGCTCAGGTGTCCCACAAAGCTCAAGAAGCACACGCACACGCCGAAGATGACACGGGGGGCACAGTCGAGGAGGCAAGCAGTTGACCGCGCCCAGTACCTTCGGACTGAGCAGTGAAGCCCGAAACCTGCACTGGCTGTTGACGAACCTCGTGGAGGAAGTGCCCGGCATCCAGTCCGTCGCGGTCGTCTCCTCCGACGGTCTGCTCCTGCTGTCCTCGGACCCAGGCCGAAACGATCAGGCACGTCAGCCCCGTGAGACGAAACCTTCCGGCCCGCGCGGCTCCTCCGCCGACCTCGCGACCATCGTCTCCGGCATCGGCAGCCTCACCATCGGCGCCGCCAAGCTCATGGCGTTCGGCGGGGTGAAGCACACCATGATCGCGATGGCGGAGGGCAGTCTCTTCGTCATGTCGATCAGCGACGGCTCGCTCCTCGGCGTGCACGGCTCCGCCGACTGCGACATGAGCGTGGTGGCCTACCACATGGCCCTCTTCGTGGGCCGCGCCGGACACGTCCTGACCCCGGAACTCCGCAGCGAGCTCAGGAAATCCCTGGAAGCCGCCGAGTCCGGGTCGCAACCCGAGTCGGAGTCGGCCGGGAGCGTCCGATGAGCACACGTCCCGAGAACGCCAGGCAGCAGCTCCCCGTCCGCGGCGGCGACCGCAAGCCCGCCCGGGTGCGCCCCTACTCGCTCACCGGCGGCCGCACCCGCTTCGGGCACGTCCTCCTCGTGGAGACCTTCGTGGCGGCCCTCGAAGCCCCCGAGGAGCGCCGGGAACTGACGAACGGCTCGTTGAAGTCGGCGGTGATGCCGGAGCTGCTGGCCATCGTCGAACTGTGCCGCCGGATGCGCACGGTGGCCGAGATCGCCGCGCTGCTGAAGATGCCGCTCGGCGTGGTCCGGGTACTCCTCAGCGACCTCGCGGACCAGGGAAAGATCCGTGTGTACGGCACCGGTACCGCCCACGGTACGGGCCGTCCCGACCGCGCTCTGCTGGAAAGGGTGCTGAGTGGACTCCGTCGTCTCTGACGCCGCCTCCTCCGTTGGCGTCACCCCGCCCGTCGAACCCGACGAGCCCCTGCAGCCCTGGCAGCTGGACCGCACCCGCGCCCCCATCGCGACGAAGATCGTGGTCGCGGGCGGCTTCGGCGTCGGCAAGACCACCCTCGTCGGCACCGTCTCGGAGATCGAGCCCCTCCAGACGGAGGCGCTGATGACCGAGGCCAGCGAGGAGACCGACGACCTCACCGGCACGCCCGAGAAGACCACCACCACGGTCGCCATGGACTACGGCCGCCTCACGCTCGACGACGACCTCGTGCTCTACCTGTTCGGCACGCCGGGCCAGCAGCGGTTCTGGTTCATGTGGGACGACCTGGTGCGCGGCGCGATCGGCGCGGTCGTCCTCGCCGACACCCGCCGGCTGAAGGACTGCTTCCCCGCGCTGGACTACTTCGAGAGCTGCGGACTGCCCTACGTCGTCGGCGTCAACCACTTCGACGGCAGCGAGCAGTTCGAGCCGGACGACGTGCGGGAGGCGCTCACCATCCCCGCGCACATACCTGTCATGATCATGGATGCGCGGCGCCGGATCTCGGTGATCGAGACCCTCTTGGCCCTGGTGGGCCACGCGCTCGACGAAACCCCCGAGTAGGAGACGTTCCCCGCATGCGGAAGATACTCGTCGTCGGAGCCGGCCAGTCCGGTCTCCAGCTCGCCCTTGGCCTCCAGTCGCACGGGTACGAGGTCACCCTGATGTCCAACCGGACGGCGGACGAGATCCGCGCCGGACGGGTCATGTCGACGCAGTGCATGTTCCACACGGCGCTGCAGCACGAGCGCGATCTCCAGCTGAACTTCTGGGAGTCCCAGGCCCCGAAGATCGCCGGACTCGGCATCTCGCTCGCCGCGCCCGGCTCGCACGACCCGGGCCCCACCCAGCGCGTCATCGACTGGGTCGGCACCCTCGACGGCTTCGCGCAGTCCGTCGACCAGCGGGTGAAGATGGCCGGCTGGATGGAGACCTTCGCCCAGCGCGGCGGCCAGCTCGTCATCCACGGCGCGGCCGTCTCCGACCTCGACTACTTCTCCCGCGCCTACGACCTCGTCCTGGTCTCGGCCGGCAAGGGCGAACTGGTGTCGATGTTCGGCCGCGACCCCGAGCGCTCCCCGTACGCCGAGCCGCAGCGCGCCCTCGCCGTCTCCTACGTCCACGGTCTGGGCCCGCGCCCCGAGCACCCGGACATGGAGGCCGTCCGCTGCAACCTCGTCCCCGGCGTGGGCGAGCTCTTCGTCATGCCGACGTTCACCACCTCGGGACGCGCCGACATCCTCTTCTGGGAGGGCATACCCGGCGGCCCGCTGGACGTCTTCAACGGCGTCAAGGACCCGGCGAAGCACCTCTCCCTGACCCTGGAACTCATGGAGAAGTTCACGCCGTGGGAGTACGCCCGCGCCACGAACGTCGAACTGACCGATGCGGGCGGCACGCTGGCCGGCCGCTACGCGCCGACCGTCCGCAACCCCATCGGCCGGCTGCCGGGCGGCGGCCTCGTGCTGGGCGTCGCGGACGTCGTCGTCGCCAACGACCCGCTCACCGGGCAGGGTTCGAACTCCGCGTCCAAGTGCGCGGCCGCCTATCTCGCCTCGATCCTGGAGCGCGGTGAGAAGGAGTTCGACGAGGAGTGGATGCGGGCCACCTTCGACCGGTACTGGGACACCGCCCAGCACGTCACCAAGTGGACCAACGCCATGCTGTCGCCGCCGCCGGAGCACGTGGTGAACCTGCTCGGCGCGGCGGGCCAGCTGCCGCCGGTGGCGAACCGTTTCGCCAATGCCTTCGACGACCCGGCCGACCTCGAGAACTTCTTCTACGAGCCGGAGAAGACGGGCGCCTATCTGGCAGAGGTCGCCGGGGCATAAGCCGGGCCGTCCGGGCCGTCCGGGTTGACCGGGCCGTCCGGGCGCACGGCGCCCAGGACCGGGAAGGACGCGATCGGGGAGACCTTGACCTTCTCCCCGGTCCTCGGCGCCTGGACCACCTCGCCCCTGCCCAGGTACATCGCCACGTGCGTGGCCTCGGGGAAGTAGACCACCAGGTCGCCGGGGCGCAGCTGATCGAGGGGGACTCTCGGCAGCCGGGCCCACTGCTCCTCGCTGGTCCGGGGGATCGGCGTCCCGGCGTGCCCCCACGCCTCGGACGTCAGACCCGAGCAGTCGTACGTCCTCGGGCCCTCGGCGCCCCATTCGTACGGCTTGCCGAGCTGCCGCAGCGCGTACCGCACGGCCCGCCCGCCCTCCTTCGACGGCTTGCGCGGCTTGCCGTCCTCGCCGATCGCGCCGGACGCCATCAGCTCCTCCTGCGCCCGCGCGACCCCCTTCTTCTCCAACGCGGCGAGGGCGGCGAGCTGTTCGGCGGTGAGCGAGGCCAGCAGCCCCTCGACGTCGGCCAGCCGCCGGTCGACGCCGTCGCGCTCCTTCTTCCTGCGCTCCGCGAGGGTGAGCTGGTCGTCGAGGGCGGCGCGGGCCGCGCGCGCCAGCCCGTCCGCCCGGCGTTCGCCGCTCTCCAGCCGTCCGACCGTCTCGGCCCGCGAGCGCGCCAGCCGGCCGATCACCTGGCCCTGGTCGAGAGCGTGCTGCGGATCGCGGGCGAACAGCAGCCGTACGTAGGACGAGATGTCGGCGCCGGTGCTGCCCTGGTACTGCTCGCGGGCCAGCCGGCCGGCCGCGCCCCGGCTGTCCTGCAGCGTGAGCCGGGCCTTCGCCAGTTCGGCGTCCAGCCGCCGGGTCTCGGCCCGCCGCCGCTTCAGCCGCTCCTCGGTGGCGTTGAAGGCCTCGGTGGCCTGTTCGGCCTCCCGGTACAGCTGCTGAAGCTCCGTCAGCAACTCGGCCACGGTCCGTCCGCCCGGGCCCTTCGCCTCGGTAGCCGACGGTTCACCCGGTTCCCGGGCCCCCGCCCCGGCCACCGGCGCTGCCCCCGGCACCGACGACTCCGGCGCCGACGACTCCGGCGCGGTGGCCGCCGGTTCGGGTTCGGCCGGGTCCGGGGTCCGTGGCTCGGCGACGGTCCGTTCGGCGGGCTCCGGCGGCTCCGGTGCGGCCAGGGCGAGCCCGGGGGGCAGGACGGCCTGTGCGGCGAGCGCCGCCGCCCCGACCGTACCGGCCAGACGCAGCAGTCTTCCTGACACGTCATCACCTCCGCTGCGGGGTGGCCCCTCCATCCCGCAGGGCGAGCATCGGACGCGGGTGCGCGGCCCGCGCGCCGGGTGCGCGGTTCGGCGCAACGCGCTCACTCGTCGGCGTCGTCCCGCGGCCGGCCCGGCGTGGCGTCCGGCTTGGACCAGGGCCAGCGTGGTCGGCCGCTCTTCTTCCCCTCGGGGTCGAACTCGTACTTCCAGCCCTGGGGCAGTCCGAGCTTCTTGCTGTGGCCGCGGGGCACGCGCCGGTAGACCAGGACGGTGGGCGGTCCGCCGGCCGCGTCGGGGACGGGGATCCGGTACGTCTTCGGCGGGTGGCCGGTGGGGCCCAGCAGCACGGACAGCACCCGGCCGTCCATGGGCCCGCCCTCGAAGGGGGTGTCTTCGCTCTTCACGCCACCAGTGTCGATCAGGTCCGCGCGGTCGGCGCATCCCGGAGCAGCTCGGCGGTCTGCGGGTCCCGGGCCGCGGTCACCGTCAGGGCGGCGACGAACTGGTCGACCAGCCAGTCCCGCAGCTCGTCGGCGGGCGGCTGCTGGTCCTCGTCGAGCCAGATCAGCGAGGCCGCCTCGACCGCGGTGATCCACATCCGCACGGTCATCCGGAGCCGCGGCCCGGGATCGGCGACCCCCAGATGGCGGTAGATGTGCTCGGCGGCGGCCCGGCGGACGCCGTCCACGATGGCCGTCGTCCGGGACGTCTCGACGACGCTGCCGCCCTGGAGCAGGGCGCTGAAGCCGGCGTCGTGGCGGCCGACGAACGTGAGGTACCGGTCGAGGGCGCGGGCCAGCCGGGGGAGGAGCGGACCCTCCAGCGGCTCGCCGAAACAGTGCCGCAACTCCTCGGCGGCGGAGCGCAGCGCGGCCTCGTAGAGCTGCTGCTTGCCGCCGGGGAAGTACCGGTAGACCAACGGCCGGGACACCCCGGCGGCCTCCGCCACGTCGTCCAGCGAGACGTCCTCGGGGACGCGGTGGGCGAACAGCGAGAGCGCGGCGTCGAGCAGCTGACTGCGGCGCTCCTCGACGCTGAGCCGACGGTAGGCGGGGGCGGCGGGGGGCATGGTTGCAGCGTAGTCCGGTCGCCCCGGGTTCGTTGCCCTATGCAAGCAGCCCCGAGGACTGCCACAGCCGCCGTCCCACCCCGCGCAGCACGCCGATGTCGTCCAGGAAGTCCGTCAGCCGCTTCGCTCCCGACTGCATGACCTCCCGCCGGTGCCCGCTCGCCTGCACCTGCGCGATCGCCTCGCGCCGGTCCAGTCCGACGTTCGTGTAGACCTCCGGATTCACGAACGCCACCGAGAACACCCGCGCGAACTCACCCGACGTGACCCTGGTGAACTCCTGGGACCACCGCGGCGCGGTCACCATCTGCCGGCGCAGCTCCTCGCGGGCGTAGCGCACATGCCGGGCCTCCTCCACGACATGGATCCGGGTGACGCCCCGGACCAGCGGCTGCACCCGCTCGTCGGCGAAGGTCAGCCGCTGCATCCAGTCGAGGACCTCCTCGCCGAGCAGGGTCGCGGTGAACGAGCCGGGGGTGGTGGAGATCGTCTTGAACAGGCGGCCCAGGTTCTGGTGGGCGCGGCTCACCGGGTACCAGGGCGTCTCGCCGCGGGTGATCAGCCGGGCGAACATCTTCGAGTGCCGGCACTCGTCCTCGATCTCGGTCAGCGCGTAGCGCACATGCGCGCTCGTCGCCGCCTTGTCGTAGATGTGCCGCACCAGCAGCTGCATGAGGATGATCTCGAACCAGATCCCCAGCGAGGCGAGCGCGGCGGCCTCGTGCCGGGACAGCAGGATCCGCTGCTCCTCGCTCATCCGCCGCCATATCGGCGTGTCGTACAGCGACACCAGCTCCGGCGGCCAGAACCACTTGCCGTCCTCGAAGGGGGCGTCCCAGTCCAACTCCTCGTCCGGGTCGAAGGAGTGCTTGGCGGCGGACGCGAGCAGCCGTTCGGCCACCTGCTCCCGGTCCTTGAGCAGGCCCAGCGCGTCCCGCAGCCCGGCGAGCGCGTCGGCATCGGTGAGGGTCGTCGTCATGGCTCTTATGAGACTGCTTGTCAGCAAGGGCGTCAATGCCTGCGCCATGATCACTCTTCGAGGTGGCGGATCGGCGTACTCCGCTGGGCACGCGGCGACGCCTGCCAGGCTCCACCGCATGGGAGCAACCATGAGCACCGGACGCGAGTACGGGCTGGATGAGGACTACGAGTGGCCTCGCCCGCCACAGAGCGGCTGGGTGGCGGAGGACCTGGATCGGCTCCCGAACCTGCCTCCGCACACGGAGCTGATCGACGGGAGCCTCGTTTTCGTGAGTCCGCAGACCCGTTTCCACATGCGCACCCTGCGTCTGGTGGAGCACGCCCTGCTGGAACAAGTGCCGGACGAGTTCGACATCTACCGCGAGTTCACCGTCAGGCTGGACGAGCGCAACCGCCCGGAGCCCGACGTCCTGGCGGTTCGCGCGGACGCGGACGCCGGGCCCCTGCAGAACCGGCTTCACCCCGACGACGTCGTCCTCGCGGTGGAGATCGCCTCGGGGGACTCGCGGGACCGCGACCGCCACGTCAAGCCCTTGAAGTACGCGGCTGCGGGCATCCGTCACCACTGGCGCGTCGAGGAGAAGGACGGCGGCTTGCCCGTGGTGTACGTCTACGAACTCGACCTCGCCACCAAGAGGTACGTCCCGACCGGGATCTACCACCATCAGCTCAGCGTGGCCGTGCCCTTCTTGATCGAGATCGACCTCACCGACATCAACCGCCGACGCGGCTGACCGCCGACGACCGGCCGGCTAGACCGAGCAGCCCAGGTCCTCCGGGATCGTGAAGGCGACCGGTTCCGCGCCCTGGGGCGGGAACGAGGTGCGCAGGGTGAAGGCGTACGGGGTCGGGCCGTTGGTGCGCAGATGGAGCAGGCGGGACTCGGCCTCCGCGACCGTCGGACGGTGACCGGCCGGCACCCACCACAGGGTCGTCATCGACTCCGCGACCCGCTCGAAGAACTCCCGTCGGCGGGACATGATCTCTCGGTGCCCGCCCTGGTACATGTACGTGGTCAGGGCGTTCGCGTCCCGCCACACCGACATGTTGACGATCAGCCAGTCGTCGCCGAAGAAGCTGATGTCCGTCGCGTTGCCCTCCTCGGACTGCAGCCGCCACGCAAATCCGTCCGCCGCGTCGGCGTCGGCGTTGACCGGATCGAGGGCGTCGACGAAAGGCTTCAACTCGTCGGAATCCAAAGGAAACTTGAGGCGCGAGATGTTGACCTGGGCAAGCTCGAAGGCTGCGTCGGGAACGGCTGCGGAGGCGGTTCCAGCGGCGGTCTCAGGGGCGGCTTCCGGGACGATTTCGGCGCTGGCATCAGTCATGGGCGAACCGTAGAACGCTCCTGTACAGTCCCGGAAGCCCCCGTCTCACGAGTTGAGCACCGCCTCCATCACCGCTCTGGCGATCGGCGCCGCCATCCCGCCGCCGGTGATGTCCCCGCGGCGCGCCGACCCGTCCTCCACCACCACCGCGACCGCGACCCTCGGCTCCATGTCCCGCTCGCCCTGCGCCCAGGACACGAACCAGGCGTACGGCGTCCCGGCGTTGCCGATGCCGTGCTGGGCGGTGCCGGTCTTGCCGCCGACGACCGCGCCGGGGATCGCCGCGTTCGTGCCGGTGCCCTCCCGCACCACGTCCTCCATCAGCTCGCGCAGCCGCCGCGCCGTCGAGGGGTACATCGCCTGGCGGACCGGACGGGAACCGGCCGTCGCCACCGTCGCCCCGCTCTTCCGCGTCGTCCGCTCCACCAGATACGGCGTGCGCACCAGCCCCCCGTTGGCCACCGCCGCCGACACCATCGCCATCTGCAGCGGGGTCGCCCGGGTGTTGTACTGGCCGATCGAGGACAGCGCCAACTGCGCCTTGTCGAGCGAGGTGTCGAAGGTGCTCGGCGCGACCGCGAACGGGATCCGCACATCCACGTCGTTGAAGCCGAACGCCTGCGCCGTCCGCGTCATGTGCGCCAGCCCCGTGTCCACACCGAGCTTCGCGAACACCGTGTTGCACGACCACCGGAACGCCTCCCGCAGCGGAGCGTCCTCGCAGCCGTCGCCCTCGTTGGTCAGGCGCGTCGTCGTGCCGGGCAGCCGGTAGGGGGCGGGGGAGCGGGTCGCCGCGTCGAGGTCCGTGATCACCCCCGCGTCCAGCGCCGCCGCCGCGGTGACCACCTTGAACGTCGAACCAGGCGGATACGTCTGCCGCACCGCCCGGTTCAGCATCGGCTTGTCCGGATCGCCGTTGAGCCGCGCCCAGGCCCGCTCCGCCCCCGCGTCGTTCCCGGACAGCACGGCCGGGTCGTACGACGGACTCGACACCAGCGCCAGCACCCGCCCCGTCGCCGGCTCCACCGCCGCCACCGCGCCCTTGCGCCCGCCCAGCCCCTCGTAGGCCGCCCACTGGGCATGCCGGTTCAGCGTCGTCACCACGTTGCCGCCGGCCGGCCGGCCGTGCGTGACGTCGTTCCACAGCGGGAACGGCGAGAGCCGCGGATCGGACCCGGACAGCACCTCGTCCCCGGCGTGCTCCAGGAACGTCGTCCCGTAGACCTGCGAGGCGAAGCCGGTCACCGGCGCGTACAACGGCCCGTCGAGATACGTGCGCTCGTAGCGCAACTGCTCCCCGGTGTCCCGGGACCCGGTGACCGGATCGTCATCGACCAGGATGTCGCCGCGCGGCTGGGCGTAACGGGCGATGGAGTCACGCCGGTTGGCCGGATTGTCGTCGTAGCTCCCGGACCGGACGACCTGGACGCGCGCGGCGTTGACCAGGAGCGCCACCAGCAGCAGAGCGCAGAAGACGGCGGCGTGCCGGATGTGCCGGGTCACGCGGGCCTCCGGAGGTTCTTGTCGAACGGTTCACGACGAGGATCGTCGAACGATTCGATCGTCGACTTCCCGGACGATTCCATGGAGGGCTCTATGGGCGGTTCCCTGGGCGGTTCCATGTGCGGCCGTCTCGCCGAGTCGCTCACCCGGATCAGCAGCGCCACGATCGCCCAGTTGGTGACGACCGACGAGCCGCCCTGCGCGAGGAACGGCATCGCCATGCCGGTCAGCGGGATCAGCCCGGTCACCCCGCCGGCGATCACGAACACCTGGAGCGCCACGATCGAGGCGAGGCCCGTCGCCAGCAGCCGTCCGAAGGGATCCCGCAGGGACAGCCCCACCCGGTAGCCGCGTTCGACCAGCAGCCCGTAGAGGAGGAAGAGCGCCGACAGCCCCGCCAGCCCCAGTTCCTCGCCCGCCGTCGCCAGGATGAAGTCCGACTTCGCGGCGAAGCCGATCAGGATGGAGTGGCCGAGCCCCAGCCCGGTGCCGAACACCCCGCCCGCCGCGAAGGAGAACAGCGACTGCGCGAGCTGATTGGGCCCCTGACCGGCCTCGATCGACGCGAACGGGTGCAGCCAGTCCTCCACCCTGCTGTGCACATGCGGCTCCAGACGGCCGACGGCGACCGCGCCGAGCGAGGCGAGCAGCAGACCGACGGCGATCCAGCCGGTGCGGCCGGTGGCGACGTAGAGCATGACGACGAACAGCCCGAAGAACAGCAGCGACGTGCCGAGGTCCCGCTCCAGGACCAGCACGCCGACGCTCAGCAGCCAGATCGCGACGATCGGGCCGAGGACGCGCCCGGTGGGCAGTTGCATGCGCGAGAAGCGCCAGATCCGGCGGCCCGAGTACGCCAGCGCGGTGCGGTTGGCGGCCAGGTACGCGGCGAAGAACACCGCGAGCAGCACCTTCGCGAACTCACCCGGCTGGATGGAGAAGCCGGCGATCCGGATCCAGATGCGGGCCCCGTTCACGGCCGGGAAGAGGATCGGGAGGATGAGGAGAGCGAGCGCGGCGACCACGCACACGTACGCGTACCGCTGCAGCACCCGGTGGTCGCGCAACGCGACGACGACCACGATGAACAGGGCCACCCCGACCGTCGACCACACCAGTTGGGTGGGCGCGGCCCGGTCGCCCGGCGTCTCCAGGTCCAGCCGGTAGATCAGCACGAGGCCGATCCCGTTGAGCAGCACGGCGATGGGGAGGAGGAGCGGATCGGCGCAGGGCGCGCGCAGCCGCACCGCGAGATGCGCGAGCAGCGCGAGCACGCCGAGCCCGGCGCCGTAACCGGCGGCGCCGGGCGGGACGGTGCCGTTCTTCGCGAGGCCGACCGCGCAGTACCCGTACACCGAGAGCAGGACGGCCAGGACGATGAGGGCGAGTTCGACGCCACGGCGCCGGAGGAGGCGCACCGCGGGTGCGGGCGCGTCCGCCGCCGCGACAGTGGTCCCGGTTCCCGGCCCTGCTCCCACTTTCGTCATGTCCGGAACTTACCCAAATAGGGCTCCTTGTGAGCCTTGAAGGTGTTTGCGTGTCAGCACCAGCGCGGCGCCGCCCCGATGTTGTCGATGTAGCGCGCCGAGCCCCAGGCCCAGGTGCCGTCCGTGAGGAGGTACCAGAGGGAGTTGCCCTGGACGTTCTGCCCGGAGGTCTTGCAGAAGATCGAGACGACCTCGCCGCGATACGCGACGCGGATCACCTGACTGGCGCGGGTCGGCCTGCTGCGCAGCAGCAGTTCGCTCGCGGTCACGCGTCCGCGGTAGGTACGGGAGTCGTTGTGGTCGTCGGGACGACCGCCGCCGCCGGACTGCCAGTCACCACCGTCACCCCCGGACTCCCAGTCACCACCACCCCCTGACTCCCAGTCACCGCTTCCCCCCGACTGCCAGTCACCACCGCCGGCGGACTGCCAGTCACCACCGTCACCCCCGGCCTGCCAGTCGCTCCCACCACCGGACTGCGAGACATTGCCCCCGCCGGACTGCCAGTTCCCGGTCTGACCGGTCTGACCTGTCTGGCCGGTCTGCCCTGTCTGGGTGCTCTGATTGCCCTGCCCGGTCTGGCCACTCTGGTTGCTGCCTTGGCCGGTCTGACCCGACTGCGTGCCCTGCCCGGCCTGGTTGCCCTGGCCCGCCTGGTTGCTCTGCCCGGTCTGGTTGCCCTGGCCGGTCTGAGTGCCCTGACCCGCCTGGTTCCCCTGACCGGTCTGCGCGCCCTGACCCGTGGGGTTGCCCTGGCCGGTCTGGCCGGTCTGCGTGCCTTGGCCGCTCTGGTTGGCCTGGCCGGCTTGGGTGCCTTGGCCGGTCTGGTTCCCCTGACCGGTCTGTGCGCCCTGACCCGTGGGGTTGCCCTGGCCGGTCTGGCCGGTCTGCGTGCCTTGGCCGGTCTGGTTGGCCTGGCCGGCTTGGGTGCCTTGGCCGGTCTGGTTGCTCTGCCCGGTCTGAGTGCCCTGACCTGCCTGGCCCTGGCCAGCCTGAGTGCCCTGACCCGCCTGGTTCCCCTGGCCTGCCTGGTTCCCCTGACCCGCCTGAGTGCCCTGACCCGTCTGGTTCCCCTGACCCGTCTGGTTCCCCTGGCCCGTCTGCGTGCCCTGACCCGTGGGGTTGCCCTGGCCGGTCTGACCCGTCTGAGTCCCCTGGCCGGTCTGACCCGTCTGAGTCCCCTGGCCCGCCTGTGCGCTTTGGCCGGTCTGGCCCGCCTGCGTGCTTTGGCCGCTCTGGCCGGTCTGGCCGCTGCCGCCCGCCTGGCTCTGCCAGTCGTATGAGCCGGTGCCGCTCTGCTGTGGGGCGGTGCCGGTGCCGCTCTGCTGGGCGGCCGTGCCGGTGCCGGTGGTGCCGTCGCCGTCGTCGGCGAGGGCCGGGGTGACGGCCGCGGTGGCCGCGAGGGCGCCCGCCGCGGTGACTATGGCGAGGCGGGTGAGGGGGGAGCGCAGGGACGTGGCGGACATGGCGATACCTCCATGAAGAGGGTGAAGCTGACTAATCGCCACATTAGGAGTGCTTCGCGCGTGTCGCCCGTCACGCTGAGCCATCGGGGAGGACGCTCACGGCAGGAGGCGTCTGAGGGAGCGTCAGCGTGGCCACCGCACCGCCGTCCGGCGCGTTCGTGAACGTCAGCCGAGCGCCCAGCACCTCCGCCTGACCGACCGCGATCGTCAGCCCGAGCCCGTGCCCCCTCGCCCCGCCCTCCGTACGGAACCGCTGCGGCCCGTGGGTGAGGAGGTACTCCGGATAGCCGTCACCGTGGTCCCGCACGGTGACGACGGGACCGTCGACCGTCAGCACGACGGGCGACCGCCCGTGCCGGTGCGCGTTGGCGAGCAGGTTCCCCAGCACCCGTTCGAGGCGCCGCCGATCGGTCTCCACGCGCGCGTCCCGGACGACCCTGACCTCGGCCCCGCTCGGAAGGCAGGCCCCTGACGTGTCCGCCGCCCCCGACCCGCCGGACGCCTCCGCCGCCCGTACCACCCGCACCGCCAGCACGCCCAGTTCCTCGGCGTCCAGCTCCAGCCGCTCACGCCCGGTGTCCAGCCGGGAGATCTCCAGCAGGTCCTCGGTGAGCGTGCGCAGCGCCGCGACCCGGTCGCGCACCAGCTCCGTCGGCCGTCCCGGCGGCAGCAGTTCGGCGGCCGCGTGCAGCCCGGTCAGCGGGGTGCGCAGCTCGTGCGCGACATCGGCGGTGAACCGCTGCTCGCTCAGCAGCTTGCCCTGCAGCGAGGTGGCCATGGAGTCGAGCGCGACGGCGACGGCGGCCACCTCGTCCTGGGGCCGACCCGGGTCCCGGGCGCGGCGGTCGTCCACGCGCGCGTCGAGGTCGCCGGCGGTGATCCGCCGGGCGACCTGCGCGGTGGTGTGCAGCCGACGGGTCACCCGGGTCACGGCGAGGGCGCCGACGAGCAGGGTCGCCCCGATCGCCAGCGCGGACGACCACAGGATCGCGGTGTCGAGCGCCTCGATGGTGCGGGCGCTCTGCGAGTAGTCGACGGCGACCGCGAGGGCGCGCCCGCCCTCCGCCGGACCCGCCGCCCACATCGTCGGGCGCCCGTGATCGTCGGCGACCATCGTGCCGCGCTCCCCGGCCACCGCCAGCGATCGCAGTGAGCCGGGCAGTCCCGCCGGATCGAGGCTCGCGCCCCGCCCGAGCGTGTCCCCCGCCTCGAACGCGGCCGTCGCGTCCGTCAGCCGGGACAGCGCGAGTTCGCGGGCCTGGCCGACGGTCTGGTTGGTCACCGACACATGCACCAGGACGCCGAGCAGGGCGGCCAGCGCGCAGCACATCACGGTGATGAAGGCGGCGGCCTTCGCGGCGAGCGTGCCGGCCCACGAGGGAAGCGCGAGCCTCATCGGCCGCTCGCGGAGCCGGACGGAACAGAGCGAGACGAGGCTGACGACGGTGACGCGGCCGAAGCGGACGGCTGCGGTGATGCGGCCGACGTGGACGGCTGCGCGGAGCGCTTCCGACCGCCGCCGATGCGCAGCATCTCGTCATGGGTGAGCAGCATGGCCTGCTGTTGCTGATCCCAGGTCCACTGGAGCCGGTACTCGTAGCCGGCGACCTCCGACGGAGCGCGGATGATCACGGACCGCCCGGCGAGCTCGACCCCGCTGACGGCGTCCTCGTAGGACATGACCTTCATCAGTCCGTCGCCGCGGACGGTGTAGACGCGGACGGCGGTCAGATTGCCGGGCAGTTGCCGGAAGCCCAGCGTCATGTCCTCCTTGCCGTCACCGGTGAGGTCGCGGTAGTACGCCTTGAGGACGGGACACCTGGCCCCTTCCTCGCCGCTCTTGCCGCAGTCGGCCATCCGGCGGGCGGTCTCGTCGTAGGCGCCGTCGGTGTAGTCGCCCGGGGCGGCGGCGATCTCCGCGCGCACGACCGCGACCGGGTCCACCTTGCGGATGTCGCCGTCCGGCACGGTGACGCCCTTCACGACCTCGGTTTCCACCTCGCCGATGTCGAAGGCCGGACTGGCGGCGGGGGTCAGACCGGGCCAGAGCCGGTCCGGGCTGATCGCGGTCGGCGTCGAGCCCGCGCCCTCCAGCTCCCCGGCGTCCCCGCAGCCCACCAGGACCGAGGCCAGCAGAACGAGGCCGGCGGCGGCGAACGCGGAACGGATGGGACGACTGCGGAACACGGGACTCCTGTGACTCCTCTGCGGCGACGACGATGCCGAGCCCGTACACCATATTCGTAGGGAAGTCCGTTTTACGTACCGACTGCGACGAAACGATTACTCGGCCAGTTCCTCCAGCAGCCTGGCCGTCGGCAACCCCGCACGCAGGTACTCCACGAACAACTCGTTGTGCAGGGCCCACGGGGAGCGCCGTGACCGTATCAGCCGGATCGCCGCCTCGGCCGAATGCCCCCGGCGCACCAGCGCATGGGCGACGACCAGCCCCGACCGGTTGTAACCGCTGTAGCAACGCACGAGGACCACCCGCCCCTCGTCCATCGCGTCGGCGGCGGCCTGCGCCAGCCGGATCACCCCGGCGAGCTGGGTCCCGTCCAGCGGCCCGTCCGGGATCGGCCACACATGATGCTCCACGCCGGTATCGGGCCCGTGCCCCTGCCGGGCCCGGGTCAGCGTCTGGACGACGTCGAACTCACCTCGGACCACGGCGAGCTCCAGTTCCCCGGACGGCCCCCGGAACTCGTGCCCGCCCATCCACAGACCGGGCACGATCTCGCTCCACGGACGCTCCGGAACCGGTACGTCGGGTTGCTTCCTGCGGGTCCGCAACGGCGCCTCCCCAAACGCGCTGCCTAGGGCCTGCCCAACTCCTCCCGAAGGTAACCGCCTTCTTGCCCCGGGGGCACCCCTCCTGTTCCCTTGGTCAAGGGGTGATGGTGCATGAACGGACTGCGCGTCATACCGACCTGGCGACATGGCCAGGAGCGGCTCTACGTCTGCCTCACCGACGGCAGGAACATCGCCTGGTACGACCGTGAGGCGGCCAGGGTCAACCTCATCGGGGACGACCGCAGAGAGGACGTCCTCGAAGCCCTCGGCCCCTTCATCACCGGCCCGGTCACGGTCGGCCCGCCCCCGGTCCCGACCCCCGCGGAGCTGGCCCGCCTCGCCCTCCACCCGGACGACGACCTGGCCCCCAACCGCCCCGGCGAGGCCCTCATCGTCGACCTGGACCGCGACCCGGGCCCCGCCCGCCGCATCCGGACCGACCCGCGCCGACGAGCCCTCGCGGCGGAACAGACGATCGGCGAGGCCCTGGACCGCCTGGACGGCGCCGGCTGGCGCACGCTCCACTCGCTCCCCCTCCCGGGCGGAGACCGCGTCCACCACCTGGCGATCGGCCCGGCCGGCCTGTTCGCGATCCACACGCTGTTCGCCCGCAAGCAGCGGGTCCGCATCGCCGACCCGATGGTCACGGTGGGCCGCCGAGACCCGGAACCCGTCCTGCGCCGCGTCCGCGCGGACGCCGACCGCGCCTCCTACGCCCTGACGGCCGAGGTCCACCCGGTCCTGGCCCTGGTGGCCCCGACCGACGTCGATTTCCAGACCCCACCCCGAAACGTCCGCACCCTGACCGACACCACCCTCACCGACCTGACCCGCCCAGGAGCGGTCCTCAAACCGGCAGACGTGGAGGCCCTGCACGCGATGGCGAGAGACAGGCAGACATGGACAAGGGTCTGAGACGCGGGACTCTCAGCCCGTCCGGCGCCTGAGGACGAGGCCGTCCAGGCCGAAGCGGGGGTCTGGGGGCGCAGCCCCCCAGGGACGGGAACGGGAACGGGAAGGGGCGGCGGGGGCGAAAAAACCGGCCCCGCGCCCGGTCACGGCACCACCCCCGCCCGCCCCCGCTCCCACAACGGAGCCAGCAGATCCCCCCGCTCCCGAACCCGAGCGGCGACATCCGAGGCCAGAAAAGTCAACGCCCCCACCTCCCCACACCCCTCGACCTCCTCCCACCCCACCGGCGCCGACACACTAGGCTCCGCCCGCGCCCGCAAGGTGTACGGCGTGGCCGTCGTCTTGCGCGCCGCGTTCTGACTCCAGTCCACGAAGACCTTCCCCGGCCGCAGACTCCGCGTCATCCGGTGCACGACCAGCCGCGGAACGGCCCGCTCCGCCTCCACGGCCAGCCGCTTGGCGTACTCCGTGACCCGTTCGGACGACGCCCCGCGCACCGCCGCCAACAGATGCAACCCCTTCGCCCCCGAAGTCTTGGGGTACGCCTGGATCCCATCCACCGCCAGCCGATCCCGAAGCCACACCGCGACCTCGCAGCACTCGACGACGGTGGCGGGCGCCCCGGGATCGAGGTCGAAGACGAGCCGGTCGGCGACGCCGGGATCCTGGATCACCCACTGGGGCGTATGGAACTCGGTGACGAGGTTCGCCGCCCACACCAGACTCGCCAGATCCTGCACGAGCACCATCCGGGCCGGCCCCTCCGACCGCGGCACCTCGGCGGTGGCGACCCACTTCGGCGTCCCCGGCGGCACGTTCTTGGCGAAGAAGACCTGCCCGTCGGGCCCGTCCGGGTAGCGCAGCCAGGACAGCGGCCGGTCGCGCAGATGGGGGAGCAGGACGTCGGCGACGGTCGCGTAGTAGTGCAGCACCTCGCCCTTGGTGAAGCCGGTCGCCGGATACAGCACCTTCTCCAGGTTGCTGAGCGCGAGCCGCCTGCCCTCCACCTCGGTGATCGGCGTCATAAGATGAGAATCACACATAACGGACGAAATCATCTGATACCGGAACAATCCCGGGAGGGCGCTGCACGTGAGATCCATCTGGAACGGCGCCATCTCCTTCGGGTTGGTCAGCATCCCGATCAAGCTGGTGAACGCCACCGAGAGCCACTCGATCTCCTTCCGCCAGATCCACACGGAGGACGGCGGCCGCATCCGCTACCGCAAGGTCTGCGAGCTGGAGGAGCGCGAGGTGAGCTCCGCGGAGATCAGCAAGGGCTACGAGGACGCGGACGGCACGATCATCCCGATCACCGACGAGGACCTGGCCCAGCTGCCGATCCCGACGGCGAAGACGATCGAGATCGTGGCGTTCGTCCCGGCCGACCGCATCGACCCGCTGCAGATGGACGCCTCCTACTACCTCCAGGCGGGCGGCGTCCCGGCGGCGAAGCCGTACACGCTGCTCCGGGAGGCCCTGAAGCGCAGCAACAAGGTGGCGATCACGAAGTACGCGCTGCGCGGCCGCGAGCGCCTGGGCATGCTCCGCGTGGTCGGCGACGCGATCGCCATGCACGGCCTGCTCTGGCCGGACGAGGTCCGCGCACCGGAGGGCGTGGCCCCGGATGCCTCGGTCACCGTCCGGGACAAGGAACTCGACTTGGCGGACGCCCTGATGGACACGCTCGGCGAGGTCGACCTGGCGGACCTGCACGACGAGTACCGCGAGGCCGTGGAGGAAGTGGTCGCGGCGAAGGCGGCCGGCGAGACACCCCGAGAGGCCCCGACACAGCCGTCCAGCGGAAAGGTGCTGGACCTGATGGCGGCGCTGGAGAAGAGCGTGCGGGCGGCGCAGGAGTCGAGGGGCGAACAACCGGAGCAGGCAGAGGTCACACACCTACCCGCACGCAAGTCGGCCCGCACGGCACCCAAGCGGACGGACGCCAAGAAGTCGACAGCGTCAAAGAGCACGACGACCAAAAAGACGCCAACAAAGAAAACAACAACGAAGAAGCCACCAGCAAAAACACCAGCCAAGGCAACGACAAAGACAACAACAAGGGCATCGACGTCGACCTCGACGTCGGAGAAGCCGACGCCAAAAAAGACAACAGCCCGCAAACGCACAGCCTGACAACTGCACGGCGGCCGAGATCAGGCAGCCTCCTCAAACGCACCGCGCCCTTCCGACTCACCCTCCCTGCGCACATCACCCCACCCCGGGACGGCCAGAAGAGCGGTGCCCGCCCCCAGCCCCACCGCAGGCCAGACGGGAAACCCGCCCCCGTAAGCGAACCCGTGCCCGGCGAAATAGGTCAGCGCCCAGACACTCACCCCGAGCCCGGCCCAGATCCGCGAGGAGTCGATACCGCGAGCCGTCGCGGAGGCCCGCACGCGCAACTCCAGCGCGACCACCCCTCGCTCCACCGGCCGCAGCACCCACAGCACCCCCACCAGCACACCCGCCAGCACCACCAGCCACGGCACCCGCAGCGCCCACCAGGCGAGGGAGCCGTAGCCGGGTTCGGGAGCGAGCCCCGTCAGATAGAACGCGGCGGCGACGATCAGCACCGGCAGCATGTGCCACAGATAGAGCGCCATGCTGCCCGCCCCCAGCACCCGCACCGCCCGTGCCACCCGGCCCCGCTCCACCACCCGCCGCACCACAGGCGCGACCAGCAGGGCGACGCCGATCTGCGCCACGGCCCACGCCAGCATGGCCGCCGACGGCGGGTTGGTGTTGCTCAGCTCCTGCCCGCTGACCAGGATCAGACTCACGGGAAACGGCCCGGCCCCGACCAGCGCGAAGAACACGCCCGCACCCGCCCCGGCCATGGCAGCCGGCGCCGTCCACCCACCCGCACCCACCAGCCCGTCCCGCCAGCAGAACCCGAGCTGGTAAACAACACCCCACACGAGCAGGTAGTTGAGCGCCCCGATGACTTCGACGCCCCCGGAGCGCGGCGAGTCCGCAGCCGCGACGAGGACGCCGATGCCGAACCCGAGGACGCCCATCCCCACGGGCACGCGCACGCCCCACCTCTCGTGAAGGGCGTACATCGCCGGAGTCAGTGCGCTGAGCAGCAGATACACCGGCAGGAACCAGAACTGCATGGCCATCGCCCACCCGACCAGCGCGAGGGTGGCGGGATCCACGCCGATCCCGGCGGACACCCCGACGGCGAGCAGCACGAGCCCGCTGTACGCAGCCGTGGGCAGGAGCAACCGCACCGCGCGCTGCCCCACCCACCCCGCAGCGGTCCCGCCGACCTCGCGGGCCCGAGCCCAGGATCCCGCGGCGGCATACCCCCCGGCCAGGAAGAACAACGGCATGATCTGGAACCCCAGGGTCAGTCACTGAGTCCAGGGCAGGGTCGCCAGCAACTCGGGCGCGTCGATCCCCCCGTCCGGCCGCCGGACCAGCCCGGTGATCAGCCAGTGGCCCAGCACGACGAGCAGGATCGCCCACGCCCGCAGAAAGTCGACGTACCGGTCACGATTCATGCCCGAATGGTTCCGCCCCGCCCAACTCCCGTACACGCAAAACCCTTTGTCGCAACCAACCCGTGCCCACCCCGACACAGTCGGCAAGCCGCAGAGCCCGGGACCGGCGCACGACCACCAGCCAGACAGACAGGGCAAAACATCTTGACGCGGCCCTGAATGTTACCGGTAACATCAATCCTCATCGGAAGCACCACACCACACCCCACACCGCAGTGGGCCGTCTGTCCTGGAGTCCGCGTGACCGACCACCCCACGGCACAGCGCGCCCCGGCCGCAACACCCCTGCCGCACACCACCGTCGACACCGACCGGGTCTTCTCCCCGCTCGCGGTGGCGGCCTCCTGCGTAGGCTTCGTCCTGATCGGCGCACTCCAGGCCCTCTACGGCCCCGCGATTCCCGCCCTCCGCCAGGAGTTCGGACTCTCCCCCTCAGCCGCAGGACTAGGCCTGAGCGCCCACTTCGTGGGCGGGGTGGCCGGAGTCCTCCTCTTCGACCGCCGCTACGGCCGAACCGGCAACCGACGCATCCTGGCGATCTCCTACCTCCTCATGGCGGCCGGAGCCGCAGGCTTCGCGCTCGCCCCGAACTGGCCCCTGGCCCTCACCGCGGCCTTCCTCGCAGGCCTAGGCTTCGGCGGCATCGACTACGGCCTCAACCAGCTCTTCGCGGTCGGCTTCGGACACCGTTCCACCGCGATGCTCAACATCCTCAACGCCCACTTCGGCATAGGCGCGATCCTGGGCCCGGCCCTGATAGGAACCGTGGGCGCGGAACACTACCCCGCAATTTTCACGGCTTTCGCACTGGCCAACCTGCCCTTGCTCCTCTGCTTGAGAGGAGTACGAAACAACCCACCACAACACGCCACCACCCCCACCCACACCACCCCCACCGCTACCCCCACCGAGAAGGCAAAACCCGCCACCAACGCCCTACGCTCCGTCCTCACCGTCTTCGTCACCCTCTACGTCCTGCATGTAGCCATCGAGGCCGGCGTGGGCGGCTGGGAGCCCACACACCTGGAGACGGTCGGCTACGGCGCGGGCGCAGCAGCCACCGCGACCTCCGTCTACTGGCTGATGATGACCGTGGGCCGCTTCCTGGTGGCCCCGATCGCCCTGCGCTTCTCCGCCCAGGCCATCATCACGGTCTCCTGCGCCGGCATGACCGTCTGCCTCCTCCTGGCGTCGATACCGAGCCTGGCCCCCTACGCCTACGCAGGCGTGGGCCTCTTCATCGCGCCGATCTTCCCCACCGGACTCCCCTGGCTGACCCGGGCGGCCCCCCGAGCCCGCCGCGCCGGCGCGGTCGTCATAGCCGCGTCCATGATGGGCGGCGTAGCGGCGGGCCCGGCACTCGGCAAGGTCATCGAGTGGTCGAGCGTCAGAGCCGTCCCCCTACTCCTGGCAGCAGTGTCAACAGCCTGCCTGGCAGCCACAGTCTGGCTGACAAGAGCAACAACCAAACCGCAGACCCCATAGCCCCCACCCAAGCCCCCACCCAAGCCCCCACCCAAGCCCCCACCCAAGCCCCCACCCAAGCCCCCACCCAAGCCCCCACCCAAGCCCCCACCC
>NZ_JBSFEV010000006.1:0-115443 GCF_053594615.1 Streptomyces sp. NPDC001858
CTGAACGCGAACGCGGATGGAGAACCGAAGGATCCGCGGTCTGCTCACGGAAGCGCGCCGGGTTCAGGAAATCGACCGGCCGCCCCTCCACCCAAACAGCCTGCACGGCGGCGGGCACCGTTTGAGACCCTGACTGGGCCGGAGAAACCAGATCCGGAAGGCCCTGGAACCCCGTGAAGGTCGGGCTGCCCGCCAACGCCTTGGCATCGGGCGTCGGCTTGCCCCGGGAGAGCTCCCGGGCGAGCCGTACGGCCTCATCGGGGTGCGCCGTGGGCTGCCGCCGCAGGAAATCGGCGACGACCACCACATCCTGGTCCGCCGGGGAAAGCATGTGGAAGTTCCCGGCATGCTCCTCCAGCCGTGCGGCCATCCCTCCGAACGGGAACCGCTGGAACCGCCCCACCAGCGCGTACGCCCTCAACAACGCGACATGCACCGGGTTGCCGAGCTCACCCTCGGACGGCGCCTCGGCGGGCGACTTGGCCCACGCCCGCTGGAACGAACGCAACGCCTCCGAACGCTGAGGCCCCGTCAGCCCGAATGTCCCCTTGGCGTCAACCCTGGAGGCAGCGGCCATAGCCGCGGCGGCCTCGTCCATGCGGTGCGCCATCGGAACACCGTCCTCGTCCAGGAGTTTTGCGGTGAAGCCGAGGTCCGCGAAGCTCTCGTGGAGGTCTGGGTCGGGCGCGGTGACCGGGGCCATCGGCAGCCGCGTCGTGTGGACCAGCGGGGCCGTGTCCACGGTGAACGAGAAACCGTGCCTGTCGGCGAAATCCTCGAACTGCTTCTTGTGGTCCAGCGCCATTTGAGACGACTTTGCGCTCTGCGCATCGTGGAACAGCACAACCCGGTCCAGGTCCTGCCACGCGACCTCGCCATGGATCTGCGCCTCGAAGAAGCCCTGCAGCCGGGAAGGAAGGCGCCCGGAGTCGCGCAAAGCACGGTACAGGGGGTCGAAGGCGAAGTCGGTGGCCTCGGCGAACGCCAGCCTGACCAGGGACTGGTCGCCGTGGTTGAGCAGCGGCACCAGGTTGCCCAGGCCGGTCACACCCTCCGCTCCCCTCGGCCCACTGCTGAAGCTGTCCGACGGAGTGTAGGAGGCCCGTTCCATCAGCCCGTGCTTGAGATGGAAGACGGCATTGCCGTACAACTCCACGCCCTGCGGCCGGTGGGGCGAGGTCAGCGCCGCGTATTTGGGCAGGTCCGAGGGTTCCGTCGGCGCGAACAGCTCGTCAGCCTTGCCTGTCCGGCCCTGGTAGATCCCGGATCCCTGGACGGTCCGCTTCACCGTGGCCGGATACCCCAGAGCCTCCTCAGCCGGCCCACGGCCACGGTCGGCGCCAAACGGGCTCTCCCAGATGTTACGCAACAGGACCTTGTGGTCCTTCAGCATCTGCTCGACCACCGTGACCGTGCCCTTGGCGTCGACGGGCTTGTCCAGACGCACGTTCACCGTCAGGGACAGATCGTTGCGCAGGTGCAGGATCACGCGGTCCACCAGGCTGTGCAGCACCCCGTCGATACCGCCACCGAGCAGGTACCCCTTGGCCCATGGCCACTCGCCGCTGCGCAGCTTGGAGACCAGCTCGGCACGGTCGAGGGCCAGGGACTGCAGACCACGCCGCTCCGCCATGACGAGTGCGGCAATCTGCGGTATTCGCACCGTGTTCCAGACCTGACGGGCCTGAAGGCTGCGGAAGAGGTCGAGATCGTCCGTGAGGGACGCGACGCGGACGTCCAAGGCGGTGATGAGCCTGTCGTCCGCTGCCGTGGCGTATGCCTTGTTCAGCGCGTCCATGTCCGTCGTGAACATGGCTTCGGCCCGGTTGGGGTGTTGCAGCCAGTACGCCACCGTCAGGTCGCGGCTCGTGGGAATCAGCACACGGACCTCGCGGCCCAGGATCTCATGGGCCTTCTCGGCGCTGATCACCACATGGCCGGCCGCGGGCACCGGGCTCGCCGACAACACGACCCCCTCGGGGGCCGCGTCCGGGGCCGCACGGTGATGACGCAGCAGATTCTTGAGCCAGTGGGACACCCGGGACCCGCCGGGCAGCACTCCGTAGCGCGCCTCCACTTCCGCCACCTGGGGCAGCGGAGCACCGTCGGAGACTTCGGACCACTGCTCCTCCGCGAGAGCCTGTTCCAGGTCCGCCCGCACGAAACGGTTCCACGCCTGCGCGAGGCCGGACCCGTCGGCGTGAGCAGAGCCGCCGACCCCGTCGAGATGCCGATGCTCCGCACTCGCGAAGTCCGACAGCGCGTCGTCCCAGGCATTCCTGGCGTCCGTCAGTGCCGCACCCGCGTCGACTGCGGCATGAGCATGCCCCTGATCGCGACCCAGGGCAGAGACACCCGTCGCAACCGCCTCGGGGGCGGCGACCGCGACCTCGGGCCGGAGCCCGGTGACCGCCGCGGGCTCTGCCGGTCCATCGGCTTGGCGCGGTCCGGCCTGCGGACCGATCTGCACGGGTTGTGCCGTGACTTCGGCGGCGGGGGGCCGGCTCTGCTGCCCCAGTTCGGAGGCGATGCCGGCGGCCTGGTAGATGACGGGCAACCCGGTGTACGAGGTGCCGAAGCGTTCGGCCAGGCTTCTGTCGACGCGCTGCACTTCGGTGGTCTCGAGTTCGTACCTGTACTGGTCCGGCATCAGGCTTCTGGTGGTTTTCGCCAGTTCGTCCAGGGAGGAGGACAGGTGGACGGCGATCCGGAGGGCCTGCACCCAGCCGCTCGCGTCTGTGAAGACCGGGTCCTGTTCCAGCCGCGTCCTGGCCTGCTCCACCTCGGCGGGACCGAAGGTGTAGCGCGCCAGATTGTTGACCTGCACGGTCGTCAAGAAGTCGTCCAGTCGCTCGCCGCGCAGGTGACGGGCGACCACCTCGGCCTGGAACCGCTCGCGCAGCCCGTCGAGACGCACGTCACCGTACGTGGCGCGCACCTCCTGGTAGGCGGCCACGACGTCCCCGCGGGTCAGGGGGACGTCCGTACCGCGCCGCGGCAGGTGCGCCTCGACCAGAGCCTTGAACCGGTCGCTGTCCACCGTCTGCCGCAGTACGGTCTCCACCCGGCTCTCGGGCGTCCTGGCCGTGAACGGTGTCTCGGACACGACGCCCGGCCGGCCGGCCGTCTCCCGTGACAGCAGTGCCTGCACATGGTCCCCCGCGTCCGGGAGACCGCGCGCGGGGGTGTGCGTCCCGAGGTCGGCCAGGCCGTCGGACGACCCGGAGGCGGGGGTGGGCGCCGCCTCGTGCTCGCCGACGGGGCTCGGGGACGGGGAGGGATCTGCGCCCTCCGCACGTCCGGGACTTTCCGGCGCCGTCGAGAGGGCATTGTGCAGGTCGGGCTCGGGCTGCGCCGGCTGCTCCGGCCGGTATTTCCAGGTGCGCAGCTCGTCGAACGTGGAGCGGAACCCGTCCGTGTGGTGGGCCTCGTGCGCGAGCCACACGTCGGTCTTGTGTCCCTGCGGGGCGAACAGCGCGTCGTACGCGGTGACGCGTTCGGTGCGGAAGTCGTCGGCCAGCTTGCCGACGGTCTCGTCCGGCACGTGCAGGGTCCGGATGTCGGCGGGGTGACCGACGAGCCGGTTGAAGTCCCGCGCGGCGTCGTCCACCACGTTGTGCAGGTGGCTTTCGTGGGCGATGCGGTCGGGCAAGGTCAGACGAAGCCGGTCGCGCACCTCCTCCCACGGCGCCCTAGCGGCACCGTCGGCGGCCGGGTCGCCGAGGTGCTGCTCGGTGAAGTAGCGGCCGGCGTCCTTGCGCACCGCGTCCAGATACTCGGCGACCACCCGCTGCCGCCCGTCGTCCCCGAGCCGGGCCAGGGCGTCCAGCACGGTGAGGTGCTGCTGCTGTCCGGCCGGCAGGCTCTCCCAGGAGCCGGACGGCCCGCCCGGACCGGACAGCACGTCCTCGGCGAAGTCCTTCTCGTGCAGCAACCGGATCTGGATGAAATCCTCGTGCGCCACCCGCCCCTTGGCGCTCTTCAGAGCGTCCTGTGCGACCTGCTGCCACTGATCGGCCCACAGGACACGGTCGGTCTCCGTCGCCAGTTCGTCGTCCCACAGGCGACGGTCGCTCCTCGTCGCCAGTTCCTCGTACTTGACGCGCAGGTCCCGCTCGAACTCGTTCAGAATCCGGCGCTCCCCGGGTTCGGCGAGCGTGTACTCCGGGTCCTTGGCGTAGAGCTTCAGGTTTTCCCAGTTCTTCAGATCGTGTTCGGTCGCGGTGATGCGCTGGAGCTCGCCGTCGAACGCTTCCGTGATCTGCTTGACGTCGCGTTCCCGGATCGCCACACGTTCGAGATCCGTGAAGACGTCCGCCAACACGTGGTCGGACTGCCGCATCGGGAAATCGCCGACGTGCCTGTCCCGCGAGAACCCGTCGAAGGCCCGGTCGAACTCCTCCATCTTCGTGATGAAGTACTGCTCCAGCGCATTGAAGTCGCCCGACTTGTCACGGAAGTGGTCCACCGTGACGGCGTCCTCGTCACCGGCCCGGACGGGCCGCCCGTCGGGACCCGACCCCCTTCCGGGAACAGCCGCGTCGTCCTTCACATACAGCTGGAGGTCCGAGTCGAACCTGTACCTCGACGGCACCGCTTCGAACGGCGGGAGGGACCGCCCCGGATCGCCGGTACCCGACTTGTACTCGGCCACCGCCTCCTTGAAGCGTGCGACGAACCTATCCCGCTGTTCGGCCCGGATCGGGTCGTTGGGCTGACCGGCGAGCGGGTGGGAGTCCCGCGCGGCGTCGTCCATGACGGTGTTCAGCTCGGCCTGGTGGACGATGCGGTCGGGCAGGGTCGCGCGAAGCCGGTCGCTCACCTCGGCCCACAGCTCGACCGCCTGGGCGTACGGGCGGCCGGGGGAGCGCTCGGAGAAGTAGAGGGCGGGGCTTTTCCGCACCGTGTCCAGATACTCCCTGCGCACCGCGTCCAGGTGCTCGGCGACCACCCGCTGCCGCCCGTCGTTCCCGAGCCGGGCCAGGGCATCGTCCACCGAGAGCCGCTGCTGCGGTCCGGCCGACAGGTGCCCCCAGGAGCCGGACGGCCCACCCGGAGCGGACAGCACGCCCTCCGCGAAGCCCGCCTCGATCCGCAGCCGGGTGTGGAGGAAATGCTCGCGCCCCACACGCTGCTGGGCGCCCTTCAGAGCGTCGAGTGCGGCCTGCTGCCAGTTCTCGGTCCATTCGGCAGCGTCGATTCTCGGGGCCGGTCCCTCGTGCCTGGCGCGCAGGTCCCGCTGGAACTCCTGCAGTACCCTGCCAGGCGCGTTGAAGCTCTTCAGATCGTCCGACTTCTTCAGTACGTCCTCGGTCGCGGTGAGGCGCTGGACCTCGCGCTCGAACTCTGTCCTGACCGGCTGGATGTCGTGTTCCCGGATCGCTACGCGTTCGAGATCCGTGACGATGTCCGACAACACGTTGTCGATCTGCCGCATCACCGGCGCCGGCAGGTGATCGCCGGCGTTCCTGTCCCGCAGGAAGCCGTCGAAGGCCCGGTCGAACTCGTCCAGCTTCCCGAGGAAGTACTGCTCCAGCACATTGAAGTCGCCCGACTTGTCACGGAAGTGGTCCACCGCGACGGCGTCCTCGTCACCGGCCCGGACGGGCCGCCCGCCGGGACCCGACCCCGTTCCGGGAACAGCCGCGTCGTCCTTCACATACAGCTGGAGGTCCGAGTCGAACCGGTACCTGGAGGACACCGCTTCGAACGGCGGAAGGGACCGGCCGACGTCGCCGGGACGCGACGACCTGTACGCGTCCACCGCCTCCGTGAAGCGTGCGATGAACCTTTCCCTCTGTTCGGCCCGGATCAGGTATTTGTACGCGTCCTCCATCGCCTCGACGACGATCCGGTGGTGGGCCTCGCTGGTGACGACACCCGACCTGTCGATCTCGTCCTTGAACGCACGGGTGATGTCTTCGCGCCACCCACGCCGTGCCTCCGCCACGGCGTGCCCGTCCTGGGGCAGGGTCTTCCCGAAGAACAGCTCATCGCCCGCGCCGAACTTCTCGTACCCCTTCTGCCAGGCCGCATCGAGCTCTTCCTCCCCCCGCAACCACAGGCGCCACTCCGCCCCCAGCACCTTGGCGTGAAACGCGCCGTGTTCCCGCGTGAAGTCGTCCCACCGGTCGGCCTTCGACTGCCACGCGGGCCGTGGCCCCGCATCCGGCCGGAGGCCGGAGGGAACACTGTCGTCACCGGCACGGCCAGGGCCGACGCCCCCGGCCGGGACCACGACACCCTCGGCCACCGAAGCGTCGAAGACCCGGCCCCCGGCGAACACATCCTCGCCCGGCCCACCGGCAGTGCCGTGCCCGGCGCCGGGAAGTGCTGCGTCGTCCAGGCGTACGGCGGCCTGACCGGCTTCCCCGGCAGCCGACGCCGGATCCGCGGCGCCGTGCGGAACGGACTGCGGACCCTGCGCCCCCTGACCGTCCACATCCGCACGGACCGGCGCACCCTGCACGCCGTCCCCCGCGCCGCCCTTGCCGGGAACGCCCGCGAGGGCCTGGTTGCCGGCGGCGGGGCGCGCGCCCGCGCCGGTGTCCAGCAGGTCCAGGGCGGCGGCGCGGGCGACCGGAGCGGCCGCGCCGGCGTCGCCGGTCAGACGCGTGGCATCCGATACGGCGGCGGTGGGGGCCACGCTGCCGGGCACCCCGCCTTCGGGGACCGCCCCCGGCCGGAGGGAGCCCGGCTGGTGGACGAGTTCGTCGAGGTGGAGACCGGTGTGCTTCGCCTTCAGGGCGTTGGTGGTGTGGTCGGCGATGGCCGCTGCGGTGTTCGGAGAGACGGGGTTCTCCGGCATCGGGCGGCCGCCCGTCGCGAGCAGATCGAACGCCGAGGTGGCCGAACCGCTGCCGGAGTGGACCTGGGAGACCCCGGTGACCGGCGGGTGGACTCCCGCCGTCGTACCGGCCGGGGCGGGGCCGGCGACCGACAGGTCGCGGACGCCCGTGGCGCCCGCGTGCGGCACCTGAGGTCCGGTGAGCACGGTGTGCGCGCCGACGCCGGGGGCCTGGGGGCCCGGGACCAGCAGGTTGCCGGTGACCGAGGCGCCCGGGGCCGGCGTGCCGGTGAGCACGGTGTTCCCGGCGTGTGCCGCCCCGGCAGAGTTGCCCGGCACCAGCAGATCGCCGACGTGTACGGCCCCCGGCGGCGGCGCCTGAAGGGCGGCGAGCGCGGAGTGCGCGCCCCCCGCGACGGGCGTGCCCGCGGTCACGTTGACGCTGTGGGCGGCTGCGGGGGAGCCGGCGGACGCGGGCACGTACAGGCCGGAGGGGTGGAGGGTGGGGGTGACGCTGACGCCGAGGCTGCCGTCGGCCCGCCCCGGCAGGGCGCCGATCCCGTCCATCCGCAGCCCGTTCAGCTGGCTTGCCGGGCTGCCGAGGGCGTCGATGTGCCGGCCGGCCTGGAAGCCGAATCCGGTCCGGTCGCCGATCGCGCCGATGCCGTTCAGGTTCAGATCGGGCATCCGCAGCGCGGCGGCCAGGTCCACCGGACCGCCGTTCAGGGAGAAGGGCCGCATCCCTGCGTCGCCGGGGACCGAGTGGCCGACACCGTGGCTGACCCCGAAGAAGGAGCCCTTCAAGGACCCGTCGAAGAAGTGGCTGTGCATGACGCCGCGACCAAAGATGCTGAGATTCGCGGCACTGACCAGCCCGAACTGGCGGATCTCATGGCCGGCCACGGGGAGGATGAGCCGCAGCCACCTCCAGCCGCCGAGGGTGTGTCTGGCGAAGCTCCCTACGATCTTCACACCGCTCCACGTCGTGCTGATGCCGCGGCCGATGGCCGCGGGAACACCGCGCACGATGGCCGGGAAGGCGCGAATGCCCTGTACGACGGCCAGTCCACCCCGCTGGAAGACACCCGGCAGGGCGTGGAGTGCCTGCGGCACCCACAGCGCTCCTTGGCGTACGAAGGTCAGGGCGAGCCGCGCGAAGTCGCGCATGCCCGGCAGGATGGTGGTCATCCAGTAGCCCTTGCTGAACAGGTTGCGCCACCCCTGCATGGCAGCGTGGGAGCCCGCGACGAGCCCCCTCATCGCACCGTTCCAACCGGCCTTGACCGCCCCGAAGACGGGCAGGCCCCTGGTGCTCGGCGCGATGATGCCGAGCGTTGCGAGGAACATCTCGAGCCAGCCGGCCTTGCCCCGGGCGACATCGACGGCGGTCTTGAGGAAGAGCGCCAGGTTCACGCCGAAGGCGAGTATGCCGAAGGCGCCACCGATCAGGATGGCCGGCACGATCAAGGCGATCGCCAGCCACTTGAACGCCTCCCAGAACACCTCGCACTTCGAGATGGGCATGCGGATGTGGGACACGCTCCTGATGGCGCCGGCCGCGACGCCGGCCGCCGCCTTGTGATCGGCGGCCACCTGCTCGACTTCCCTGCGGTGCTCCAGCAGTTGCGGATCGTCCTCGGCCAGTGGTTCGGCGGCGGCGTGGGCGCGGTTGGCCCGCTGCTTGAGTTCGGCGAGCGTGTCCGCCCACCCGTTGAGGGCGGTGGCGGCGGTCTCGAACGCCCTGGCCACGTCCTCGATGTGCTCTTGCAGCCGGTGGTCGACCTTCGCCCGCAGGGCGTCGGCGGCGGCACCGGCGAACATGCTGTCGTCGGCGGTGTTCATGACCGCGACGATCTGCGCCCTGATGGCCCGGGCCCGTTCGCCGAACTTCTGCAGTTCGCCGGCCAGGACCCTGGTCCGGTTGACCTGCCCCAGAGCCGGAGGGCCTACTTTTCTCCCCCGGACCTTCTCCCAGGAAATCGGATCTGCGGGGTCGGGCGGCACGTCAGTCGGCATGTCAGGGCCCCTCCGGGGAGCGACGGAACTGGGGTGTAACCACGAGGACCACGCACGGGCGGCCGGTGCGGTTCACACGATCTTCCCGGCACCCGGGTGCCTGCCGTCAGCAGCGGTTCGGCGACCTCCGCGGGCGGTGAACCGGCAGGCCCCCTGGCGCGTGGTCATGTGGAACGGAACACCGACGGAGTGCCGGGAGGCAGACCCCTTGCCCGATAGACTCAGGATCGACTACGACCTCCTCCACCAGGCCCAGAAGGACCTCGAGGCCCTGGCCGAGGAGATCGGTCCCTTGCTGACCACCGGCATCTTCAGCGAGCTGTCGGACAACAACTTCTATTACACGCTCGGCGACCACTCGCTGGAAGGCGCGATGCGCGTGTTCCACTCGAACGCCTTCCAGACCCTGCACGCGGCCGAAAAGGGTCTCAAGGAACTCGCGGTCGCCTTCGGGCAGGTCGGCGCGGCGGCCTTGTCCTTCGACGCCGACCTCGCCCAGAACATGGGGGTCATGGGCAGCACCCTGGGCCTGCAGAACTGGCGGCGCGACAAGGCGGTATGGGACTACAAGCAGGCCCATCTCGACCAGTGCACACCCGGCGAGGGTGGCGAGGTCCCCGGCTTCTGCTCCGCCACGGACCCGGGCCCGCCGCCGCTGGAGCAGACGTTCCCGACCGAGCACGGCAACATCCACACGAAGCTCACGCTCGACGCCGACGGCAACGTGATCAGGGAGGAGACGACCGTCACCTACGACGGCAAGGAGCACAAGACCGTCACGAACTACACCGACAAAAACGGCAGCGGCACGACGGAAACGACCTACCCCGACAACACCACGATGCGCTCAGAGAGCCACATCAACGACGACGGCAGCGGGACCATGGTCGTCACGGACACCGACGGCAAGCGCACGGAGTACACCCGCGGCCCCAGGGACGGCGCCGGCGAACTGCCGGAGTGGCAGGAGGTCGAGACGAACGACCCGTCGGGGAACCAGGGTGGCAACACGCCCGGCGACGACCCCAAGGATGATCCGTACTTTCTCGACCCCTTCTAGAAACAGAGGAAAGACATGCCTTACGACGGTATTAATCTCAACTACTCCAAGATCGAGGAAGTCTCGGGCCTGCTCCAGAGCGCCCACGAGAACATCCTCCCCACGCTGACGAACCTGCGTAACAGGGTGAACGCGCTCGTCGAGGACGGCATGGTCTTCCAGCACTCCAGCGAGGTCATCCGCAACACCTACAACCAGTTCGACACCAGCCTGCTGGCCGCCGTGAAGGGCATCAACGACTTCTCGGAGATGTTCAAGGGCATCATGGAGAACGCCCGGAAGTTCGACGAGGAGATCGCCAACAGCCTCAGCAAGTAGCGACACCCCGGCGCACGCCGAGGTGACCGGTACGAAAGGCGCCCCCAGCCATGGCCGGGGGCGCCTTTCGCACCGTCAGCGCGGATCACGCTGCCGGACCGTCACCCCTTCCGCAGCGTCGTCAGGGCCACCTGGACGGCCATCACGTTGCCGTCGTCCCCGGCGGTCCATCCGCGACCCGGGGGCGGTACCGCCCGGGTGACGCTGTGCGGCAGGCGTACGCCGATCAGTTCGCCCTCCCCGATGGTCTTGGGCGCCAGCAGCAGCCCGCGCCGGGCCCGGCGCGCGCTCAGCGTCCAGCCGCTCATGCCGCCCTGGATCGCCTCCGCGGACGTGGCGAAGAGCAGTCCGGCGCCCTGGTCGCGGCCCGAGACGGCGATGTCCTTCAGGACCTTGTCCGCGGCGGGATTCGTCAGCAGATCGGCGTCGTCCATGACGACCACGCGCGGGCCCGGCAGCGCGTCGAGCGCGGCGCGCAGTTCGTCCGCCGACGGATCGGCGGCCGTGAGCACCCGGGCGGTGGCGTGCCGGTCCAGCGCCCGCAGCTGCGACTCGCGCGGGGTGATGACGACCAGCGAGGTGCCGGCGGCCAGCAGGGACACCGCCAGCGAGGCGAGGGCGTTGCTGCGCCCGGACCCGGCGGGCCCGAACACGCCGAAGACGGACGAGGAACCGGCGAGGTCCACACCGACCGGCTGGCCCGCGTCGCCGCCGACCCCGAGCAGGCCCCACATGGGACGGCGGGAGTCGGCCGGAACACGGTCGTAGACCTCGGCGAACTCCACCGACCGCGGCAGCGACGCGACCGGGAAGGGCCGCTGCAGCTGCGGCACCTTCAGGTCCCGCTTGCGGGCGGCGGTGCCGATCTCGCGCAGCGCCTCGACCTGCTCGGTTCCGCCGCCCGGGGCGAGCAGCGCGACCTGGGTCTCGGTGCCGCTCAGCACATGCCAGCCGCGGCCGGGCGGGATGATCGAGGGGATCTTGCGGGGCATCAGGCCGACGGCCTGGTAGTCGGTGCGGTCTCCCTGGCGCAGGAGCAGCTTGTGGTCGTTGTGGGCGGCCAGGCGGCCGCCCAGGAGGGACCGTTCCGAGGTGGCGATGAGGTGGATGCCCGCACCGGCGCCCTCACGGACCAGGCGGATCACCTCGGCGACGAGCTGGCCGTGGTCGTGTTCGTCCAGGATGGCGGAGATCGAGTCCCAGCCGTCGACGAGCAGCAGGATGTGCGCGGGACGCTCGGACTTCGGCAGCAGTCTGCGCAGTTCGACGATGCCCGACGCGTTGTGCTGCTGCGCCAGGTCCTGGCGGGCCGTCAGTTCCTGGTTGAGGCGGCGCAGCAGCCGGCCCAGCCGTTCCATGTCCTGCCGGGACACCACGGCCCCGCAGTGCGGCAGCGCGGTGAGGGCGGCCAGGCCGCCGCCGCCGGCGTCGATGCCGTAGATGTGCACGTCGGCCGTGCTCAGCTTGCGGGCCGCGGAACCGGCGATGGTACGCAGCACCTGGGTCCGGCCGGACCGGGGGGAGCCGATGACGTACAGGTGGCCGAAGGAGGCGAGGTCGGCGACGGCGACCCGGCGCTGCTGGAGCTGGGGTACGTCCTCCAGGGCGTACGGGACGAGGAGCCGCTGACCGCCGGTGGAGCCGAGCGCGTCGAGGTCGTCGAGGAGCAGCTCCTCCTGGAGCGGTGGCAGCCAGGGGCTGGGCTGCGGGGTGAAGTCCGCCAGCTGGTCCGCGCCGGCGCGGATTGCGGCGACCAGCGCCTGGAGGTCGGTGGGGGCCGGGGCCTGGGGGGCCGAGATCGCGGCCCGGGCCTCGGCGGGCAGCTCGGCGGGGCGTCCCAGGCCTTCCCAGGACAGGGCGGCCGTCCGCACGGGGGCGGACGCCCCCGGCTCGGGCGCCGCGTTCTGCCGCGCCTTCGGATCGGGACGTTCGGCGCCGGCCCAGGCGGTCTGGAACGGCTCGGCCACCTTCGGGCCGCGCCGTACCAGTGCGCGGCCGGGGGTGTTGGGGGCGATGTCCGCCGCGTCCCTGACGTCGATGACGTCCTGGCTCTCGGTCTGGTCGGTCACCCGCAGCGCGATCCGCAGGTTGGTGTTCGCCCGGATGTCGCCCGTGACCACGCCGGCCGGGCGCTGGGTGGCCAGGATCAGGTGGATGCCGAGCGAGCGGCCGCGCTGGGCGATGTTGATGAGTCCGGCGACGAACTCGGGCACTTCGCGCACGAGTGTGGCGAACTCGTCGATGACCAGGAGCAGCCGGGGCAGCGGCGCGAGGCTCGGGTCGGCGGCGCGTTTGGCCTGGTACTCGGGGTGGTCCTTGGCGTCGATGTCCGCCAGCATGTGCTCGCGGCGCCGCAGTTCGGCACCGAGGGAATCCAGTGCGCGTTCCACCAGGTGCGCGTCCAGGTCGGTGACCATGCCCAGGGTGTGCGGCAGTTGCGCGCACTCCTTGAACGCGCTGCCGCCCTTGTAGTCGACGAGGACGAAGGTCAGCTCATCGGGCCGGTTGACGGCCGCGAGAGAGGCGACGAAGCTCTGCAGCAGCTCGGACTTGCCGGAGCCGGTGGTGCCGGCCACCAGGCCGTGCGGGCCGTCCTGCACCAGGTCCAGGGAGAGCGGACCGTCGAAGCCGGTGCCGAGCACGAAGGACGTGGAGGCGGGGCGCTTGCGCCAGCCCTCGACGATCCGGTCGGCGCTGGGCGGCTCCTGGCGGAGCAGGTCGAGCAGGCGCACCCGCCCGGGCAACCCCGCGTCGTGCTCGGGGCTGACGTCCCGCAGCGGCGCCAGGGCGCGGGCCACCTGGTCGCACCACTGGGGCGCCACCGCGTCGGTGCGCACCTCCGCGACGTCGGGAACACCGGGCCGCTTGACGGTCGACCGACCCGCCTCGACGAGCACCACACCCGTGCTCTCCTCGGGCAGCAGCCGCTCCTGCTCGTCCAGGCACAGGCTGAAGACGCGCATGGCCGGTCCGTCGGTCAGCACCTGGACCATGCCCGGCACGTCGCGCAGCCGCCGCGCCCCGTCGGCGATCACCAGGACGTCGGGATCGGAGAACACGATGTCGCGGTTGGAGCCGGCCATGCGCTTGCGTGCCTGGATCTGCGAGACCAGTTCCGAGACGCGGGACGTCGTGGACTCGGGGTCGTTCGCGATCAGCACGAGCGGCCCGTCCGGCAGGGGGCTGCGCATATGCGGCAGCCACCGCACCCAGGCCCAGTCCGCGGCGCGCTCGGGCTCGGTGAGGAGCACGATCCGCAGGTCGCGCGGGCTGTGCAGGACGGCCGCCTGGACGACCAGCCAGCGGGCGAGCGGCTGGACGGCGGCCGTCCGGCCCGCGACGCCGACCACTCCGTGACCGGACAGGTCCACACCGACGGGCGCGTCGGGGATGTTCCAGCGGATCACGCGGGCGTTCTCGTCCCGGGCCGGGTCCTCCAACTCGCGTACCGAGGGCTGGTCGGCGGTGCCCAGCCGCAGCACCAGGTGGTCGCCGTCGTGGCGGCGCCGCTCCCACAGGCGGCTGCCGGGCCCCGTGGCGATCAGGGCGACGGCGGCGGGGTCGGGCCCGGTGAAGTGCCGCACCCCGCGCTCGCGGACCACGGCGTCGCGGACGCCGTCCTCCAGCGCGGCCCGGCGCTCGGTGTACTCACGGGTCGCCTTCTCGTAGTCCCTGCGGCCGGTGCGGCGGCCGGTGACCCAGTTCGAGACCATCATCAGCGGACCGAGCGCGATGAAGAGGATGAAGTAGTACGACTTGAAAATGCTGATCATGAACAGGCCCAGGATCATCGGGGCGATCATCATCAGCGCGGGGAAGGGCTGTTTGTTCGGCGGCGAGGGCGGCATGGGCAGCCGGACCCGCTCGGCGTCCAGGTGCGGGGCGATCCGCGGCGGACGGTTGTAGTCGACCCCGAAGCCGTCCGCGGACGCCGTCACGGCGGCGTCCGCCTCGACGGGCGCGCTCAGCCTCAGCAGCGCGGGCCCGACCGTCAGGTCCTCCCCCTCGGGCCACGGGATCGACTCACCGGGTGCGCCGGTGCGTTCGGTGGCGACCAGCTCCGGGCGCGTCCGGCGCAGCGCGGTGGCGGCGTCGTCCGGCGGGGGCGCGGCGAGCCGGCCGTGCACCTCGTCGTCGTCCGCTGTGCCGGTCCGGTGCCAGTGGGCGGTGCCGTCCGCGCCGACCGTCACCCACAGGCCGCCCTCGGGTACGCCGGCGCCCTCCAGGCGTATCGCGCACAGCCGCCCGGAGCCGAGCTCGTGGGTGCCGAAGCCGAGCCGCCAGGTGCGCCCGGCCTGCGGTCCGGAGACCACGTGCACTTCGGCGAGGACCGGCCCGGGGACGGGCCCGGACTCGACGCGGACCCGGTCCGGCCGGGTGTCGGGGGCGCCGAGGCCCAGCACGCCGCCCTCCCGGAGCCCCGCCCCGGCCACGGGGGCGTCGGCGTCGAGCGGCTCGTCGTCCATGTACAGCTCACGGGGGCCGCGTTCGTCGACGGCCTTCGCGAGGTCCGCGAACGTGCTGCCCGCGGGCAGCTGTACGAGGTGGTCGCGGTGGACGCCGTCCGGGCCGTCCACGGTGGTGATGGTGAGGTTCACTGTCTTCCCGGTTCGCGCGTCACGAGGAGGAGGGCCGTGCGGTGGAGGCGGAGACGCCGGCCGGGCCTTGCGAGGCCGGCTCGGCGAGATCGCCGTCCCGCGAAGCAGGGGCATCGGGGCCGGCAGCGGTCAGGGCGCCGGATTCGGTACGGGGGGCGGGGACAGGGGCGGGCGCGGGCGCGGCTGCGGACACGGCCTCGGCGGGGCCCCCGGGGAGGCCCTGTTCGACGAGGTCGTCCTCGGACGACGGGAGGCCGGCGGCGGGCGCCGTGGTCGTGCCGCCGCCTTCCCCGTCCCCCGGGACCGGGGGCAGCGTGCCGACCAGCCGCGCGACGGCGCGGCCCAGCGGCAGCGCGTCGACGCGCAGGGACGCGGGTGCGCCGTACGGCCGCAGGAATCCCTCCTCGTCGGCTTCGAGGATGCGCGTGCTCCCGTGGGCGACACCCAGGGTGAGCAGGCGTGCGCCGGCCGGCAGGGCGCGCTCGGGGGGTTGCGCGCACACGGCGTAGTCGCCGGCGCCCAGCCGGTCGAACACGTCGGCGGTACCGGTGTAGTGGGGGTGCACCCCGGTGCCCACCCTGACCCTGCCCGCCGGAAGGCGGACGTCGGCCTGGGCCGCCAGGGCCTGGAGGACCGCGCGGGCCGTGCGCGGGGCTCCCGTGACGGACAGCGCGGACGGGCCGGCCGCCAGGTCGAGCAGCACCGCGTCGGGGCCCGCGGTACCGACGCAGACGAGCAGGGGGGGCCGCTCGGCGACCATGGATCCGGAGCCGAGGTCGGCGCGGCTGATCCACCACAGGTGCGGTTCGGCTGCGTCGCGTTCCCAGGGCTCGGCCGGCCCGCCGGCGTCCTGTCCGTGGGCGACGTACACGCCGGCCACGTCACTGCCGAGCAGGACGGCGTACGGCAGCGTTCCGGGGTGCTCGGCGGCTGCCCGCCGGACGGCCCGGTCGGCGTCGGCCCAGCCGGACGGATCCCGCAGCAGGCGGCGCAGCAGCCGCAGTCCGCGCCGGTGGCGCAGCTCGGTGCGGACCGGCTTGGCGAAGCCATGGGCGGCCGCGGCCAGTTCACGGACGACGCGTCGGCGCAGCGCACCCCAGCCGCCCTTGCGGCGGACGAGCCAGTGCGCCAGCACGGTCAACAGGAGGACGACGCCGACGAGTCCGATCAGCCGGGACCAGTCGGTGGCGGGGCTCACGCGGCGGCTCCGACGACTCCGTGCCGTTCCAGCTCCGCACGCAGTACCCGTACGCCGTGGTGGGTGCGGGACTTGACCGTCCCCTGCGGCACGCCCATCTCGGCGGCGGCGACGGCGCCGGACTGGTCCAGCAGGTGCACCCGCACCACCGCCTCGCGGTGCGCGGGCGGGAGAGCGCTCAGGGCGGACTCGACGATCGTGCGGTCCTCGACGGCCCCGGCATGGTCGCGGACGTGCGCGATCGCGGTGCCCGCGAAGTCGGCGGGGGTGACCCCGATGGGCACCATGCGGTCGCGGCGGTGGTGGTCGACGACGAGGTTGCGGGCGACGCGGAAGAGCCACATGCGGATCGGACGCTCGTGCACGTCGAGCCGCTCGCTACGCGACAGGGCCCGCAACAGCGTCTCTTGCAGCACGTCCTCGGCGGCATATACGTCGCGCCCCATCAGGCCGATGATGAAACGCCTCAGACTGTCCCGTTCTGCGACTATGAGGCAGGCGACGATGGTGCTCTCATCGGTACATATGGTGGCGCGCTCTCCGGAAATCCCCGGCTCGCCCTCACGACCGTCGGGCTCGTTCACACACATGGCGTACAGATTAAAGTGTCGAGTGACACTGTCCGATCACAAGGTGTCGAAACTTATAACGCTTTCACGGTCAAGTGAGGCCCGAATTGGCATGTAAGTGAGACTTCCTCAGCCGTTCGACCATTGGCACATCTTGCGCAGTGGCGAGCGAAACCGGATCTTACGCTGCCGGGCCTCCCCCCGAACCGACAGGAGACCATGTGCCTCCCCATCCCGACATACGGGACCCTGATGTCCCTGACGGAGCGTCTGCGCGCTTCGCGGACACCTTCGCCCGACGTCCGACCCTGCCCCGGCGGAAGCTGCTGCCGGACCGGCGGGCCTGGAGGGTACTCGCGGCGGCGTCAGCCGTCGTAGGGTGCGCGGCACTCGTCGTGCCCCTCGTGGCGCAGATCGACATACTGCCCGACAAGGACGGCAAGAGTGACACGGTGGCGGTTGCCGCTGGCGCCTCCGCGACCGCCGTGCCGTCGGCATCGCCACTGACGGACGCAGGGGACGGTTCGAGCGGCTCCGGCGGCGACATCCCCCCCGCGACCGGGTCCGGGAGCCGGCTGACCGGCAGCGGCGCGGCGGGCGGCAGCGGCACGATGGGCGGCAGCGGCACGACGGGCGGTATCGGCACCGGAGGCGCGGGCCTCGGCGGCGTACCCGCGAACGGCAGCGGTGCGGACACTCCCAGCGGCGCCCCGAACCCGTCCGCGACGCAGTCCGGTTCCAGCCCGGTCGACGAGGACGAGCAGCCTCCGTTCGCGGCCACGCCCAAGCCCACCGCCCCCGCCTCGACGCCGGTCGTCCCGGGCGTACGCATCCGCAGTTACGCGAGCAGCCGTTGCATCGCGGTGAGCGGCGCGCAGAGCAGCGCCGGCCGCGACGGCAGCCGGCTGGAGATCCGGGACTGCGACAACGGAGCCTGGCAGAAGTGGGACCTGCGCTCCGACGGCACGGTCCGCGCGTTCGGCCTGTGCATGGACGTGGCGGGGGCCTCGACCACGAACGGCACAGTGATCCAGCTGGCCAGGTGCAACGGCGGCTGGGCCCAGCGGTTCGTGCTCAACAAGGCCCACGACCTGGTGAACATACAAGCGGACAAATGCGTCGACGTGGTCGACAAGCAGACCGCGAACGGCACCAAGCTCCAACTGTGGAGCTGCCAGGGGACCAGCAACCAGAAGTGGTACACGTCCTGACCGTCGCGCGGTAGGCCACCTCCCCGCCCGGTGCACGGGCGGGGAGGTGCCCGGACCGCCTGGACCGTCTCCACGAGCTGACCGGCGGACGGCCGCTCCTGGTCGGCCGAGCACATCGCCCGCACGGCGAACTGGACGACCCCGACAAGGTGTTGCGCCCCCTGGCAGCCTCCGCGCGGACCGACCCGAGGCCCGCGCCTTCGCCCAGGCGACCGGAGGACGTCCCATGGCGCTGGGCACCGCTTTTGCGCCAGTGTGTGGCGCCCCGCGTGTGACAGTGTGTGACACCGATCCGGCCGCCCGTATGTCCGGGCGGCCACTCATTCCTGTCATGCGCCGCCCAGGCCTGTCCGGCGGATCAAGTCGCAGGATGGCGGCAGTGCCGAATCGGCGTCGGTGAGCGGGGTGATGGGGGAGTCGGCAACCGACGACAACGCCGCTGGGTCCCCTCTGGGGGGCGTGCCACACCCCGCGTCTGCGAGTGACCCACCGGAACACCGCAAAGCGAGCCTCACGCGCTTCTGGCCAATGTTTCCTTCCCTGCAGGGTCTCCCGTTTCCCGCCTGCGCTGAAGGATTCGGCGGCGGCGTAGTCGCTGTGGAATATCGCCCCGCCAAGGGTTCCGCTGCGAGTACGGGCTGCGGATCCGAGGGCGTAGGTGACCAGCCCGGTGCGCATGTGGTCGGCGATCGACCGGCCCGCCACCCGTTTCGAGCGCAGGTCCAACACCATTGCCAGATACAGGAATTGGCCGGCACCGATGGGCAGGTAGACCGCCGACGACAGCCAGGGTCACGCCGAGTGGCGTGCTGTCCCGTCCGGGTGTGGCTGGCATGTACAACCTCACTATCGCCGACCTCCACACGTACTGAGCCTTTTCCAACCTCATACCTGTGCTGCTCATCGGCCTGCTGACGACTGAACCGATCTGCAGCGAGTCCATGACCAGCAGATCCGCAGTCGGTCCCGGCGGCCCAGACGCTTCGCCGAGCATGGTCAGCGGCGCTGACAGCCGGGTGAGAAAGGGCTCAGCGCTCCTGCAACTCCCATGAAGCGAACCAGTGGGGGAACGGTCCGGCGGAGGGCGGAAATGCGAACGGCGGGTTGCGGTCGGTGAGCAGGCGCAGCACGAACTCGCCGGTGCCGCAGTCGAAGCGCTGCCACTCACCGTCCAGATACTGCACCAGAACCGGCCAGTCGTCGGGATCGGCCGGTCCGGTCAGCCAGTGGAAGGTCATCTCCTGCTCGGAAGTCCCCCATATGAGCACGCCGTCGGGCGCGGGGTGGACCGGGTACGGCCGGTACAGGTCGGCGAACCGCACCATGTCCTGGCCCCAGGAGACCAGATCCGTGCCCAGCGCACCCGGCACCAGCAGGTCCAGGTACTCGTCGAAGCTGCCCGCGCCGAAGGCGTCGACGATGTCCTTGTAGTCACCGGGCAGCACGGTGCCCAGCGCGGCCTCCGTCGCGGCCCAGTCGACGCCGCACCGATCGGGCTCCGTCCACCCGGTGGCCTCCCGCAGCAACTCCACCCACCCGACACCGGGCTGGCGGGTGAACGCGCGCCGGGCGAGGATCACGACGCTGCACGCGCCATCGGCGGTGGCCGTCACGCCGTATCCGAACCAGTGCTCGGCCAGCACCCACCCGCGCAGCTCCAGCAGCCCGCCCTCCCCGCCGATAGGGAGCCCGCCCTCCCCGCCCACCGGCGGACCGTCGGACACCCCTGCCGCCCTACCCCCGACGACCCACGCACGTACAGGCAGACCCGCCCCGTCGACCATGTCCGCAGCGACGCGCTCCAGCTCGGCCAGATCCTCCGCGTCACTGGGCACACAGACATGCCCTGCCCCATGGATGGGCAGCGGGCAGTGCAATTCGGGCGCGCGCCAGGCGTCGTTCAGACGGGCGCGCAAAGCAGAGATGTCCACGCGGCCAAGTGAACATCACGGCACTGACATCGAGCCTCTTCTACTGCATCAGCAGTACGCTGTTGTTGTCGACGACAAGGCTCTCCCTGACCATGTCGATGGCGTGATCAACGGGGATGTCCCCAACGTCGAGACCAGGTATCTTCGAAATGGTCGAGTCGGCTACTGGGACAGGTAACTCATCGGCTGCCCAACTTTCAGAAGTCCCGCCTTGCCGAGTTCGGGTGTACGGCGGCTGACCGACGGCGATTGATTGCCATGCTGCGAGAGATCGATGCCCGCGTGGCCGATGCTGCTCGGGTGCGTATCTTGCTGGGCAACGATGAAACAGGACACCCTGTCGAGGTTCGGGTCTCCGTAGAGGAGGCGAGTGATTGTGGCGCTCCGTGCTCGGTGGTGTTGGCAACTGGGGGACGGTGAGGAGTTCGGTGCCGGCGGTCACGCGACGGCCCCAGGCCGGACAGCACTGGTTAGCCGATCAGTGGAGTGACCGACCGGGTGACCGGCGTGTCACCGGAGCGCTTCGAGCGCCGGGTTCGGGTCGGTTGTTCGGGTCGGGTCTGCCGTTTTGCGGCCAGGAGGCCGGCGAGGTCTTCGAGTTCGGGCAGGAGGCCGGTTCCGGCGTACTGCCAGTGGAAGAGACCAGCGTCGTGTCCGGGTCCACGCGCTGACCGGTGATGTTGCGGTGACCGGGGGCCAGGTCAGTGTTGTGTCCGGCGCGGTCACCGACCGGACTGCCGTCCGTCTGCCCGGCCTGCGTCTGAGTCGACGCCGGGCTGGGGTCTGGGTGTCAGGTTGACCGGTTCGCCAGGCGGTGCGTTCGGCTCGAAGGCGGGCGAGGGGCACCGCCACCTCCCCTCCCGCCCCGCATTCATGCAGGTCAACAGGGGTGTGGCGGTACCCTTCCTCGCGATCTTCAGATGTCCCGGAAGATCTCGATCTGCGCTCCGATGGAGTTCAGCCGCTCCGCCAGGTCCTCGTAACCGCGGTTGATCACGTAGACATTGCGCAGCACCGATGTGCCCTCCGCCGCCATCATCGCCAGCAGGACGACCACGGCGGGGCGCAGGGCCGGCGGGCACATCATCTCGGCGGCCCGCCAGCGCGTCGGCCCTTCCACCAACACCCGGTGCGGGTCGAGGAGTTGGAGCCGCCCGCCGAGCCGGTTGAGGTCCGTGAGGTAGATCGCGCGGTTGTCGTAGACCCAGTCGTGGATCAGGGTTTTGCCCTGCGCGACGGCCGCGATGGCCGCGAAGAACGGGACGTTGTCGATGTTCAGGCCGGGGAACGGCATCGGGTGGATCTTGTCGATCGGCGCCTCCAGCTTGGAAGGCCGGACCGTGAGGTCCACCAGCCGGGTGCGACCGTTGTCGGCCGGGTACTCCGCCGTGCGATCGTGGTCGAGGCCCATCTCCTCCAGGACCGCCAGCTCGATCTCCAGGAACTCGATGGGCACCCGGCGCACCGTCAGCTCCGACTCCGTGACGACGGCGGCGGCGAGCAGGCTCATGGCCTCGACCGGGTCCTCGGAGGGCGAGTAGTCCACGTCGACGTCGATGTTCCGCAGACCGTGCACGGTGAGCGTGGTGGTGCCGATGCCCTCGACCCTGACCCCGAGCGCCTCCAGGAAGAAACACAGATCCTGGACCATGTAGTTGGAAGAGGCGTTGCGGATAACGGTTACACCGTCATAGCGGGCGGCCGCCAGCAGCGCGTTTTCGGTAACCGTATCCCCGCGCTCGGTCAGCACGATGGGCCGGTCCGGGCGGACGGCACGGTCGACGATGGCGTGGTACTGCCCCTCCGTCGCCGCGACCTCGAGCCCGAACCGGCGCAGCGCGATCATGTGCGGCTCGATGGTGCGCGTGCCGAGGTCGCAGCCGCCGGCGTACGGCAGCTTGAAGTGGTTCATGCGGTGCAGCAGCGGACCGAGGAACATGATGATCGAACGGGTGCGCACGGCGGCCTCGGCGTCGATGGCCGCCATGTCCAGCTCGGCCGGCGGCACGATCTCCAGATCGACGCCGTCGTTGATCCAACGCGTCCGTACGCCGATGGAGTTGAGGACCTCGAGCAGGCGGTAGACCTCCTCGATACGGGCGACCCGGCGCAGCACCGTGCGCCCCTGGTTGAGCAGCGAGGCGCACAGCAGGGCCACACACGCGTTCTTGCTGGTCTTGACGTCGATCGCGCCGGACAGCCGACGGCCGCCCACCACCCGCAGATGCATCGGTCCCGCGTAGCCCAGAGAGACGATTTCACTGTCCAGGGCTTCACCGATTCGAGCGATCATCTCAAGGCTGATGTTTTGGTTGCCCCGCTCGATGCGGTTGACGGCACTCTGGCTGGTTCCGAGCGCCTCGGCCAGCTGTGCCTGTGTCCAGCCCCGGTGCTGACGGGCGTCACGGATGAGCTTGCCGATGCGTACGAGGTAGTCGTCTGCCATGAGGCTGAGGTTATCTCAGATATGAGATCGCACCTCTTGGGGGGTCCGTTCGGGTGACGTCCCGTCAACGCCGCCTGGCGCTACGGGTGCGACGCCATCCGAAAGGTCCGGGCAAATCGACCGATGTCGTACGACGTCCGGTGCTGCTGTGCGTATGGCGCGGACCGTGCCGTCCGCCGCCCGTGGTGATCGACCACGATCGCCGGCCGATGTTCAGCCGCACGCCGGGGAGGATGCGGAAACTCTTGCGGAAGGTGAGGGGCATCGGGCCTCCTTCGTCGGGGGAGGGGCGCGCTGTCCGGGAGGGGCGCGCTCTTGTCTCGTGTCTCGGCTACCCCGACTCGGCGGGTCCATGACGCTCCCGAAACGCAGGCAGTAGCGTGGCGACAATCACAGTGATCACGTGTCACGGACGAAGGTGGGCCGCTGTCCTATGGCCATGGGAAAGATTGGGACACGACGGGTACTTCTCGGTTTCCTGGTTCTCGCATGCCTGGGGCATGTGTGGGCCTACTTCGCGCCCGAGGTCTGGTACGACACATTTCCGCACATCGGTCGGCCCTGGCAGCCCCGCCTCGGTCCGTACAACGAGCATCTGGTCACGGACATGGCCGCGTTGTACATGGCCCTCCTGGTCGTGACGGCCGCGGCCTGGCGTTTCGCCGACAGCGACCGGTACGTCATCACGGTCGGTGCGGGTTGGCTTGTTTTCTGCGTCTTCCATCTGCTCTACCACCTGCAGCACCTGAGCATGTTCTCCACCGGAGAACGCATCGCGCTGGTGACCCTGCTTTCTTCCTTGACGCTGGTCTCCGCCGCACTGCTGGCGCCGTCGCCTCCCGGGCAGGCGGGCTCGCGTTCCGGCACGAGCGATGTCGCGCCCGAGGCGAGCAGCCGGTAGGGCGCGCGAAAACCCGTTGGCGGACCACGGAGACGAGTGTTAGCTTTCCGGCGGCCGTGCGAGAGAACGAGGAGGTGGTACCCGTGAACGCAGTTTCGACATGGGTGCTCTCCTCCGGGGTCACGGTCGGGCGGTAGGTCGTCCGGGAGCGCCGTTCCTGCGCACTCCCGAAAGGCACGACCATGCACTTCACTTCCGAGCAACGCCTCGACGACGGCGTCCTCGCACGCGAATTCACCCTCGGCGAGATTCCCGGCACCCTGTGGACGCCTGCATCCGCCACATCCGCTACCTCCGCCTCCTCCACTACCTCCGCCACATCCACCACGCCGGTCCCGCTGATCCTGATGGCCCACAACAACGGCCTGCCCAAGCGGGAACCCCGGCTGGTGGCCCGGGCCCGGCACTCCGTGGCGTACGGCTACGCGGTGGCCACCATCGACGCCGCCGGCTGCGGCGACCGTCCCCGGTCCGCCGCCGACGAACAGGCCCGCGCCGAGATCCGCCGGGCGATGCAGGCAGGCGAGCCGGTGGACGACATCTTCGAGTCCTACATCGGCCCGCTCGTCGAAAAGGCGGTCCCGGACTGGCGGACCACCCTGGACGCCCTCCTCGCCTTGCCCGAGATCGGCGGCCCGGTCGGGTACTCGGGGTGGACCGCCGTCGGCATCCGGCTGGCGGCGGCCGATCCGCGCATCGCGGCCGCCGGTTTCTTCGCCGGGGGCTACGTGCCCCGCGCCCAGCGCGAGGAGGCCCGGCAGATCACCATTCCGTTGCTGCTCCTCCTGCAGTGGGACGACGAAGGAAACCCCCGGCAACGCGCCCTGGACCTGTTCGACGCCTTCGGCAGCAAGGAGAAGACGCTGCACGCCAATCTGGGCGGGCACACGGGCACCCCGTGGTTCGAAGGAGAGGACGGAAACCGGTTCTTCGACCGGCACCTGAAGTGAGACCGGGCCGTCAGGCTCACGGCTGACGCCTGACGCCTGACGCCTGACGCCTGACGGCAGGCCCACGGCAGCCGGCACGCGCGCGGCAGGCCGTAGGCCCGCGTCAGCCGGTAGGCGTGCTGCCGGCCAGGTTGCCGCCGTCGAGGACGGGCCCCGGCCCTCCTCGACGGCGGACGCCTGGGGCCTGTCCGGTGGATCATGTCGCGGGCGCCCGGGTTCGCTGTCGAACGCCTCGATCGGATGACAGGCCGATCGGCTTCACCGGGCAAGGACAGCGAGCCCGGGCATGACCATTCAGCCCTCGTGTACTAGAGTTATCTCGACATCGAGATATCTGCCGAGGCGCACCGCAGCCGCCACCCCGGTAAGGGTTACCTAACTTAGCCTGACCTTAGCGGATCGGCCAAGCCCGTGTGACGGCAGGATGCGGTGGTACGCGCACATCAATGAAGGAGACTGTCGTGTCGGCGAACAGCTTCGACGCCCGTAGCACGCTCAGCGTGGGCGACGAGTCGTACGAGATCTTCCGGCTGGACAAGGTGGAAGGCTCGGCTCGCCTTCCGTACAGCCTGAAGGTGCTGCTGGAGAACCTGCTCCGTACCGAGGACGGCGCGAACATCACCGCCGACCACATCCGAGCCCTCGGCGGCTGGGACTCGCAGGCGCAGCCCAGCCAGGAGATCCAGTTCACGCCGGCCCGCGTGATCATGCAGGACTTCACCGGCGTCCCCTGTGTCGTCGACCTCGCCACCATGCGTGAGGCCGTCAAGGAGCTCGGCGGCGACCCGGCGAAGATCAACCCGCTGGCCCCGGCCGAGCTGGTCATCGACCACTCCGTCATCGCCGACAAGTTCGGCACCAACGACGCCTTCGCGCAGAACGTCGAGCTGGAGTACGGCCGTAACAAGGAGCGCTACCAGTTCCTGCGCTGGGGCCAGACCGCGTTCGACGAGTTCAAGGTCGTCCCGCCCGGCACCGGCATCGTCCACCAGGTCAACATCGAGCACCTGGCCCGTACGGTCATGGTCCGGGGCGGACAGGCGTACCCCGACACCCTCGTCGGCACCGACTCCCACACCACCATGGTCAACGGCCTCGGTGTGCTCGGCTGGGGCGTCGGCGGCATCGAGGCCGAGGCCGCGATGCTCGGACAACCGGTTTCGATGCTGATTCCGCGCGTCGTCGGCTTCAAGCTCACCGGTGAGCTGACGCCCGGCACCACCGCCACCGACCTCGTGCTGACCATCACCGAGATGCTCCGCAAGCACGGCGTGGTCGGCAAGTTCGTCGAGTTCTACGGCGAGGGCGTTGCCGCCACCTCGCTCGCGAACCGCGCCACCATCGGCAACATGTCGCCGGAGTTCGGCTCCACCGCCGCGATCTTCCCGATCGACGACGAGACCATCAAGTACCTGAAGCTGACGGGCCGCGACGCCCAGCAGCTCGCGCTCGTCGAGGCGTACGCCAAGGAGCAGGGCCTCTGGCTCGACCCGGCCGCCGAGCCCGACTTCTCCGAGAAGCTGGAGCTGGACCTGTCGACGGTCGTCCCGTCGATCGCCGGCCCGAAGCGCCCGCAGGACCGTATCGTCCTCGCGAACGCCGCCGAGCAGTTCAAGTCCGACGTGCGCAACTACGTCGCCGACGACGACGAGGCGGGCAAGGAGTCCTTCCCGGCCTCCGACTCCCCGGCCGCATCCGACGGCGTGCCGTCGAACCCGGTCACCGTGACCGCCCCCGACGGCTCGACCTACGAGATCGACCACGGCGCGGTGACGGTCGCGGCCATCACCTCCTGCACCAACACCTCGAACCCGTACGTCATGGTCGCCGCCGCGCTCGTCGCGAAGAAGGCCGTGGAGAAGGGCCTGACCCGCAAGCCCTGGGTCAAGACCACCCTCGCCCCCGGATCGAAGGTCGTAACCGATTACTTCGACAAGGCGGGCCTCACCCCGTACCTCGACAAGGTCGGCTTCAACCTGGTCGGCTACGGCTGCACCACCTGCATCGGCAACTCCGGCCCGCTGCCGGAGGAGGTCTCCAAGGCCGTCAACGACCACGACCTGGCCGTGACCTCGGTGCTCTCCGGCAACCGCAACTTCGAGGGCCGGATCAACCCCGACGTCAAGATGAACTACCTGGCGTCCCCGCCGCTGGTCGTCGCGTACGCCCTCGCCGGTTCCATGAAGGTGGACATCACGCGCGACGCGCTGGGTGTGGACCAGGAGGGCAAGCCCGTCTTCCTGGCCGACATCTGGCCGACCGAGGCCGAGGTCAACGACGTCGTGGCGAACGCCATCGGCGAGGACATGTTCAACAAGTCCTACCAGGACGTCTTCGCGGGCGACGCCCAGTGGCAGGCGCTGCCGATCCCGAGCGGCAACACCTTCGAGTGGGACGCGGAGTCGACGTACGTCCGCAAGCCCCCGTACTTCGAGGGCATGACGATGGAGACCACCCCGGTCTCGGACATCGCCGGCGCCCGTGTCCTCGCCAAGCTCGGCGACTCGGTCACCACCGACCACATCTCCCCGGCCGGCGCGATCAAGGCCGACACCCCCGGTGGCAAGTACCTCACCGAGCACGGCGTCGAGCGTCGTGACTTCAACAGCTACGGCTCGCGCCGCGGCAACCACGAGGTCATGATCCGCGGTACGTTCGCCAACATCCGCCTGCGCAACCAGATCGCGCCGGGCACCGAGGGCGGCTACACCCGCGACTTCACGCAGGACGGCGGGCCGGTCTCCTTCATCTACGACGCCTCGCGCAACTACATCGAGCAGGGCGTCCCGCTGGTCATCCTGGCCGGCAAGGAGTACGGCTCCGGCTCGTCCCGCGACTGGGCCGCCAAGGGCACCGCGCTCCTCGGCGTCAAGGCCGTCGTCGCCGAGTCCTACGAGCGCATCCACCGCTCGAACCTCATCGGCATGGGCGTGATCCCGCTCCAGTACCCGGCGGGCCAGTCCGCCGAGTCCCTCGGGCTGACCGGCGAGGAGACCTTCTCCATCACCGGCATCACCGAGCTCAACGACGGCACCACCCCGGCCACGGTCAAGGTCACCACCGACACGGGCGTCGAGTTCGACGCGGTCGTCCGCATCGACACCCCCGGTGAGGCCGACTACTACCGCAACGGCGGCATCCTGCAGTACGTGCTGCGCAGCCTGATCGCCAAGTAGGGCGCTCCGCCTGATCGCCAAGTAGGCGCTCCGGTACGGCAGTCGGGCCGCACTCCCCACCACAGGGGAGTGCGGCCCTTCGCTGTCCGGTGACCCGCTACACCCAGCCCCGTTGCGCCGCCCGCACCCCCAGCTGGAACCGGCTCGCCGCCCCCAGCCGGTCCTGCAAGTCGCTGACCCTCCGCCGCAGGGTCCTCAGGCTCACCCCCAGATGACGGGCCACCGCCTCGTCCTTCATCCCGGCCGCCAGCAACCGGGCCAACGTCCGCTCGCCCTCGGAGAGTTCACCCTCCCCGACGCCCTGGCCGAGCGGCGCGGCCTGCTGCCAGGCCAGCTCGAAGAGCTGCTGCAGCGCATCGGTCACCGCCGAGTGCCGCACGACTGCGGAGCAGTAACCGCCCGCCTCGAACGAGGTCAGCGGAAGCATCGCCCGACGCCCGTCGACCAGCAGCAACTTGACCGGCACCGAGGGCAACACCCGGGCCTGCTCGCCGAGTTCGACCATCTTCCAGGCGTGGAAGAGGACGTCCGGATCCTCCAGGGCGGTCGCCGCGTACACCGTGCGGTACACGATCCCGCGGCTGAGCAGATCGGACTGGAGGTCCAACTGCGGGGTGCGCGGGGCCAGATACGGGGGAGTGTCGAAGACGCACACCTCGTGCTCGGCGCGCGCGTACAGCTCCTCCAGCCGGGCAGCGTTCGCACCCTCCCCGGAAACCACCTCGACCAGCCGGGACGGCTCCTCTCGCAGCAGCCCCGCCTCGTACGAGGTCGCCATCTCCTCGGCGGTCGCGGCGAGCAGTTCGGACTCCGTCTCCCGCTGCCGGATCAGCGCGCGGATCGCCACCCGCGGGTCGACTGCGCGTAACCCGCCCATGGAGTCCGGCGGTTGCAGCAGACCGAGCGCCAGCAGCCGGTTGCAGGACTCGCGGACCCGTCCCGGAGAGGCTCCGGTCAGCAGCGCCCAGCCGGCCGCGCCCGCGTCGGGCTGATGGAGGACCGACTGGTACACCAGCTCGTCGAAAGCAGAGACCCCCACCGCGGCCCAAGGGCTCGCGGCAGGGGTCCGCCCCGCAGTGTCAAATGCCGTGTTAACCATGACTCGGCACGCTAGAGGATCCTTGTTAAGGCCGAGGCACACGTGGCACAGGTCGCAGAGATGGTGCAGGTGGCACAGGTGCCGGCGTCTCCTACTTCAGGCCGAACGCCCGCAGCACGGTCTGGTCGATCCCGTTGCCGTTCCGGTCGGCGGCCCGCACCCGCAGCGACACCGTCTCGGCGCCCTTGGCGGCCTTGAACCGGGCCTGACCGTTCTTGACCTTCACTTCCTTCCAGGAGGCGCCCTCGTCGTAGGAGACCCACGCCTTCAGGCTGCTCGCCCGGACGCTGCCCAGCTGGTCGGAGACCGGCAACGCGACCTCCAACTCCTGCTTGCCGTCGGCGCGGTTGAGGAGGTCCAGCCCCTTAGGGGCGATGCCGACGGTGAGCAGCGGCAGCGCCGTCGAGGCGTCGGTGTGCGCGGAGGCGAAGGTCCACTCGGTGTGGGTGCTGGTGGAGTACTTGGCCCAGTCCGCCTGCCGCTGCACATCCAGATCGAAGCGGTACGAGGCCTTGCCCGCCGGGACGTCGAAGATGCCGTACCCGCCGAACGTCGAGTCGCCGACCAGTTGTCCGTCCGCGTAGAGCTTGCCCTTCGCGGTGCTGTCGGTGCCGTTGATGTATCCGTAGTGGCCCGGCGTGGAGTCGGTCAACTCCGCTACCGACATGGTGAGTTTGTCGCCGGTGCGCTCGGAGAGGCCGTACTCCTCGCTGGTCCCGGGGCGGATGACCTGGCGCAGCCAGTTCTCCGTGGTCTTCTCCGTGCCCGCCTCGGTGAAGGTCCGCAGCGGGCTCCACTGGCCCCTGAACGTGTTCCAGTTGGGGTAGACGGTGTGCCAGGTACGGGTGTCGGGGTCGACGTAGTAGTACTCGTCGCGCTCCGTGCCCAGCTGCGTGTAGACGCTGCTCTCGATGCCGAAGAGCTGCCAGGGGCGGAAGGTGTACAGCGCGTCCGCGCCGATCTCGCCGGCCGTCGCCCCGTAGTAACGGGCGTGCTGCTTCACGGTGTTGGACTTGTCCAGGCTGTACGTCTGGTCCGCGGAGATGGAACCGCTCTGCGCGACGAGCACGTTGTAGACGTACGGACTGACCGGCGTGCCGCTCAGCTTCAGGGTGACCTTCTTGCCGGTCTTCAGCAGGCCGGTGAGCTTGGCGCCCTCCTCGCCGGTGGCGATCATCAGCGGGACCGTGGTCGCCCGGTCCACGGCCTCGATCCAGAAACCGGGCTTGTCGCGGTACACGATGAGGTAACCGGCGCCGGCCTTGGTCGCGTTGTCCAGAGCGCTCTGTGCGCGGTCCGTGGCGCCGACCTTGACCACCGCGACCTTGCCCTTGACGTCGAGGCCCGCGAAGTCGGCCTCGGTACCGGCGCCCGCGTCCACCGCCCGGACCTTGTGGTCACCGCTGATCTTCAACGGGAAGTCGGTGTACGTCTGCGAGTAGTAGAGCGAGGACAGCTCGGTCTTCTCCGGGCTGGTGACGCTCGCCGTCAACTCCTTCTCGTACAGCCGGAACTTGGCGGAGAACTCCAGGTTTCCGATGGTGACCTTCGGGGTCGGCGTCACATAGACGTGGTCGGTCCAGAAACCCTGGCTGTAGGTGAGCCCCCAGGCGTTGCCCGGCCCCTCGCGGTGCACATTGGTGCTGAAGCCCTTGAACTCGGAGTTCTGCTTGGTCTTCGGCTTGATCTCCACCGCCTTGCGGGCGTCGAGCACGACCTCCGTGTCCCCGCCCACCTTGATCTCGGGGCTGGAGACGACCGAGGTGCCGACGGCCGTCCCGCCCCCGTCACGGTCCGGGATCCAGGTCGAGATGGCGTACGTGCCGGCCGGGACCTGCCAGGTCCAGCCGCTGCCGAGGAAGCCGTACTCGTCGGGGTAGTCGCCGTTCAGCTCCATGAGCGTGTAGATCGAACCCCCGGTGGGCGCCTTGCCGTCGCGAGCCAGGAGGGAGACCTTGAGGTCGTACGTCTTCGGCGCCTTCTCGAAGCCGACGCCCGTGGTGACCTGGACGCCGTCGGCGGTCGCCGTGATGTGGCCCTCGTACCGGCCCTGGGCCTCCTTCGCCGGGTCCACGCCGACCGGGACGGTGGCGGTGCCCCGCGCGGGCACGGTCAGCGTGCCGGTGCCCAGCGTGACGCCGGTGAGGGACGACGCGATCTTCAACTCCACCGCTTTGTCAGTGGTGTTGGTGTACGTGATGTCCTTGCTGACGGCCCCGCTGTCACCGTCCTCGAACTTGCCGAAGCTCAACGCCGAGGTCCCGAAGACGTTCTGCCCGACCGCCCGTACGGCGTCGACCCGACCGTCGCCCTGCTCGAACACGGAGTTGACGTCATTCGTCTTCGCCGTGCTGGCCAGGGACTGCTTGATCTGCTCGCCCGTCCAGTCCGGATGGGCCTGCGCGACCAGCGCCGCCGCACCCGCGACATGCGGGGTCGCCATCGAAGTGCCGTTCGCCGACGTGTAGTTGGCGTCGACCGGCGTACCCATGGTGGTGCCCGCCGCACGGGCCGCCACGATGCCCACGCCCGGCGCGGTGATCTCCGGCTTGACCGCGAAGTCACCGGGACGCGGGCCGCGGCTGGAGAACGAGGCCAGCTTGTCGGACTTGTCGACCGCGCCCACCGTCAGCGCCGAGTCGGCGATGCCCGGGGTGCCGACCGACTGCTCATAGGGGCCCGCGTTGCCCGACGCGATCACGAAGAGGGTGCCCGTCGACGCGGACAGCTCGTCGACGGTCTCACTCAGCACGTCGGAGGGACCGGTCGCCGTACCGCCCAGCGACATGGAGACGATCTTCGCACCGGAGTGCGCCGCCCACTCCATGCCCGCGATGATCCAGGAGGACTGGCCCCGGCCGTCGTTGCCCAGCACCTTGCCGACCAGCAGCTCCGCGCCCGGGGCGACTCCCTTGAGCCTGCCGCCCGAGGCCGCGCCCGAACCGACGATCGTGGACGCCACATGGGTGCCGTGGCCATGACCGTCCTGCACCGCCTGGTCCGGTACGAAGCTCGTCGACTCCGCGATCTTCCCCGCGAGATCCGGGTGCCCCGTGTCCACGCCCGTGTCCAGGACGGCGACCTTGACGCCCTTGCCGTCGTAGCCGGCCTGCCACACCTCGGGCGCGCCGATCTGCGGCACGCTCACATCGAGGGACGCCTTCACCTGGGCGTCCAGCCAGAGCTTGTCGATGCCCTCGCCGAGCTGCCTCGCGGCCTTCGCGGTGGGCTCGGTGCCGAGCGTCGGGGCGATGTCCGCCCAGAAGGCGGTGGACTTCTTCGCGCTCAGCGCGGCGCCGTCGATCCCGGGCAGCGCGAGCGTCCGGCGCGCGCCGTCGGGGGTCGCGCTGCCCTTGCTGTAGGTGGCGATCACGGGGGTGGCGCCGGTCTTCGCGTCCGAGTAGCCCTGACTCACCAGCCGGCTGACATTGAACAGGGTGGGGTCGAGGCGGCCCGCCTTGATGAGCGGGATGGCGTCCGTCGGCAGGACGCTGACCTCGCCGTTCTTCTCACTGGACAGGAAGGTGGCGGCCTCGCGGCCCTTGCCGCGCCGGACGTCGACGGCGTTCTTGCCGTCCGCTCCCGTCGTGACGGAGACGGTGTCGCCGGTGATGAGGGTGACGGTCTGGGTGCTCGTGGCGCCCTGTCGGGTGTCGGGCGTGGTGACACTCTGCGGGCTGCTGGCTCCCGGCTCGGTGACCGGGGACACGGGACCGGCCGCCGCGGGCGCGACCGCGCCCGCGACCAACCCGGCCGCGCCTGCCACGGCCCAGAGGGCATGGAGTCTTCGCATGGGTGGACGTCCTCCCCTGAACTCTGAAAACGCTTCCGGCCTGGTGAGCGGAAGCCAGTGATCAGGGTGGGCGCTGTACGGAAAGGGGCTCAAGGGATTCGTGTGGCCAGGGTGTGCCAATGCCCGCATCGGCCACGGCAGTTGAGGGCGCACAACGTTGTTTCGGCCAGGACGGCAGACGCTGTCATGCGCGTCGATCGACGGCGTCGTAGCGCGCGGATCGGTGGTTTCCGTCCGTGTCGACCGGTGGTTTCCGTGCGCGCCGACCAGACGTTTCCGTAAGCGTTGACGACGGTTTCCGCAGGATGGCGGAGGGCTGTCGTACGCGCAGACGTGGGGTGCTGTACGCGTAGAGGTGGGGTGCCGTCCGGCCGTGCACGCCATGTCCCACGGCTTGACCTCAGTCGGAACACAGGGTTCCCTCAGCCGACCGGGACAGAATCCGGACATGACTGGCACCCACGGGCTGCGATCCGTCCGCGTTCGCGTCCTGATCGTCGACGACGAACCCGCGCTCACCGAAGTGCTGTCCGTGGCCGTCTCGGAGGCGGGCTGGCACCCCTATCCGGCGCCGGACGGACAGAGCGCGCTGCGCGAGGCGCGCCGCTGCGCCCCGCACGCGGTCGTCCTCGACGGGATGCTGCCCGACCTGGACGGCATCCAGGTGCTGCGACGCCTGCGATACGAGAACCCCGAGCTGCCCGTCCTCATGCTCACCGCCCGCGACGCCGTCGAGCACCGCCTCGACGGACTGGAGAACGGTGCCGACGACTACGTCACGAAACCGTTTTCACTCCAGGAGGTCGTGCTCCGGCTGCGCGGACTCCTGCGCCGCTCCGGTGCCGAGCGCACCCGCACGGACGACTCCGTCCGCGTCCTCGGCGACCTGATGATGGCCGCCGAATCCAGAGAGGTGCACCGTGACGGTGCCCGGATCACCCTCACCGCCAAGGAGTTCGACCTGCTCAGCGTGCTGATGGAACACCCGCGCCAGGTGCTGAGCAAGGCGCAGATCCTCGACCGGGTCTGGAGCAGTTGTTTCGACGGCGGCGGAAACCTCGTCGAGGTGTACATCTCCAGTCTGCGCCGAAAGATCGACCGCGGTCGCGCGCCCATGATCCACACCGTGCGCGGGCTGGGATACGCCATCAGGCCGGTGGAGGACGGGAGATGAGCACCGGCGGAGGACCCGAGACACGTGGTCGCAGCGGCGGCCCGGCGACGAACATCCGCAGCGGGTCTGAGGCGGGCGGGGGCGGTGGCCGGGAGGCGGGCGCTCGTGGTGGACCGGAATCGGGCACGGGCAGCAGTCGGGAGGTGGGCGCGCGCGGTGGATCGGAGACGAACGCCCGCAGGCTCGGGGGCCGTTCCCTGCGCACCCGACTCCTGTTCTTCATCACGGCGATCCTGGTCGCCGTCTGCGCGACGATGGCCGTCACCACGGTCTTCGCGCAGCGCGCCTACCTGCTCGGCAATCTGGACGACCGCGTCACCGACGCCGCGAAGCGCAGCGTCGGCGGGGCCTCGCTCCACCCGAACCTCACCCGCGACCTGACCTTCCTCAACGAGAGCGGCCACCCCGCGGGGATGCTCGCTGCCCGCCTCGACACCGACGGCGGTGTCCTCGCGGCGGCCACCGTCGGCCAGGACGCCCCGCCGCAGAACCTCACCGCCGCGCAGACCAGGGCGCTGTCGGGCATCAAAGCTGACAGTTCCTTCCATACGAGAACGGTTCCAGGCCTCGGCAGCTATCGCCTCACCGCCCTCGACGACAACGGTGTCCGGGTTCTCACCGGCCTCCCGATGGACGACGTCCAGAACATGATCAGCGGCCTGGTGGCGATCGAAGCGGTCGTCGCGGCGGCCGGGCTGACCGCGGCCGGCGGTGTGTGCGCGGTGGTCATACGACGTCAGCTGCGCCCGCTCGGCAGGGTCGCCGCTACCGCCGTCGAGGTCTCGCACGCCCCGCTGTGCCGCGGCGAGGTAACCGGTCTCACCCGGGTTCCCGACCGGGACACCGATCCCGGCAGCGAGGCCGGCCAGGTCGGAGCCGCCCTCAACCGCATGATCGACCATGTCGAATCCTCGCTCGCCGAACGCCAGCGCAGCGAGGAGGTCGTGCGCCGCAGCGAGGAACGCATGCGGCGTTTCCTGGCCGACGCCAGCCACGAACTGCGCACACCGCTCGCCTCCATCGCCGGATACGCGGAGTTGATGAACCGGGGAACGGACCGCATCGAACCGGGGCTGGCCTGGCGGCGGGTGACGGCGGAGTCGGCGCGCATGACAGGGCTGGTGGAGGACCTGCTGCTGCTCGCGCGGCTCGACGAGGGCAGGCCTCTGCAGTCCTTCGAAGTGGACATGGCCGCGCTGACCGCCGAGGCCGTGTGGGACGCCCGCGCCGCGGGCAGCGGCCACGACTGGCAACTGGAGCTGTGCCTCGACGAGGCGCCGCTGGTCCTCGGCGACGAGGCGCGCCTGCATCAGGTGGTGGCCAACCTGCTGGCCAACGCGCGGGTGCACACCCCTGTGGGCACGCGGGTCGTGGCAGTGGTGGAAGCACGCCGGGGGCTGTGCGTGGTGCGCGTCCGGGACGACGGCCCCGGCATTCCGGCCGACCTCCTCCCGACGGTCTTCGAACGCTTCACCCGCGCCGACGTCTCCCGGGCCCGCGCCACCACAGGCAGCGGCGCCGGGCTCGGCCTCGCCATCGTCGCGGCGATCACCGCGGCCCACGGCGGCCACATTGCCGTCCACAGCGAACCGGGCCGCACCGAGTTCATCCTGGAACTGCCGCTGGCGGGGGAGGCGGGAGCGGACACCTTGACCTGGAGTCCGCGGGTGTCGGTGCGCTGAGATGACGAACCGGCACGCCGTGGACGTGCGTGCTCTGCGGCGAGCAGGAAACACCGTGAAACAGACGGCCGGTGGGAAACGACAGCAGAAACAAGCTCAGGCGGCGCGATCGACAAGGTGAGCCGGTCCACCTCGTGCCGCCTCGCCCACCCAGTACCGCCTCGGGTCACCTCGTGCCGGCTCGGGCGGCCTCGGGCCGCCGGACCAGGGTCAGATGTCCGCGACCAGGAGCCGGTAGCCGACGTCGATCGCGTCGAGGGCGAGCAGGTCGGCATGCCGTTCGTGCCAACGGCCGGTCGCCAGATCGTCCTCGAGCGCGGCCAGACCGGGCGCGAGGGCGTCCTCGCCGGTCTGGGCGAGCATCGAGATCCCGGCCCGCACCTGCGGGTCGAGGTAGGCGTGGGGCCGCCGCCAGTAGGCCGCACCGAATCCGTCGGTGCAGTCGTGCGGCACCGGGACGATCTCCTGACGCGCCCCGCCGAGGAGAGCGACCAGCCGCTCGATCGGCACGGCGCGGCCGTCGTCGAGCGCAGCGGCCTGCGGAAGGTACTCACGGACGAGCCACAGCCGCTCGCGGTAGATCGACTGGTCCCAGGTCAGGACGACGACCCGACGCCGGGCGACCCGACGCAGCTCGGCGAGTCCGGCCTCCAGGTCCGTCCAGTGATGAACGGTCAGCACCGCCATGACGGCGTCGGCGGCGTCGTCGCGTACCGGAAGCCGCTCGGCGACCGCACGCACGACGGGCGCGGTCCCCGGCGGACGCTGTCCGATCATGACCTCGCTGGGCTCGACGGCGAGAACCGTCCCCGGCGGTTCGTAGGAACCGGTTCCAGCCCCGACGTTGATCACATCGACGGCGTCTGCGAGCGCGGCGTGAATGCGCGCCGCGATCCGCGCATCGGGCCGCCGCGTCCGACCGTAGGTCCCACCGAGCATGTCGTAGACGGCCATACCGCTCAGTGTGCGCAGCGGCCGGCTGGCCATGCCTCGATGAGCGCATCTCTTCAGCTTTCGCTCAGCTTCCGCTCGCAGAGTCATCAACGCCCGGCAGTCCGCCACGGACGTGCCAACGATGAAGGGAGCCAGCGGAGATGACCGATTCCACCACCGGGGAACTGGAACCGCAGGCGGAACCGCAGCGCGGTGCCGGCCGACGCGCTCACGCCGATCGCCGAAACTTCATGCGCAAGGTTTTCCTCGCCAGCGGCGCCACCGCCGTCGCGACCATGGGCGGCGCCGGCGCCTGGGCCGCGATGGCCGACGACACCACCGCCACGGCGGACGCCTCCGCCTCCGCCTCCGCCTCGCCGAGCGGAGCGCCCAGCGGCGGACCGGGCGGCGGGGCCGGCGGCGCGATGCCGACCGAGGGCATCACCGAGGAGTTCTTCGGCCTCACCACCGACGGCAAGCGGATCGACAACCTGTACGCGATCCACTCGCAGAAGGTCACCACCGCCCCGGTGATCGCCGCCGCCAAGGCCTTCCTCGCCGGACTCAGCGACAGCGAGAAGTCCGACGCGCAGTTCGCGATCCACTCCACCGAGTGGCGGCTATGGAGCAACACCGACGCCTACTCCCGTCAGGGTGTTTCCATCGCCGATCTCTCCGACGAGAAGAACGCCCTCGGCGAGGCCCTGCTGAAGGCCGCGTTGAGCGCCCAGGGACTGGAAACGACGCAGCTCACCCGGAAGATCAACAAGGCGGCCTGCGAGGCCGTCAACAACACCCAGTACGCCGAGGCCTACTACTGGACGATCATGGGAACGCCCTCCGCCATCGAGCCGTGGGGTTTCCAGTTCGACGGCCACCACCTCGTCGTCAACTACTTCGTCCTCGGCGACCAGGTCGTCATGAGCCCCTGTTTCTGGGGTTGCGAGCCGACCTCCATGGAGATCGACGGCACGAAGACCGAGGTGATGCAGGAGGAGATCAAAGCGGCGCTCGCGGTCGTCAACTCTCTGGACACCACCCAGCGGTCGACGGCGATCCTCAAGTCCGACAAGGACAACGACGAGATCACCGCCGGCGCCTTCACCGACAACGCGGTCGTCGAGTACAAGGGCATCCTCGCCAGCCGGCTCACCCCCGGCCAGCGCAAGTCGCTGCTGACGCTGGTCGGTCTTTTCGTCGGCAAGGCCAAGGACGACGTCGCGAAGATCCAGCTTGCTGAGATCAAGCAGCATCTCGGCGAGACCTACTTCGCCTGGATGGGCGGTACAGCCGCGGAATCCGCTTTCTACTGCCGTATCCAGAGTCCCGTCATCTGGATCGAGGTCGACTGTCAGTCGCCGTTCGCGTTCGGCTCGCTCTACGGCGAGACCAATGGCGGCGACCCGACCCAGCAGCACCTGCACTGCGTGGTCCGCACGCCCAACGGCAACGACTACGGCAAGGAACTTCTGCGCCAGCACCTTCTGACGTCGCCGCACCACCACTGACGGACGGACCCTCACAGAAGCGCCGTACAGGCCCGTTTACAAGTGGGCCGTACGGCGCTACCTTCCGCCACAGGTGGAGTGGGAGCGCTCCCACATCGACCCGCGTCCGATGGACCGGAACCCGTCGGGCGCGAGCCCGGGACGCTCCCGCTTCGCGCATCCACAACCGCACCCGCACCCGCAGTGCCTCCATGCAAGCACGGTCCGTACACGGAAGGCGGACTCATTCGCCATGTCATCTGTCATGATCGCGCCAGACCTCAAATCCCGGTTACGCCCCCGAGCCCTCCTCCTCGTCCTCCTGGCCCTGCTGGCCACGGTCCCCGCCCTCGGCCTGATCGTCACGACCGGCGGCAAGGCCGAGGCCCACGGCACCCCCATGAAGCCCGCCAGTCGCACCTTCCTGTGCTGGCAGGACGGACTGACCGACACCGGTGAGATCAAACCGGTCAACCCGGCCTGCAAGAACGCGCAGCAGGTAAGCGGTACCACACCGTTCTACAATTGGTTCTCCGTGCTGCGCTCCGACGGCGCAGGCCGCACCCGCGGCTTCGTGCCGGACGGTCAGCTGTGCAGCGGCGGCAACGCCAACTTCACCGGTTTCAACGCGCCGCGCAGCGACTGGCCGCTCACCCACCTCACCTCGGGCGCGACCGTCGACTTCTCCTACAATGCCTGGGCCGCGCACCCGGGTTGGTTCTACGTCTACGTCACCAAGGACGGCTTCGACCCGACCCAGACCCTCGCCTGGGACGACATGGAGGACCAGCCGTTCCTCTCCGTCGACCACCCGCCGCTCAACGGCAGCCCGGGCACGGTCGAGGCCAACTACTCCTGGACCGGGCAACTCCCGGCCAACAAGTCCGGACGGCACATCATCTACATGGTCTGGCAGCGCTCCGACAGCGCCGAGACCTTCTACTCCTGCTCCGACATCGTCTTCGACGGGGGAAACGGAGAGGTAACCGGTATCCACGAACCGGGCAACCCGACCGAGCCCGTCCCCGGCACGTGCACCGCCACGCGCAGGACGACCAACAGCTGGAACGGCGGCTACCAGTCCGAGGTGACCGTCACCAACTCCGGCGACGTCCCGATGCTCGGCTGGATGGTCGACTGGACGCTGCCGACCGGCCAGTCGGTGGTGAGTCTGTGGAGCGGCAACGCCACGTACAACGGGCAGGCGGTGATGGTCCATAACGCCGACTGGAACGGCTCGTTGAGTCCGGGCCAGAGTGCGACGTTCGGATACGTCGTCTCCGGCTCGGGCGGTGACAGCGCCACAAGCCTTCCCTGCCGGGTCGGCTGAGCGGCAGCCGCTCTGGGCGGACCCGGTGGGCAGCGAGCCGTGCGCCCACCGGGTCCGCGAGCCGGGCCGGCCCCAAGGGGGGAGTAGGGCGGTCCGGGGTGTCCCCGCCCAGGCGATGCCAGGGGTCGGGAAGCACGTGTGCGCGACAACGTTGTCTTGATGCCGCTTGCCGACTCTATCGACTCAACCCGTGTAGCGGCCAACCGAGTTGGCGAGCATCGGCCGAAAACGCGTTGCCTGCTTCTCGCACGGCCGCGCACGGTCGGTCACATGGAAACTCCGTGATCGCCCTCGCCCGACCGCGTAGAGCACGACTCCGCCATCGCGCACTGTTTCCGCTGCAGCACACTCACGACCGGGTGTTTCTGGAACGGCTTACTACCACCGTCCTGGAAGTGGACGAGGGCTGTGTAACCGGCCGTGGAAGCGGTTACGTCAACTTCCCCGCCGCGAAGGCCGCCGATTGCCGTCGGCGGTAACGCCAGTACGACGAGTGGCGGGCCGATCTGGACCGCAGCCGCAGTCTGGCCGAAACCAATGTGGAGCGGGTCGGCGGCATCCCGCGCAAGTCGACGAAGACACGGATTCGACGTCGGATTAGGTCATGACGCTTTCCGTGCGCGGGATCGCGCTCACGGCGCGATGAGCCGGATCAGCGATGCCAAGGAGCGCACGGAGCGGCCGACCACGAACCGGGTGTCGCCGTCGCGCCGGCACCGGACACGCTGACCTTTGCCGCCTGCATCGACACCGTGGGCAGGACCGGCGAGGAGCCGTCCTGCTCGACGGCGCGTCCACGGAAGGCCTGTTGGCTGTGTCGGCGCAACGGCTCGGCGCAACGGCTCGGCGCTACGGCTCGGTGCTGCCGAGCGGCTGCCGGTCACCGGTCCCAACGGCGCGGCCAAGGCACGTTGTTGTGCGTCCTGGCCGGGGGCGACCCGGTAAACCGACCGCGGCGGTCGGACACGGGCACGGTGGACGTTTCCGGCCGAGTGGGGCACCTGTGGCAGGAGGGTGTGCGGTGGCGGCCGGGGCTGAGCGTGCTGGTGGCGTTCGCGTACTGCCGCCCCGGCGGCCGGGACGAACACGCCGACCGGCTGCCGTCGCCCGGCCTGCCCATCCATCGTCAACTCGCACTGAGCACCCATGAGTTGTCGTACGAGCAGCGACGGCGTATCGAGCGTGCCCGGCTGGTGAGCGAGCGGATGCACCTCCTTCTGCTGGGCTCGTACGGACGAGCCCACGAACCACCTCTCGCCGTCCCTCTTTGAGGAGTTGAAGATGGCGCTGGCCGGCAGCGCGGGCGCCCTGGCGCTGGTCACCCGCGATCGGCGGATGCGCGCGAGGTTCACCGGTTCGCGGCCGGAGCCAAGGGACCGGGTCGTAGCCGTCGGCGGCGGGCGGCAAAGCAAGGCGGGAGCGGTCGTCAGTTGCCCAACTGATCGGACAGCCACTGAAGTTGGCGTCTCACATGCACCCCCTCGCCGCCCTCGTGCCCGTTGAACGGATACGCGTGGATCTCCTTCCGGGGATTCACGCCGACGCTCAGCTCTCCGTATCGGTTGAACGCTGCGTACGCCCCACTCGGCGGGCAGACCGTGTCGCGCAGGCCCGTTCCGAAGTGGGCGGGGGCGTGGGCGCGGCGGGCGAAGGAAACGCCCTCCACGTAGGAAAGCGTGCGGTAAGCGGCTTCTTCAGCGCCGCGGTGGACGGAGAGGTAAGCGGCGATCTCGCCGTACGGACCCGCGTCGGTGAGGTCCAGGGCACGCCGGATGCCGCACAGGAGTGGGGCCGTGACGAGGACGGCGGTCAGGTCCGGGACGAGACCCGCGACCGCGAGGGCGAGCCCGCCGCCCTGGCTGTTGCCGACGGCGACCGTGCGGGCGGGGTCGACGCCGGGCAATGCGCGGACCGCCGTCACCGCGCGCACCGCGTCCGTGATCAGGCGGCGGTAGTGGTAGTCCTGCGGGGAGAGGAGCCCGCGGACGGCCGGCCCTGGGCCGCCGGGCGCGGTGGCGTGCGGGTCGGGGGTGGCGCCCCCGTCGCCGTACTGGTCGCCCTGGCCGCGGTTGTCCATGAGCAGATGCGCGTACCCGGCGTTGACCCAGGTCAGCCGCTCATGGGGGAGGCCGCGTCCGCGTCCGTACCCGATGTACTCGACCACCGCCGGAAGCGGTTTCCGTACGCCGGACGGGCGGCTGAACCAGGCCCGCACCGGATCCCCGGCGAAACCCCGGAACGTCACGTCCCAGGTCTCTGTGAGACGGAGACCGGTTTCGACGGGATGCACCGAAACCAGCGGGTCCCGCTGGTCGGCCTCCTTCAGGGTTTCACTCCAGAACGCGTCGAAGTCGGCGGGCTCGGCAGGCTCGGGGCGGTGGCGCTCCAGCTCCGGCAGGGGCAGGTCGAACGCGGGCACGGGCACACCTCTCAGGGGTCGCGGCCGATCGATCGTTGCGTAGGTCATCCAGAAATTTGCGGAGGACGGTAGCACCCAACTCCCCGGTTCTACCCCGCCCGGAAGGGATTCCAACGCCACACGACATCCCACCAGTCCACCGTGCAGCACCCATTGACAGCGCTTTCCGTGAGCCCTTACGTTTCCGCAGAGTTACCGGTAAGAGAACGAAAGTTTCGAGATCAGACGCCGCGAGTCGAGCGTTTCGAAGAACGTCCCGGGAGGCCCGAGCATGAGTACCTCCACCACATCGGCCCCGTCCGCAGGAACCCAGGACCCGCCGCCGAAGACCCGGCACGGTCCCGCGCGGCCGGTCGTACGCCGCAGCTGGCGGCGTGCGCTGCGCCGGGACTGGCAGCTGTACTCGCTGGCCGTGCTGCCGTTGCTGTTCTTCCTGGTCTTCCGTTACCTGCCGATGATCGGCAATGTGATCGCCTTCCGCCGCTTCGAACCGGGAGGTTCGATCCTGGGGGAGCAGTGGGTGGGGCTGCGCTATGTGCGGATGTTCCTGACCGACCCCACCTTCTGGCAGGTCTTCCGCAACACCCTGTGGCTCGGTGCGCTGACGCTGGTGTTCTGTTTCCCCATACCGGTCGTGCTGGCGCTGTTGCTCAATGAGGTACGCCGACGTTCGCTGAAACGATTCGTGCAGTCGATCTCGTACCTTCCGCATTTCCTGTCGATCGTGATCGTCGCCGGCATCACGATGCAGATGCTGGCCACGGACGGCCCGGTCAACCACGCACTGGGCTGGCTCGGCCACGATCCGATCCGCTTCATCCAGGAACCCGGGTGGTTCCGCACGGTCTACATCGGCTCGGAGATCTGGCAGACCGCGGGCTGGGGCACGATCCTCTACCTCGCCGCGCTCACCACGATCGACGAGGACCTCTACGAGGCGGCCCGCATCGACGGCGCGAACCGCTGGCGGCAGATCTGGCACGTCGCCCTGCCGGGTATCCGCCCCACCATGATCACGCTGCTGATCCTCAACATCGGCACGTTCATGGCGGTCGGTTTCGAGAAGGTCCTGCTGCTGTACAACCCGTTGACGTATCCGACGGCCGACGTGGTCTCCACCTATCTCTACCGGGCCGGCGTCGAGTCCAACAGCTTCAGTTACGCGGCCGCTATCGGCCTCTTCGAAGCGATCATCGGCCTGGTGCTGATCACGAGCGCCAATCAGTTGTCACGTCGCACGATGGGGACGAGCCTGTGGTGAGCCTCCTGACCTCCCGTGCGCCGCGCCCGCGCACCTCCGTGAACCAGCCCACGCGTGGTTACCGCGTTTTCCAGGGCGTCAACGGTGTGATCCTCACCCTGGTCGTGCTGGTGACCCTCTATCCCTTCGTCAACATCGTCGCCCGGTCCTTCAGTGGCGAACGTCAGATCCGTGCCGGTGAAGTGACCCTGCTGCCGAAGGGGTTCAATCTCACCACTTACAAGATCGTTTTCCATGACTCGATGTTCTGGCGCAACTACGGAAACACCGTGCTCTACACGGTCTTGTCCACCGTCGTCGCCATGGTGCTGACGACCTGTTACGCCTACGTCCTGTCGAAGAGGAACCTCAAGGGACGGGGCGTTCTCGTCGGCGTCGCCGTGTTCACCATGTTCTTCACGGGCGGACTGATTCCCAACTATGTCCTGGTCACCAGCCTCGGTCTGAAGAACTCCGTCTGGGCGATCGCCCTGCCCAACGCGATCAGTGTCTTCAACCTGCTGGTGATGAAGGCCTTCTTCGAGGGCTTGCCCACCGAACTGGAGGAGGCCGCGGAGATCGACGGGCTGAGCACGTACGGCATCCTCCTCCGGATCGTGCTGCCGCTGTCCAAGGCGGTCATCGCGACCATGGTGCTGTTCTACTCGGTGTCCTTCTGGAACTCCTGGTTCTCGGCATACCTCTACATGGACCGGACCGAGCTGATGCCGGTCACCGTCTATCTGCGCAACATCATCTCGGGCGCCACCACGGGCGGTAACGCAGGTGCCGGAACCGAGCAGCTCAGTCAGGTCGGAGCGAACATCCAGGCGGTCACGATCGTGCTGACGTCGCTGCCCATCCTCTGCGTGTACCCGTTCGTCCAGCGCTACTTCGTCTCGGGCGTGACCCTCGGCGCGGTCAAGGGCTGAGAGCCGTACCTCTTACGGAACAAGGGAGTATCCGTGAAGAACGCAGGTCAGCTGTCACGACGTCAGATCCTCTCCGCGGCAGGCTTCATCGGCCTCGCCACGCTCACCGGCTGCGGCAGCGGCGACGAGGGAGGGGACTCCAAGGACCTCTCCAAGAAGCAGAACGGAGCGATGACGGAGTACCGCGCCGGTCAGCAGTTCAAAGCGTCGAAACCGCTTTCGTTCTCAGTTCTGCACAACAACAGCCCGAACTATCCGATGAAGGACAGCTGGCTGTTCTGGAAGGAACTCACCAGGCGCACCGGTATCACCCTGAAGCCGATCGCCGTCCCGCTCAGCGACTACGAGAAGAAGCGCAGCGTTCTCATCGGCTCGGGCGACGCCCCGTTCCTGATTCCCAAGACGTACCACCCGTCGGAGGCGGCCTTCGTGTCGTCGGGCGCGATCCTCCCGGTCAGCGAGTACGTGCACCTGATGCCCAACTTCCAGGACAAGGTCAAGAAATGGAAGCTGGAGCCGGAGCTCGACTCCATCCGGCAGTCCGATGGCAAGTACTACCTCCTCCCCGGTCTGCACGAAAAGGCCAAGTCCGGCTACTCGATGTCCTTCCGCACGGACGTGCTCGACAAGCTCGGTCTGAGCCTGCCCACCACCTGGGACCAGGTCTACGACGTCTTCAAGGCGATCAAGGCCGAGTACCCGGATCGCTACCCCTTCACCGACCGCTGGAGCACCAACACCCCGTTCCCCGCAGCCGCGTTGCTCAGCTACCTGGGTCAGGCCTACGGCGTGAAAGCCGGCTGGACCTACGACAACATCAGCTTCGACTCGAAGGCGGGGGAGTTCGTCTTCACCGGTGCCACGGAGGGGTACCGGCAGATGATCGAGTTCCTGAGAAAGCTGGTCGCCGAGAAGCTCATCGACCCGGAGAGCTTCACCCAGACCGACGACGACGCGGTGCAAAAACTGCTGGGCGAGAAGTCCTTCGCCATCAGCGCCAACCCGCAGGAACTGGTCCAGAACTACCGCTACAACCTGGAGAGGCAGGTCAAGGGCGCGAAGATCGAGATGGTGCCGGTGCCACTCGGCCCGGCGGGTCCGGTGGTGATGGGCGGCGTCCGGCTGGAGAACGGGGTCATGATCTCCACCAAGGCCCTCAAGAGCGACACCTTCGTCGCCATGATGCAGTTCGTCGACTGGCTCTGGTACTCGGACGAAGGCCAGCGATTCTCCAAGTGGGGTGTCCAGGGCACCACCTACACCTACACCGACGGCAAGTACAAGCTGGAACCCGGCATCAGCCTCATGGGATCCGACCCGGACGCCCCGAAGGACATGCAGAAGGACTACGGTTTCTACAACGGCGTCTTCACCTACGGCGGCAGTTGGGCGCTGGTCTCCTCCTCCTTCAGCCCGGACGAGCAGAAGTTCCAGGACGCGATGGCTCAACGCCAACAGCTGCCCATCGACCCGGCCCACCCACTCCAGTCCGTGGAGCAGGAGCAGGCCTCGCTCTGGGACACCCCACTGAGGGACCACGTCACCCAGAACATGCTCAAGTTCGCCCTCGGCAAGCGCCCGCTGTCCGAATGGGACGACTACGTCACCGAGTTGAAGGCCAAGAACATGGACCAGCTCGTCGGCCTGCACAACAAGGCGCGCGAACGCTTCAAGAAGGAAAACGGGTGATCCGCGTTCCCGCCGATCCGACCGGTCGGCTCTCCGACGCCTGGCGGTCGTGCGTCGGCACCGGCCGCGTCGAACTCGCCCTGCGCCGCGACTACCAGGACTCCCTCGCCGTGCTTCAACGCGACATCGGTTTCCGGTACATCCGCGGCCACGGCCTGCTCAGCGACGGCATGGGTGTCCACCGCCCGTACGACCACGAGGGCGCGCGCCGCATCCATCACTCCTTCACCTACGTGGACCAGGTCGTCGACGCATATCTGGCCGCCGGCCTTCGCCCCTTCATCGAACTCGGCTTCATGCCCCAGGAGTTGGCCTCGGGCACGCAGACCGTCTTCTGGTGGCGCGGCAATGTCACCCCGCCCCGCTCCCACCGGGAGTGGGCCGACCTGGTGCGCGCCACCCTCGCCCACCTCGTCGACCGCTACGGCCTCGACGAGGTCCGCAGCTGGCCCATCGAGGTGTGGAACGAGCCCAACCTGACCGACTTCTGGCAGGACGCGGACGAACAGGCGTACCACCGGCTGTACGAGGTCACCGCGCACGCCGTGAAAGAGGTGGACGCCGACCTCCGGGTCGGCGGCCCGGCCATCTCACCGGGTGCCGACGACTGGCTGGACAGGTTCGCCGAGTTCGCGGAACACCGGGACGTGCCCGTCGACTTCGTCTCGAAGCACGCCTACACCTCGGGCCCCGCGCAGCACGTACCGTTCGGCGTCCATCAGACGCTGGCCCCGGCCCTCGACCTCCTCGACCAGTTCGCCACGCCCCGCGCCCGCCTCAAGGGCACCCGGCTAGCCGAACTTCCCGTTCACATCACGGAGTTCAACTCCTCCTATCGCCCCGACAACCCCATCCACGACACCGCGTTCCATGCCGCCTATCTGGCCCCGGTGCTCGTGCACGGCGGCGACCACGTCGACTCGTTCTCCTACTGGACGTTCAGCGACATGTTCGAGGAAACCGGTGTCCCCACGGCGCTCTTCCACGGCGGGTTCGGACTGCTCACCCACCGGCAGATCAGGAAACCGACCTACCACCTGTACGCCTTCATGGCGCGCATGGGCCCCGATCTGTTGGCCCGCGGCGACGACCACCTGGTCACCCGCCACCCCGACGGTCGCGTCACGGTCCTGGCCTGGGCGCCCGTCGACCCGACCGGCCAGACGCCCGGCCCCGACCGGCACATACTGCGCTTGTCCCTTCCGGTCGCGGCCCGAGAGGTCTTCGTCCGCCGGTCCACCGTCGACGACGAGCACGGAAACGCTTACACCGCCTGGCGGCACATGGGCAGCCCGCGCTCTCCGAAGCCCCGACAACTGGACGTCCTGCACGAGGCCGCCGAACCCGCCCGCAGCCACCGGCGGCTGCCCGCACGGGAGGGCCGCGCAGAACTGGACCTCACCCTGACCCGCAACGAGATCACCCTCATCGAGCTCACACCCGTCGCCGACGAGACCCCGCCCTGGTGGGACGAACGACGGCTGCTCGGCGGGACGGCGTCATGAGCAGCCCGGCGGTCTGCCTCGTAACCGGTTTCTCTCGCTGCTGCCGTCGCCGTCGCTGCTGTAGCTGCTGCACCCGGTCGTCGGAGAAGGAGTGCTCATGAGCACCGTGGACACCATGGGATTCGGCACCGGTCTGCTCTCCCGTGCCGCCGCCCTTCTGCACACCCTCCTCATCGTCGAGACCCTGCTCCTGGCGACGGCCGCCCCCGGTCTCATCGGCCTGCTTTTCCTGGGCCCCGACCCGGCGAACCTGCCCCTGGCCGCCCTCTGCCTGCTGCCGCTCGGTCCGGCCGCCTCCGCCGCGCTGTACGCCCTGCACCACCGCAGCCGCGACCTCACCGACCTGCACCCGGCCCGCGCGTACGGGCGGGGCTGGCGCCTCAACGCCCTGCCGGCCCTCAAACTCTGGGCGCCCCTGCTGGCCTGGCTGACCGTGATCGTCTTCACCCTCACCCACTTCGCCGCGACCGGACTGCCCCGCTGGTGGGCGGTGCTCCTCGGCGTCATCGGCGTGGCCTCGCTCCTCTGGGGCGCCCACGCGCTCGTCCTCACCTCGTTGTTCACGTTCCGCGCCCGCGACACCGCCCGCCTCGCCGCGTATTTCCTGCTCCGGCGAGGGCGCGCCACCCTCGGCGCGGCCTCCCTGCTCGTCCTGGCCGGCGGACTGACCGCCCTGCTGACGGAGGCCCTGCCCGCTCTGCTGGCCGCACCGCTGCTGCTCTCCCTGCTGCAGTCGAGCCGCACGGTGATCGTCGAGACCCAGGAGGACTTCACCGCATGACCGCGCCCGACACCGCAAACGACGGCCGACTCCCGCGCACCGGCAAGATCCCGTACGGCGGCGACTACAACCCCGAACAGTGGCCGCAGGACGTCCAGGACCAGGACCACCGCCTCTTCACCCAGGCCGGCATCGACACGCTCACCGTCGGAGTCTTCAGCTGGTCGCTCACCCAACCCGCCGAGGCCGTCTACGACTTCACGGTTCTCGACGGCATCCTCGACCGGGCCGCCGCCGAGGGCCGACAGGTCTGCCTCGCCACAGCGACCGCCGCACTCCCGCCCTGGCTCGCGAAAAAGTACCCCGAGGTCAACCGCACCGACTTCGAAGGCCGCCGCCACCGCTACGGCCAACGGCACAACTTCTGTCCCAGCTCGCCCGCTTACCGCCGACTGTCCACGGCCATGGCCGACCGCCTCGCCGAACGTTACGCAGCCCACCCGGCGTTGCTGGCCTGGCACATCAACAACGAATACGGCGGCGCTTGTTACTGCGACCTGTGCGCCGACGCCTTCCGCGCCTGGCTGCGCGACCGGCACGGCACGCTGGACGCCCTCAACGACGCCTGGTGGACGACGTTCTGGTCGCATCGCTACACCGACTGGGACGAGATCGAGCCGCCGAGCGCCCTCACCGAGCACTGGCGCGGCCCCGACCACACCGCCTTCCAGGGCATCACGCTCGACTACCAGCGCTTCATGACCGACGCCCTGCTCGGCTGCTTCATCGCGGAGAAGAAGGCCATCCGCGCCCACGACCCGCACACTCCCGTCACCACCAACTTCATGGGCGCCTACCGCCCGCTCGACTACCACCGCTGGGCGCCCCACCTCGACTTCGCCTCGTGGGACAACTACCCGCCCCTCGACGCCCCGCCCACGCGTCCGGCCCTCGCCCACGACCTGATGCGTGGCCTCAAGGACGGCGCCCCGTTCTGGCTGATGGAGCAGACCCCGTCGACCACCGCCTGCCGGGACGTCAACCCGCTCCGCCGCCCCGGCGAGCTCCGCCTTGCCACCTGGCAGGCCATCGCCCATGGCGCGGACGCGGCTCTGTACTTCCAGATGCGCGCCTCACGCGGTGCCTGCGAGAAGTACCACGGCGCGGTCATCGGTCACGCAGGCCGCGACGACACCCGTGTCTTCACCGAAGTCGCCGACCTGGGACGGGAGTTGAGCGAGATCGGCGAGGTCACCCTGGGAGCCCGGACCCCGGCCCGCGTCGCCCTCCTCTTCGACTGGGACAGCTGGTGGGCCCTGGAGATCTCCGACGGCCCCTCGCGACTGGTCCGCTACCCGGACGTCGTACACGCTTACTACCGTGCCGCCCGCGAGGCCGGCGCGGACGTGGACGTCGTGGCGGTGACCGCCGATCTGACGGCGTACGACGTGGTCCTCGCACCGGTGCTCCACCTGGTCAAGGGAGACCTGGCGGCCCGCCTGGAGGCGGTGGCCGGACGTGGGGGAACCGTTCTCACGACGTTTCTCACGGCCCGCTCCGATGAGCACGACCGCGCCTTCCTCACCGACATCCCCGGCCCGCTCGCCCCCCTCATGGGCATCCGCGTCGACGAATGGGACGCCCGGCCGGAAGACGTCGTACAGCCCGTCGACCTGGGGGAGCTCACCGCCCAGGCACGTCTCGTCTTCGAGATCGTCCAGCTCCGCGGCGCAGAGGCGGTCGCCGTTTACGGTACCGATTTCTACGCGGGCACCCCGGCCGTGACCCGCAACGACTTCGGGGCGGGAGAAGCCTGGTACGTGGCGACAGCCCTCGACCAACCAGGCGTCGACCATGTCATGCGCCGCGTCCTCGCCCGCCACGATCTGGTGGGCCCCTACGCCGACCACCGCACCGTCGAGACCGCCACCCGCGTCAGCCCCGACGGCACCCGCTTCCTCTTCCTGCTCAACCACGATGTCCGACCTGCCCACTTGACCGCTCACGCCCCCGCCACGGACCTCCTCACCGGCAAAGGGTTCGACCAGGGCGAGGCGCTGACGCTGGACCCGCTCGGCGTGGCCGTCCTGCGGCTCCAGTAGAACCTGCGGCTTCAGTAGATCGTGCGTCCTCGCTCATCCGGGACTCCGGACTTCCGCAGGAAATAGCTGTTCACCTGGTCCCGCCACTCCCGTGCGCTGCGCACCTGCTCCTCGTACCGTTCCGCCACGCGTGCGTGCCACGCCGGTTCCACCAGGTCCACGAGGCCCGCCCAGACCCGGCGGGCCTCCTCTGCTTCCTCGACGCCCTCGAAATGGGTGTCGTAGATGTGCTGGACAACCGTTTTCCCACTCTTCAGCACATGCCCGTACGGCACGTGGTGGAAGAACAGCAGCAGCTCGTCCGGACATGAGTCGGGCGACTCGTACACCTCGGCCCACGCCTTGGTGTACTGCGCCGCGTATCCGGTCCCGGTCGCCGCGCTCCGGTCGACGCCGACGCCGTCCCGGTCCGCGAAGTGGTACGTCCCCCAGGGGCTGTACTCGTAGCCGTCGACACTGGGGCCGTAGTGATGTCCCGGCTGCACCATGAAGCCGACGCCCAGCGGCGCGGTGTACTTCTCGTACGTCCGCCAGGAGCCGTGCAGCACGGCGCGCAGCCCCTCGGCGAGGGGCTCGGGGGCGGACGGGAAGGTGAGCCCGATCCACTCGTCCAGGATCCGACGCGCATCGACGTCCGGCTGCCACGCGAGCCGGCCGAAGGTGTAGAGGTTCGCCTGCGCCAGCGGATGCCCGGTCCAGAACGGGTCGTCGCCCACGTTGGACACCGCCACCAGCCCGCCGCGCGCCAACTCACCGACCGCCGGGCTCTGTTCACCGCCAGGGCGGAGGCGCAGCACCTCGCTCCACATCGGTCCGAGCCAACACACGTGCCGCTGCTGCCCGGTGTACTCCTGCGTGGCCTGCACTTCCAGGGCGACCCGCGTTCGCGGCAGCGCGCCGAGGACCGGTGACACCGGCTCGCGTACCTGGAAGTCCATCGGCCCGTGCTTCACCTGTAGCACCGCATTGTCGGCGAACTCCCCGTCCAGCGGGGCGAAATGGTCGTAGGCGGCCCGCGCCCGGTCCGTCGAACGATCCCGCCAGTCCTGGCGGTGGTCGTACACGAACGCCCGCCAATGGACCGTGCCGTCGTGCGGGGCGAGAGCGGCGGCCAGCATGTTCGCGCCGTCCGCATGCGAGCGGCCGTAGGTGAACGGGCCCGGCTGGCCCTCCGAATCGGCCTTCACCACGAACCCGCCGAAGTCGGGGATCGCCGAGTACACCCCGCGCACGGCCTCCGCCCACCAGCCGCGAACCGACTCGTCCAGGGGATCGGCGGTGGAGAGTCTGCCGAGCACGATCGGCGCGGCGAACGTCACCGACAGATGGGTGCGGATTCCGTACGGCCGCAACGCCCCCGCGAGCCGGGCGACTTCGTCGATGCGGTCGGTGAGGAGGTGCGCCTCGGTCTCGTGCACGTTGACGTTGTTGACCGAGACGGCGTTGATCCCGCAGGCCGCGAGCAGCCTGCCGTATGCCCTTACCCGTTCCGGTTCTTCACGCGCCCGCCCGTCCTGCCAGAACAGCGAGCCGCCGGCGTAACCGCGCTCCACCTGGCCCATGACCGGATGCACGGCGACGTTGTCCCAGTGGTCCAGCATCCGCAGTGCGGTCGCAGGGCGGTGCACCTCGCGCTCCCGCGTGCCCTGGAAAGCGTTTTCACCGAGCCGCACGACGTGAAACAGCCCGTACAGCAGCCCGCGCTGACCAGTTGCCGTAACCGTGGTCGTTCCGTCGGAACGCTCGAAGACGAACCCCTCGTCACCGAGATCACCGAGATCGCTGACATTGCCGACATCGCTGAGGTCGTCGACATCACCGGTCCCAGCGCGGCTCCGGCTCTCGGCAGCCTCACCGGCCAACCGCAGCACGAGGTCGTACGGGGCGTCCGAGGCGTCCCGTACGACCTCTCCGCCGAACTTCGCGCCGGCGTAGGCCACTTCACCGTGCACCGTGTCCGCCAGTGGTCCCGAGCCGCGGACCAGGGTCCGCCGGGAGCCCAGGGGCCGGAACGCGTCCGGCGGCAGCCAGGCGGGGTCGACCCCCTCGGGCAGGACGGGCACGGTGATCGGCATGGTGTCCCTCCAGTGGTACGGGCTTGCCCGGGACATGCCCGGTCGTGGTCGGCCGTGATCGGCCGTGATCAGCGGGTATGGCCGGACGAGTCGTTAGGCGACGGCGGCTGCGGTGCCGCGCGCGGCACCGATGAGGTCGGTGAGCCCGGCGTCGTCGTACACGGAAATGTCGACGTAAACGCCTTCCGGGATGTCGAAGTCCTGGATCTCGTAGTCCAGCACCGCCGTGGTCCCGGGCGGGCTGAACGTGCCCAGGTTGTGCGTCGTGCCGCCGGACATGTAGCTCACCTTGACGTAGTAGGTGTCACTGTCGTTGGCGGTGTCGTACACCCACAGCTTCTCGTCGTTCGGATGGAACTCCACCTTGCCGACGAAGGAGCCGGAGTTGATCAACTCCATCTTCACGGCATAGCCGCCGGCGTCGTTCGCGAAGTAGGTGTTGTCGAACGGGTCGGTCAGGTTGCCGCCGCTGCACGGGCAGTTGTCGGTGTCGTAGTAGTACGCGTGGAACGTCGGGTTCGGACTGTACGCCTGCGCCGGAGCCGCCGTGGCGAAAAGGGCCCCCGCCCCCAGCGCCGCACCCGCGACCAGTCCGGTGAACCGTCTGATGATGCTCACAACCGCTTTCCCCCTCCATGACGGACCGCCCGATGCGTCCGTGGGCGGCTTGATGATTTTGGAACACCGGTGACGCCCGGTACAGCGGGTCATTGCTGTTAGTTACGAGATCATGACAACAACTCGATCTCCGCCAGGTGTGCGTCGCTGCCGAGGACCAGTCGGTAGTGCCCGTACGTGCCCGGCCGGGCGACGGTGAACACCCGGGTCTGCCGGTCCCACCGGAACATGTCACCGGAGTCCGAAGCCGAGCGCCGGTCCAGATCGGTCCACGTCAGTCCGTCGGAGGAGCCTTGAAGGGTCCAGCTCTCCGGAGCCTGCGCCTGATCGGCGGACGTCAGTGTGTACTGCACCGCCTTCGCGCCCGTCCTGACCGGCAGGTCGAGTGTTCCCGAAACCGTTTCCTGCGTCGCCGATGTGTCGTCGAACAGCGGGCCCTCGCCCTGGAGCACGTCCTCGCGGGGTGCCGGCGCCTTGTCGTCCTGGGTGATCGAGACCGGAGCAGCCGTCTTGCCGGTTCCCCAGGCCGACGGCCGCGGTCCCATGTCGAACTCCAGGACGCCGCCCTTCGCCAGGAGCGTGTGGGGGAGCGAAGTCGATTTCCAGGAACGGCCGTTGACCTTCAGACCCTGCACGTAGACGTTCTTCGCGCTGTTCTTCGGCGCCTTCACGACCAGATCCTTGCCGTTCTCCAAATGCACGGTCGCCTTGGTGAACAGCGGGGAGCCGACGGCGTATTCGCCGCTGCCCATCACCAGCGGGTAGAAGCCGAGGGCGGAGAACAGATACCAGGCCGACTGTTCGCCGTTGTCCTCGTCGCCGTGATAGCCCTGTCCGATCGCACTGCCGGTGTAGAGCCGGGCGAGCACCTCGCGGGCCTTGGCCTGGGCCTTCCAGGGCTGCCCGGCGGCGTCGTACATATAGATCGCGTGATGGGCGACCTGGTTGGAGTGCCCGTACATGCCCATTCGTACGTCCCGTGCTTCCGTCATCTCGTGGATGACCCCGTTGTACGAGCCCGCGAACTCGGGGGAAGCGGTTTCCGGCGTGGCGAAGTAGGCGTCGAGTTTCTTCGCCAGACCAGCACGGCCGCCGTACAGGTTGGCCAGACCCCGGCTGTCCTGCGGGGCGGTGAAGGCGTAGCCCCAGCCGTTGGTCTCGGTGTAGTCGTAGCCCCATACGCGCGGGTCGTAGTCCTCCGAGGACACCCGCCAGTCGCCCTTGTCGTCCTTCCCCTGGAAGAACCCGGCCTTCGCGTCGAAGAGATGGACGTAGCCCTGCGCCCGGTTGAGGAAGTAGTCGGCCTCCTCCCGGTAACGCTTTTCCCCGGTCTGTCGGTACAGGGCCTGGCCCATGCGGGCGATGCCGTAGTCGTTGAGGTATCCCTCCAGCGCCCAGGAGAGGCCCTCGTGCGTGGCCGTGCTCGTGTAGCCGAGGAAGGGAGAGGTGGCCATGCCCTTGCGACCCACCCCCGAGGTCGGGGGCACGACCGTCGCGTTCTTCAGGGCGGCCTCGTACGCCGCCTTGGCGTCGAAGCCGACGCCCTTGACGAATGCGTCCGCGAAGGCCACGTCCGACGACGTGCCGGTCATGAGGTCCGCGTAACCGGGTGAGGACCAGCGCGAGGTCCAGCCGCCGTCCTTGTACTGCTGCACGAAGCCGTCGGTCAGCACACCTGCCTGCGTGGGCGTCAGCAGGGCGTATGCCGGCCAGGTCGTCCGATAGGTGTCCCAGAAACCGTTGTTGACGTACACCTTGCCGTCGACGATCTTCGCCCCGGTGTGGGTCGGAGTGTCGGGGCCCTGCATCGGTGAGAAGGGAGACGCGTACTGGTGCTTGGAACCGACCTTCTCGAAACCGGAGTTGGGGTACAGGTACAGCCGGTAGAGACTGGAGTACAGCGTGGTCAGCTGATCCTGGCTCGCGCCCTCGACCTCCACCGTGCCCAGAAGCTTGTCCCACTGCTGCTGGGCACGCGACCGGACCGTGTCGAAAGCGGTTCCCTCCGGGATTTCCTGGCGGAGGTTGTCCCGGGCCTGGTCGACGCTGATCAGCGAGGTCGCCAGACGCAGGGTGACCGCATGGTCGGCGCCCGCGTCGAAACGCAGGTAACCCTTTACCCCGCTCGACGCCCCGTCCGTCACCGGTGCGTCGAACTCGCCGTACACGAAGAGCCGGGTCGCGCCCGTCGACAGCCCCGACTTCACGTCCGAGTAACCGCTTACGACTCCGGTTTCCTCGTCGAGCGTCAGCCCCGCCTGATCCGTGACGTTGTCAAAGACGACGCTCGCGTCCGCGCCCGGATACGTGAAGCGCAGAGCGGCTGCGTGGTCGGTCGGCGCCATCTCCGCTGTGAGACCGTTCTCGAAACGTACTCCGTAGTAGTACGGGCGGGCGGTCTCGTTCGTGTGCCGGAACGCCAGCGCACGGGCCGTCCGGCCGGTGTCGGGAACGCCGGCCGCAGCGGACGGCATCACCTGGAACGTCTGGCGGTCTCCCATCCACGGACTCGGCTCATGGCTCGCGCTGAACGCCTGGATCGTCGGCAGGTTGTCCGCGTTGTTGGCGCGGGCGTAGTCGTACAGCCAGCCCAGTGAGGACGCGTTCGTCACCGGGGTCCAGAAGTTGAAGCCGTGCGGCACGGCCGTCGCGGGAAACGTGTTTCCGCGCGAGAAGCTCCCGCTGGAGTGGGTGCCGCGCGTGGTCACCGCGTAGTCCGACAGATGCACCTTCGCCGCCTCCGGGGCAGCCGTGCGCAGCGCGATGTCGTCCACCCAGCCCCGGAACCGGGACGGTCCGCCGGGGGAGTCGTAGGCCACGAGGATCCGGTCGACCGTCTTGCCGGCCGCCACCGCTCCGATCCCCGACACCACGTCGTTCCACTGGTTGACGTACAGCACCTTGGCGGCGCCCTGCCCGCGGGGCGACAACGGGAAGCCGTGCTGATCGCTCGCCCCCAGGCCGCTCAGATACGTTCCGTCCGTGAAGGCCAGATCCACGGAAACGTTTGTGGCGGCGTAGTCCCGGTCGCCCTCCGCCATCGCGGGGAAGATCCGGTACGCCAGCTGCGTAAGCGAACCCACCCGGACGTTCACGTCGAAAACCTTGTTGTACGAATATCCCCGGCCGGAGGCGGTGTGCCGGCCGGCGTAGCGCAGCGCCCGCAGCCCGGTGAAACCGGCGCCCGCTTTCGCGGTCGGCGAGCCGCTCGGGCCGCGGTCGACGACGGTGAGCATGTCCGGCGGGACGGGCCCGTCGCTCCCGCCCGTGCCGAACCGCACGTCGGCGAGCTGCAGGATCCCGGCGCCGTGGTTCCTGGTGACCTCCAGCCGGTAGTGCCGGTACTCGGCCGGGGCCGCGACACCGTACGTGCGGGTCTGGAACCGCTCGGCGAAGGACTCCCCGGAGCGGGAGTCCAGCGGCGTCCAGGCGGTGCCGTCCGTCGAGCCATAGAGCGTCCAGTCGGCCGGGTCGCGCTCGGCGAAGTCATTGGCAGAGGTGAGCGCGTAACCGCTTACGCGCACAGGTTCGTCGAGATCGAACTCGACCCACCCGGTGGCGGCGAACGTCAGCCACTTGGTGCTCGCCTCGCCGTCGACGAGGTTGTCCTTCACCTCGCCGCCGGCCGTGTTCTCCGCGCTCGCCCGGACATCGGTGACCCGGTCGGTCACGTCGCCCGGGAGCCCGCCGCCGTAGCCGCCGTCGACGCCCGAGGCCCGTTTGCCGCCGCCCGGCGTGGTGTCGACCGTGCTCAGCCAGTCCGGGGTGCGTTGACCGGTTTCGAAGGACGAGGCGAAGCCCCGGCTCGGAAGGGGGAGCGGCGACGGCAGCGCCACCGCTGTTTCCGCTGTGCCGAGCGTCATGATCAGAGCGGCCGTGACCACGACCGCCCGCAACCGTCCGAACCGCTGCATGCGTGAGCACCCTCCCCGCGCGCCGGACAACGCCTCGGACAACGTTGTCCTCCTGGTTGCGCAGGAATCAGTAGGGAGCCAAGTGGACAGTGATGTCAAGGATGTTGATTGCGCCAGACGGGGGTCATGTCATGCAATTTTCCGGCAAGGCGCCCACCGGTCCTTCATATTTCCGGGAGGTCTCAACTCGGAAAAGACCAACGGTCAACCTTGCATTCGATCTTGCTCCGTCGACCAGAAGTGGACTATACCTGTCGGCAATTCATCGTCGAAGCGTCGATACGCGCGTCGATGCGTCCGTCCGTCGAGATCGTCGTAACCGTCGAACCACGTGATCCGCACGACCCTGCTTGACCTGACCGCGGTGCCGGGAAGGATCCGGTGCACCGCCTGAGTCCTGGAGAAGGCGAGGACTTGAGCATGGGATCCCACACCGAGAACAACGGCTCCGAGAACAACGGCTCCGAGATCAACGGCACTGAGAGCAACGGCTCCGCTGGTGTCGGCCGCAGAGACCTGATCAAGAGGTCGGCGGCACTGGGCCTGATCTCCGTTCCCACGATGAGCTTTCTGTCCGCCTGCGCCAGCAGCGGCGGGGGCGACGAGGACAAGGCGGAGGCCGGGAAGAAGACCGCGAAGAACCCCCTCGCGGTCAACGAGACCGCCCAGCTGGAATTCGTCCTGTTCGACGGCGGTTTCGGCAAGGAGTACGCCGAGGACGCCGTGAAGATCTACGAGAAGAGCTTCCCGAAGGCGAAGGTGAAGTTCTCGGCCACCCAGAAGATCCAGTCGACGCTGCAGCCCCGTTTCAACCAGGGCACCCCGCCGGACCTGATCGACAACTCCGGCGCCGAGCAGATGGACATGGGCGTCCTGGTCGGCAAGGGTCAGCTGGCCGACCTCACCCCGCTCCTCGACGCCGCCTCCTACGACGACCCGAACAAGAAGGTCCGCGACACGCTGCGCCCCGGCATCGTCGAGATGGGCCAGTTCGACGGTGACCCGGTCTGGATCATGTATTACGCCTATACCGTTTACGGCGTCTGGTACTCGCAGAAGGCCCTGGACTCGCTCGACGCCACGTACCCGGAGACCTGGGACGAGATGCTCGCCGTCTGCGAGAAGGCCAAGAAGAAGGGCATGGCGGGCTGGACATATGCGGGCAAATACCCGTACTACATCCCCTTCTCGCTGTACCCGATGATCGGCAAGGTGGGCGGTCGTGAGGTTCTCGACGCCATCGACAACCTGGAGCCGAACGCCTGGAAACACCCTGCGGTGAAGGCGTGTTTCGACGCGTACTACGAGCTTTACAAGAAGGGTTACATCCTCCAGGGCACCCCGGGCCTGGACCACATCCAGTCGCAGACGGCGTGGGCGAAGGGCAAGGCGCTGTTCATCCCCAACGGATCCTGGGTGGAGAACGAGTCGGCGAACGTCATCCCGAAGGACTTCGACCTCGCCGTCTCCGCGCCCACCGGCATCGACTCCTCCGACAAGATGCCCTTCGGCACGATCTGGGCCTCCGGCGGCGAGCCGTTCGTCATCCCGGCCAAGGCGGAGAACGCGGCGGGCGGCATGGAACAACTGCGCATCATGCTCAGCGAGGCGTCCTCGAGGAACTTCACCTCCAAGGTCAAGTCGCTGACCGCGTACAACGGCGGCACGGACGGCATCACGCTCACCCCGGGCCTGAAGTCGGGCGTCGCCGCACTGGACAAGGCCGGCGACAACGTGGTGAATCCACGTATGCAGGACTGGTACGTCCAGCTGCAGAAAGAGAAGATCGGTGTTTCCGGTCTCGGCGAGATGATGGCGGGCCGGCTCACCCCGGCCGAAGCGATCAAGAAGATCCAGGGTTACGCCGACGAGGCGGCCAAGGACTCGACGATCAAGCACTACAAACACCAGTGACGGCGAGAAGCACGGCGAAGCGGCCTTAAGCAGGCGAAGCAGCGACATAAGCACCGGAGTGGCGATGCAGCACGGCAAGTACCGGTTCATCGTGGGGTTCCTGGCACTGCCCCTGGGACTGTACGCGCTCTTTGTGGTGTGGCCGTTCATCCAGTCCATCTACTACTCGTTCACGGACTGGACCGGCCTCAGCCCCGAATTCAAGATGGTCGGCCTGGACAATTACCGGAGGATGCTGGACGACGACATCTTCTGGAAGTCCCTGCAGCACAGCTTGATGTTCGCGATCGTGCTGCCGCTGGTGACGATCAGCCTGGCGCTGTTCTTCGCCTTCATGATCAATGTCGGTGGAGGGAGAAGGAAGGGCGGCCCGGCCGTCTCCGGCGTCCGGGGCTCTTCCTTCTACAAGATCGTCTACTTCTTTCCGCAAGTGCTCTCGATCGCCATCGTCGCGCTGTTGTTCGCCTTCGCGTACAACCCGGACAGCGGCGCGATCAACTCGTTTCTGCGCGGGATCGGGCTGGACGACCTGCAGCCCCTCTGGCTCGGCGATCCGGACCTCGCACTGTGGTGCGTGATGGCGGTGCTCGTCTGGTCGACGGTCGGTTTCTTCGTCGTCCTGTTCTCGGCGGGCATGGCCTCCATCCCGACCGACCTCTACGAGGCCGCACTGCTGGACGGCGCGAACCGGGCCACGACGTTCTTCCGCATCACCCTGCCGCTGCTCTGGGACACCGTGCAGTCGGGCTGGGTCTACATGGGCATTCTCGCGCTCGGCGCGGAGTCGTTCGCGGTCGTGCAGATCATGACGACCGGGCCGGGCGGCCCCGACTACTCGACCACCGTCTTGACCCTGTACGTGTACCAGAAGGCGTTCCGGGACGGGCAGGCCGCCTACGCCACCACCATCGGCGTCGCCCTGCTCGTCGTGACGCTGGCCTTTGCCGCGGTCGTGCTGCGACTGGGACCGCGCGAGCGGCTGGAGTACTGACGATGAAGACGACCGAAACCCCCGCGCCCCTGCCGGCCGAGTCAGGCGCCGGCCTACGCATCACGAAGGTCGACCCGTCCGCGGGAAAACCGCAGCCGAAGAAGAAAACGGACGGAAAAGCCCTCAACGTCTTTTCCCACGGCATCCTGATCGTCTGGGCGATCATGGTCGTGCTGCCGTTGCTCTGGGCGGTGATGACCTCTTTCAAGGACGACAGCTCTATCTTCGGCTCGCCCTGGTCGCTGCCGGACAAGCTGCACTTCGACAACTGGTCGCGGGCCTGGACCGAGGCCAACATGAGCGACTACTTCCTCAACACCGTTCTGGTGGTGGGCGGTTCACTCATCGGCACACTGGTCCTGGGCTCCATGGCGGCCTACGTCCTGGCCCGCTTCGACTTCCCCGGTAACCGGTTCATCTACTTCCTCTTCATCGGCGGCATGAGCTTTCCGATCATGTTGGCGCTGGTCCCGCTGTTCTACGTCGTGAACAACATGGGGCTGCTGAACACCATCCACGGCCTGATCCTCGTCTACATCGCCTACTCGCTGCCGTTCACGGTGTTCTTCCTGACGGCCTTCTTCCGCACGCTGCCGACCTCGGTGGCGGAGGCCGCCTTCGTGGACGGCGCCTCGCACAGCCGTACGTTCTTCCAGATCATGCTGCCGATGGCCAAGCCCGGCCTGATCAGCGTCGGCATCTTCAACTTCCTGGGCCAGTGGAACCAGTACATGCTCCCCACGGTCCTCAACACCGACCCCGACAAGCGCGTCCTCACCCAGGGCCTGGTCCAGCTGGCGGTCAGTCAGGGGTACAAGGGCGACTGGTCGGGCTTGTTCGCGGGCCTGGTGATGGCGATGCTGCCGGTGCTGGCCGCGTACATCGTCTTCCAGCGGCAGGTCGTGCAGGGTTTGACCGCGGGGGCGATGAAGTAGAGACGCGTCGCGTCCGGGGTCCGGGCGGCACGTCGGGCTTGCCGCCCGTGGCGCGACGGGCGTGCCGCCGCGGCGCATCCGGCGTGCCGCCGTGGCGTGACGGTGAGGCCGAGCCGCGGCCCGACAGGCGAGACCTGAGCGCTCGGCTGGAACTGCCGCGATGTGCCGTCGTTCTGCTGCGGCGCCGTTGTGGCTGGTCGCGCAGTTCCCCGCGCCCCTTCAGGGCGCTGCCGAACCGTAGCCGACTTCGCCCGCCCCGCTTCGTCCCCGCCGACGGACATGCCACGACGGACGTGCCACGAGGGGCGTTGGGCGGCTCGGACGTGCACGGCCCGGCCGAAGGCCGCGTGCGCCTCGGCCACTCACAGTGCCGGATCGCCGCACCGCACCGCATGCCATTTCCGCTCCCGCGCTCCTCAGCGCTCCCCCGCGCCCCTCCGTCAACCCGCGCCCCTCCGCGCCCGACCGACGCAACACCACGTCGCCCGCAGCCACGCCGCCCTTGTCCCACCCAAGTCGACCGACACCCCCACCTCCACCCTCACGCTCACCCTCGCCGCACCCTCCAGCCACCGTCGGCCTTCACCTTCTGTGCCCTGTCCGGCGCACACGTGCGTCGTCCTCCGCGCACAATCCGGGGCGCGCGAGCCGCCGAGCCGCATAGTTCTCGTCCCCCCTCGGGTCCTCACCCCGCCCGTTTCCCGGCCCCCCCGCGCACCCCTCTTCTCGCGCCCTCGCCCCCTTCTCTCTCCCCGCCGCCCCCGTCAAATGCCCACATCCCCGCACCCGTTCAGCCGCCTCACAGTCCCGCCCCCTCCGCCCCCAACCCCCGATCGAACCCATCGCACATCGCTCGCGCATCGCTCGCACATCGCCCGGACCTCGCCCGCACCCGCGCCCGTGCGCCGCCCGCGCCCCTGCGATCACGCCGCATCGCTGTCCCAGCGCGGTCCCTTCCCGGCACCGTCGCACCCGTCCGGACCCCGTCCGAACCCCCCGCCCGGACACCCATCCCCACCCCACCGCCACCCCACCGTCACTCCGCCCCCACCTCACTCCCACCTCACCCCCACCCACCCACAACGCGCCGCACCCAGTCCCATACGCCCCGCAATCGTCGGCTCGGCCACCCTCCGTGTTTCTGCGCAAGCATGCGGATACCGTTCAACCTCTTGACGGGAGGCGACCCGAACGGCTCAGCTTAGAGTTCACTAGTTGGACATAGACGGGGCCCCACTGAAGCGGTCCCGTGCGCGGGAGGTCGTCGTGGAGACTCCGGGGTCGCAGTCGTCGCTGCACCGAGCCAACCTGGAGCGAGTCGTACGCGCCGTGCGTCTGGCCGGGTCCCTCACGCAGGCGGAGATCGCCCGGACGACGGGGCTGTCCGCTGCGACGGTCTCCAATATCGTGCGCGAGCTCAAGGACGGCGGCACCGTCGAGGTGACGCCCACCTCGGCCGGTGGCCGAAGGGCCCGCAGCGTCAGCCTGAGCGGCGACGCCGGCATCGTCATCGGAGTCGATTTCGGCCATACGCACCTACGGGTCGCCGTGGGCAACCTGGCCCACCAGGTCCTTGCCGAGGAGGCCGAGCCGCTCGATGTGGACGCCTCCTCCACGCAGGGGTTCGACCGGGCGGAACAGCTGGTCAACCGGCTGATCGAGGCCACCGGGGTGGACCGTGCGAAGGTCGCCGGGGTCGGTCTCGGAGTGCCCGGACCGATCGAACTGGAGTCCGGCACGCTCGGCTCCTCCGCCATCCTGCCCGGGTGGATCGGCACCAGACCCGCCGAGGAGATGAGAGGCCGGCTCGGCGTGCCCGTGCACGTGGACAACGACGCCAACCTCGGAGCCCTCGGCGAGATGGTCTGGGGCAGCGGAAAAGGCGTTCGTGATCTTGCATATATCAAGGTCGCCAGCGGTGTCGGCGCCGGTTTGGTGATAGAGGGGAAGATCTATCGAGGGCCGGGCGGAACCGCGGGGGAAATCGGACATATTACACTCGATGAATCCGGCCCGGTCTGCCGCTGCGGCAACCGGGGCTGCCTGGAGACCTTCGCGGCCGCGCGGTACGTGCTCCCGCTGCTTCAGTCCAGTCACGGCACGGACCTGACGATGGAAGGCGTCGTGCGGCTGGCCAGGGACGGAGACCCGGGCTGCCGTCGGGTGATCGCCGACGTCGGTCGACACGTCGGCAGTGGAGTCGCCAATCTCTGCAACCTGCTGAACCCGAGCCGGGTGGTGCTCGGCGGTGATCTCGCCGAGGCCGGTGAGCTGGTGCTCGGTCCGATCAGGGAGTCCGTCGGCCGCTACGCGATACCGAGTGCGGCGCGTCAACTCTCCGTTCTCCCAGGGGCACTTGGCGGTCGCGCGGAGGTGCTCGGGGCGCTCGCCCTCGCCCTCGGCGAGATGGGCGACTCGGCCCTCTTGGACGGCACGCTGACCGCAGCCACACCTGCCTTCACTTAGAGAACGAATGACGCCGTTGCCATCTCGTTAAGTATTTACTTCTTGACGTCGCACGTGTGGCCGAGTTGACTTCCAGCCACCTCGGCCGCAGCGCTGCGGCCCTGTCAGGGAGGCACCCCAATGAACGCAAAGATGCGTAGAGTCGTGATCGGCGCAACCGCCGTGTCCATGGCGCTGTCGATTGCCGCGTGCGGCAAGGCAGGCGACGACAAGGACAGCGACTCCGGCAGCAGCAGCTCGGGCGACAAGTCCATCGGCCTCCTGCTCCCCGACAGCGTCACGGCGCGCTACGAGAAGTTCGACAAGCCGTACTTCGACGCCAAGGTCAAGGCGCTCTGCGCGGACTGCAAGCTCGAGTACGCGAACGCCGCCGCCGACCCGGCCAAGCAGGCCCAGCAGGTCAGCAACATGGTCACCAAGGGCGTCAAGGTCATCGTGATCTCCGCCCAGGACTCGGCCGCGATCAAGTCCTCGATCCAGTCCGCGGTGGACAAGGGCGTCAAGGTCGTCGCGTACGACCGTCTCGCCCAGGGCCCGGTCAGCGCCTACGTCTCCTTCGACAACGAGAAGGTCGGCGAGCTCCAGGGCCAGGCCCTGCTCGACGCCCTCGGCGCCAAGGCGACCACCGCGTCGAAGGTCGTCATGATCAACGGTGACGACGCCGACCCGAACGCCGCCCAGTTCAAGGCGGGCGCGCACAAGATCCTCGACGGCAAGGTCACCATCGCCTACGAGCAGTCCGGCCTGTGGAAGGACACCGTCGCCGCCCAGAAGATGTCCGCGGCGATCACCCAGCTGGGCGCCAAGAACATCGCCGGCGTCTACGCCGCCAACGACGGCATGGCCGGTGGCATCGCCAACACCCTCAAGGGTGCGAAGATCAGCAACATCCCGCTGACCGGTCAGGACGCCGAACTCGCCGCCATCCAGCGGATCGTCGCCGGCACCCAGGCCGCCACGGTCTACAAGGCCTACAAGCCCGAGGCCGAGACGGCCGCCGAGCTCGCCGTCAGCCTGCTGGAGGGCAAGGACATCAAGTCCCTGACCACCACCACGCTGACCAGCGGCTCCGGCGACAAGGTGCCCTCGACGCTGCTGACCCCGGTGTCGGTCGTCAAGGCCAACATCAAGGACACGGTCATCAAGGACGGTCTGTACACGGCCGCGGACATCTGCACCGCCGAGTACGCCGCCGCCTGCAAGGCCGCCGGCATCCAGTAAGCGCTCGGCCCCGGGGGCCGGCCCGCTCGAGCCGAGACTCGAGCCGGCCCCCGGGGCCCCCGACCGCCCCGCGGTCCTGTGAGACCTGTCCGACGCCCGCCCCACCTCACACCCCGCTGCCGGGGCGGGCGTCGGACGGAACCGCCGCCGAGTGCGGCGGACTCACTCATGTTCATCCTGTAAACCTCGTGCGTCGACGTCGCGTACCCCGTGACGCGCGCATCCCTCCGCGCCGATCCTTGCGCGCGGCGGCATCCCCGCCGGTCAGGCGGCGAAGGAGATGGTTCACGTGTCCGCTACGCCCGTGTTGGCGTTGCGCGGAGTCTCCAAGCGATTCGGTGCGGTGCAGGCACTCACCGACGTCGAACTGGAGGTCCACGCCGGAGAAGTGGTCGCCCTGGTGGGCGACAACGGCGCAGGAAAGTCCACCCTGGTCAAGACGATCGCCGGAGTGCACCCCATCGATGAGGGAGTCATCGAGTGGGAGGGCAAGCCGGTCAGCATCAACAAGCCCCACGACGCCCAGGGACTCGGCGTCGCGACCGTCTACCAGGACCTCGCCCTGTGCGACAACCTCGACGTCGTCGGCAACCTCTACCTCGGACGTGAGCTGCTGCACCGCGGCATCATCGACGAGGTCACGATGGAGAAGAACTCCCGCGAACTGCTCGCCACGCTCTCCATCCGCATCCCGAGCGTGCGCATCCCGATCGCCAGCCTCTCCGGCGGTCAGCGGCAGGTCGTCGCCATCGCCCGTGCGCTGATCGGCGACCCGAAGGTCGTCATCCTCGACGAGCCGACGGCCGCCCTCGGCGTCGAGCAGACCGCGCAGGTCCTCGACCTGGTCGAGCGGCTGCGTGAACGCAACCTCGGGGTCATCCTCATCAGCCACAACATGGCCGACGTCAAGGCGGTCGCGGACACCGTCGCCGTCCTGCGCCTGGGCAAGAACAACGGCTCCTTCCCCGTGAAGGACACCAGCCACGAAGAAATCATCGCCGCGATCACGGGTGCCACGGACAACGCCGTGACCCGTCGTGCGGGGCGTCGCACCACGGAGGCGGCACAGTGAGCGACACGTCGAAGACCGTGAAGGGCGACGACTCCCCGGAGCCCGCGAAGGCCACGACGGTCATCAAGTCCCAGGGCGTCGTCGAGGGCCAGGACACCGTCGCGCCCGCCGACGACCCGACGGCCGCGCCGGTATCCGTCGTCGACCCGCGGCTGCTGGTCCGCGAAGAGGGCCTCAAGGGCTATGTCACCGAGTTCAAGCGCAAGGTCAAGGGCGGTGAGCTCGGCCAGATCCCGGTCGTCCTCGGCCTGATCATCATCTGGACGATCTTCCAGCTGAAGAACGACCGCTTCCTGAGCGCCGACAACCTCTCCAACATCAGCTACTTCCTCTCGGCCACCGGCATGCTCGCCATCGGCCTGGTGTTCGTGCTGCTGCTCGGTGAGATCGATCTGTCGGTCGGTTCCGTCAGCGGTCTGGCGTCCGCGCTGTTCGCCGTGTTCGTCGTCGACCATTCCGTGGATCCATGGGTGGCGCTCATCCTGACGATCATCACGGGCATCGCCATCGGCGCCCTGCACGGGTGGTTCTTCGCGAAAATCGGAGTACCGGCGTTCGTGGTGACGCTGGCCGGCTTCCTGGGCTGGAACGGTCTGATGCTCTGGCTGCTGGGCTCCAGCGGCACGATCAACCTGCCGTCCGACTCCGGCCCGATCCACCTGCTCGGCCAGAACTCCTTCTTCATGGACCAGGCGATCATCGGCGCCTACGTCCTGGCCGGCCTCGCCGTCGTGCTGTCCCTGATCGGCAACCTCGGTGAGCAGCGCCGTCGCAAGTCCGCGGGCGTGCCGTTCCGGCCGACCGGCGAGATCCTGCTGCGCGTGGGCGCGCTCGCCGTCGCGGCCTTCGCCTCCGCCGCCGTGCTGAACAACGCGTCCGGTGTCTCCAACGCGCTGGTGATCTTCCTGGCCGCGCTGGTGATCGTGGACTTCGTGCTGCGTCGCACGACGTACGGCCGCAAGGTGTTCGCGGTCGGCGGCGGCATCGAGGCCGCCCGCCGGGCCGGCATCAACGTGCCGATGATCCGGATCACCGTGTTCGCCATCTCCGGCGGCTTCGCGGCGGTCGGCGGCATGTTCTTCGCGGGCCAGACCGCGGGCGCGTCGCTGAGCGCCGGTGGCGGCAACACCCTGATGCTCGCCATCGCGGCGGCCGTCATCGGCGGCACCAGCCTCTTCGGCGGCCGTGGCACCGTCTGGTCGGCCCTGCTGGGCATGCTGGTCATCCAGTCCATCCAGACCGGTCTCGACCTGCTGAACATGAACACCTCGATCCAGTACATGATCACCGGTGGTGTTCTGCTCGGCGCGGTCGTCATCGACTCCGTGTCCCGCAAGAGCCAGAAGGCCGCCGGCCGCGGCTGACATCCCGCACGGTGTGAAGGTGCCCGGCATCTGTTCAGATGCCGGGCACAGTCATGTCATAGGAAGGCCTCATGGCGGGTACGGCCGTTCGGGTGACGTATGACGCATGGGCCGGACGCCGTCCGCCCGGGCGGAACATTAGACTCGACGAGCCCGGCAACAGCTCGATCAGCTTTTACTGCAAGGAGGCACGGGTGCCGCTGCTGACCCGCATCAGGGGACCGCGTGATCTGGACCGGCTCAGCCCGGAGGAGCTGGACCAGCTGGCGCAGGAGATCCGGACCTTCCTGGTCGACGCCGTCTCCAAGACCGGCGGCCATCTCGGCCCCAACCTCGGCGTGGTCGAGCTCACCATCGCCCTGCACCGGGTCTTCGAGTCCCCGAAGGACAAGGTGCTGTGGGACACGGGCCACCAGTCCTATGTGCACAAGCTGCTCACGGGCCGCCAGGACTTCTCCCGGCTGAAGATGAAGGGCGGCCTGTCCGGCTACCCCTCGCAAGGAGAGTCCGAGCACGACGTCATCGAGAACAGCCACGCCTCCACGGTCCTCGGCTGGGCCGACGGCCTCGCCAAGGCCAACCAGATCCTCGACCGCGACGACCACGTCGTCGCCGTCATCGGCGACGGGGCGCTCACCGGCGGCATGGCCTGGGAGGCGCTGAACAACATCGCCGACGGCGACCGCCCGCTGGTCATCGTCGTCAACGACAACGAGCGCTCCTACGCGCCGACCATCGGCGGCCTCGCCAACCACCTCGCCACCCTGCGCACGACGGACGGCTACGAGCGGTTCCTCGCCCGCGGGAAGGACATCCTGGAGCGCACGCCCGTCGTCGGCAGGCCGCTCTACGAGACACTGCACGGCGCCAAGAAGGGCCTCAAGGACTTCATCGCCCCGCAGGGCATGTTCGAGGACCTCGGCCTGAAGTACGTCGGCCCGATCGACGGCCACGACATCGAGGCGCTGGAGTCCGCGCTGGCCCGCGCCAAGCGGTTCGGCGGCCCGGTGATCGTGCACTGCCTCACCGAGAAGGGCCGCGGCTACCAGCCCGCGCTGCAGGACGAGGCCGACCGCTTCCACGCCGTCGGCAGGATCCACCCCGACACCGGGCTGCCGATCGCCACCTCCGGCGCCGACTGGACCTCCGTGTTCGGCCAGGAGATGGTCGAGCTCGGCAAGGAGCGCGAGGACATCGTCGCCATCACGGCGGCCATGCTCCAGCCGGTCGGCCTCGACAAGTTCGCCAAGGCCTTCCCGGACCGGGTCTACGACGTCGGCATCGCCGAGCAGCACGCCGCCGTCTCCGCCGCGGGCCTGGCCACGGGCGGAGTGCATCCGGTGTTCGCGGTGTACGCCACATTCCTCAATCGTGCCTTCGACCAGGTCCTGATGGATGTCGCCCTCCACAAGTGCGGTGTGACTTTCGTACTGGACCGGGCGGGTGTCACCGGCACCGACGGCGCCTCCCACAACGGCATGTGGGACATGTCGATCCTCCAGGTCGTCCCGGGCCTGCGGCTCGCCGCGCCACGCGACGCCGACCAGGTCCGCGCCCAGCTGCGCGAGGCCGTCGAGGTCGACGACGCGCCGACCGTCGTCCGCTTCTCCAAGGGCGCCGTCGGCCCCGCCGTCCCGGCCGTCGGCCGCGTCGGCGGCATGGACGTGCTGCGCGAGAGCGGCACCGACACCCCCGACGTGCTCCTGGTCTCCGTGGGCGCCCTCGCCCCGATGTGCCTGGAGATCGCGACCCTCCTCGACCGGCAGGGCATCACCACCACCGTCGTCGACCCGCGCTGGGTCAAACCCGTCGACGAGGCCATGGCCCCCCTCGCGGAGCGCCACCGCGTCGTCGTCACCGTCGAGGACAACTCCCGCGTCGGAGGCGTCGGCTCGGCGATCGCCCAGGCCCTGCGCGACGCGGGCGTCGACGTCCCGCTGCGCGACTTCGGCATCCCGCCCCGCTTCCTCGACCACGCCTCCCGCGCGGAGGTCATGGCGGAGATCGGCCTGACCGCCCCCGACATCGCCCGCCAGGTCACCGGCCTGGTCTCGAAGCTGGACGGCAAGTACGGCAGCGCGGCCGAGGTCGACTCCGTGGAGCCCGCCCGCGACTGACCCCGCCCGCGGCTCGCCGCGTCCCGCGCGCGGGACGGCTGCCACGGTCAACCCGACACGCCCGGATGGGCCGGTTCCACCACTGCGAAGGGTGGTGAAACCGGCCCATTCGCGTTAATCCGCCCGCGCCGGGGCATACGCAATACGCCCCCTCTCGATCATGTCGAGGACGACACAGTGTGGGAGGTACGACCGTGAGCAGCACCCTCTTCCGGACGAAGAAGGTCGAGCAGTCCATCCTCGATACCGAGGAGCCAGAGCACGCGCTCAAGAAATCCCTGTCCGCACTCGATCTGACCGTCTTCGGCGTCGGCGTCATCATCGGCACCGGCATCTTCGTGCTCACGGGCACGGTCGCCAAGAACAACGCCGGTCCCGCCGTCGCCCTGGCCTTCGTGGTGGCCGGGGTCGTCTGCGCGCTCGCCGCGCTCTGCTACGCCGAGTTCGCCTCCACGGTCCCGGTGGCCGGCTCCGCGTACACCTTCGCGTACGCCTCCCTGGGGGAACTGCCCGCCTGGATCATCGGCTGGGACCTGGTCCTGGAGTTCGCGCTCGGCACCGCGGTGGTCGCCGTCGGCTGGTCCGGGTACATCGCCTCGCTGCTGGACAACGCGGGCTGGCAACTGCCGGAAGCGATCGGCGTGCGGGACGGGGCCGAGGGCTTCGGCTTCGACATCCTCGCCGCCGCGCTCGTCCTCGTGCTCACCGCCATCCTGGTGCTCGGCACCAAGCTCTCCGCGCGCGTCACCTCGATCGTCGTCGCCATCAAGGTGACCGTCGTCCTCACCGTGATCATCGCGGGCGCGTTCTTCATCAAGGGCGACAACTACGACCCGTTCATCCCGAAGGCGCAGGAAGTGCCGGCGGGCGACAGCCTCCAGTCGCCGCTCATCCAGCTGATGTTCGGCTGGGCGCCCTCCAACTTCGGTGTGATGGGCATCTTCACCGCGGCCTCCGTCGTCTTCTTCGCCTTCATCGGCTTCGACGTCGTCGCCACCGCCGCCGAGGAGACCAAGAACCCGCAGCGCGACATGCCCCGCGGCATCATCGGCTCCCTGATCATCTGCACCACGCTCTACGTCCTGGTGTCCATCGTGGTGACCGGCATGCAGCACTACACCGAACTGTCCATCACCGCCCCGCTCGCCGACGCCTTCAAGGCCACCGGGCACCCCTGGTTCGCGGGCTTCATCAGCTTCGGCGCCGCGGTCGGCCTGACGACGGTCTGCATGATCCTGCTCCTCGGCCAGACCCGCGTCTTCTTCGCGATGAGCCGCGACGGACTGCTGCCCCGCTTCTTCTCCCACGTCCACCCGCGGTACAGGACCCCGCACCGGCCGACCATCCTGCTCGGCGTGATCATCGCGATCCTCGCCGGCTTCACACCGCTGAGCGAACTCGCCGAGCTGGTGAACATCGGCACGCTGTTCGCCTTCGTGGTCGTCGCGATCGGCGTGATCATCCTGCGCCGGTCCCGCCCCGACCTGCCCCGGGCGTTCCGCACGCCGTGGGTGCCGTTCATCCCGATCCTGTCGGTGTGCGCCTCGCTCTGGCTGATGCTCAACCTGCCCACCGAGACCTGGCTCCGCTTCGCCGTGTGGATGGTCCTCGGGTTCCTCGTGTACTTCCTCTACGGCCGCTCCCACAGCCGTCTCGGACGCCACGAGGAGATCACCGGCGCCGAGGCCCGCAAGCCCGGCGACGACACCGCGTGACCCGCCGTGGCACCGCTCGCGGCGGGCCTCAGCCGCGTACCGCGCGCGGGCCGGTGACGTCCGCGCCGAGTCCGCTCACCCGGCGGCGCAGCTCGCGGTCGGCCGTGACGACCAGACGGGGGCGGCCGACGGCCCCGGCGACCAGCTCGACGATGCGGTCGTCCCCGCTGCCGGACGCCGCCTCCACCCGCACGCCGGGCACCGGCTCCACCCCGCGGGCCGCGCCCTCGACGACGAGGACGATCTCGGCGGGCCCGGAGTGCCCCGGCAGCCCGTCCGCGGCCAGCCGGTCGCGCAGCCGCTCGGCGGCCCCCCGCCGGTCCCGCCACCACCCGTCCGGCACCGATCCGACGACGTTCGCGGCATCGACGATCACGAGCAGTGCGACGGAGTCATCCATGCGGGCCAGCGTTGCACGGACGGCCGCTCGAGCGTGACCCGCGCGCGGGCCCCGCGGACCCCGCGACATACAGTGATCGGGTGAACGGCGACTGGCTCATACGCGGCCGCGACGGGCGGCTGAGCGTCTATCTGATGTCGGACTCCGGCGACGCCGTCCTGTGCAGGGCGCAGCGCGTACCGGGCGGGCCCTGGGAGGCCCCGCGCAGGGTCGGCGGCGACCAGAAGGTGCAACAGGCCTTCGCGGTCGGCCACGGCCCCGACGGGTATGCCCACCTGGCCGCCTGGCGGCCCACCGCGAAGGGGGAGGCGGGCCTGGTGCACTCCACCCACTACCGGCCGCTGCTCGCCGCGCTGGACTGGACGCCCATCGGCCACCCCGACAAGAAGGGCGCCCGCACCGGCCCGCCCGCCCTCGCCGTGGACGCCCAGGGACGCGCCCACGTCTTCGCCCGCGGCCTCGGCACCGGACTGCGCATGGTCGCCCAGAAGGAGAAGGGCGGCTGGGAACCGTGGCGCGACCTGAAGGGCCAGGGCGTCGAGGGGCCGCCCGTCGCGGTCACGGGGGAGTCCGGGCGCGTCGAGGCGTACGCGGCCGTCCCCGACGGGATCCTGCACTGGCGGCAGGAGACGGCGGGCGCTCAGCCGGTGCTGCAGGAGCCCCTCAAGGCGCCGGTCCGCGCCGGGACCCTGAGAGCCCTGGCCACCTCCCCGGAGCACACCACGCTCTTCTACACGGACGACTCCGGCGACGTGTGCGCCTGGCGCCCCGGTGCCGAACCGGTCCCCGTGCTCGCTGGCGCCGGACCCGGACCGGTCGCCGCGATCCGCACCGAACTCGACGGCCACGACTGCACGTTGCTCGCCCAGCGCTCCGCGAGCGGCCGCGTCGCCTTCGCCGCGTATCCGACCGAGGAGGAGTCGGCGGGCGCCTGGTGGGCCGAGTCCGGGCCCCAACTGCCCGCCGACGCCGTGGTGGCGCTCGCGAAGGACCACCAGGACCGGGTGGTCGCGGCGGCCCTGTCGCCCTCGACCGGCGCCCTGCACCTGACCCACCGCAAGAACGAACCGGGCCTGGCCCTGACAGCCTGGCAGACGGCCTGACGGGGAGCGGGGGCGGGGAGCGGGGCGGGTCGCGGCTCGGGGTGGGCGGCGGGGCGCAGCGGCCGAGGGGCGGACCGGCCGGGCTTCACGCCGCTGCCGACCGCGCTCGGCTCGGCATTGTGCTCGTCTCGTGGAGGTGGTCCCATGATCTTCCGCATCCTCAACGCCACCTCAGGGAAAGCGAGTTCACCTATGACAGTGGGACGAAGAGTGTTCCTCGGAGCCTTCACCGCGGGCGCGGTCACCGTGGCCGCGGGCACCGAAGCGTCGGCAGCCGACGGCGAGTACACGCCGTACACGGCGCCCGCCCAGTTCTACGGGACGTCGACGACGGCGCACACGGTCACCATCAACCACAAGGGCCTCTCCGGGGAGGCGGTCGCACTCAACGTGACCTCCGACAACCCCGACACCTCGGCCATGTACCTGACGGGTGTGGAGACCGGGCGCGGAACGCTGAAGATCGCCCACAAGGGATACGCCGACGGCCGGGACGCCGGTTCCTCCGCCCTGTCGATCGACCTGCAGACGGCCGGCGTGGACAGCGGCGGCGGCACCGCCGCGCAGGGGATCTTCCTGACCGCCACCAACGGCGCCACCAAGGGCGCCCTGATCGTCCTGCGCAACAACGACGGCCTGGACGACTTCGTCGTCAAGGGCAGCGGACGGGTCGGCGTCGGCATCGGCCGCGGGGCCACACCGCAGTCCCAACTCCACGTCGTCCAGCGGTCCGACGCCGCTTCGGCCATCCTCGCCGAGGGCGCGGTGCGGCTCGCGGACGTCGCCGCGAAGCCGACCAACGCCCCTGCCGCGGCCGGCGGCGGCTCCCTCTTCGCCCAGGACGGCAAGCTGTTCTGGAAGGGCTCGGCCGGCACCGTCACGCAGCTCGCCCCGGCGTAAGGCAGGCGACGACCGTGCAACTCACGCCCGAAGAACTGATCTCCGAGTTCCACGACGCCGTCATGGAGCTGTACTTCGCCCGCAAGCGCATCGTCGTCCTGGAGGCGGAGAACGCCGAACTCAGGGCCCGGCTCGAAGCGACCGGGAAGACCGACGCATGACAGAGGGCCTCCGCCACTCGGCGGAGGCCCTCTTCACGTCCCTATACGGCGGTCACGCCGGAACCGACGCCAGGCCCGGCTCCAGGAACTTCTTGCCGTTCACGCGCTCGGAGACGCCCTCGCGGTCCAGGTACGGCGTGATGCCGCCCAGGTGGAAGGGCCAGCCCGCGCCCGTGATCAGGCAGAGGTCGACGTCCTGCGCCTCGGCGACGACACCCTCGTCGAGCATGAGCCCGATCTCCTGCGCCACCGCGTCCAGGACGCGCGCCCGCACCTGCTCCTCGGTCAGGACCGAGTCGCCCTGCTCCAGCAGCGCGGAGACCTCGGGGTCGAGCTCGGGCTTGCCGCTGTCGTAGACGTAGAAGCCGCGCTTGCCCGCCTTGACGACGGCCGCCAGGTTCGGGGAGACCGTGAAACGGTCCGGGAACGCCCGGTTGAGCGTTTCCGAAACATGCAGACCGATCGCGGGGCCGACCAGCTCCAGAAGCACCAGCGGGGACATCGGCAGGCCGAGCGGTTCCACCGCCTTTTCCGCCACCTCGACCGGGGTGCCCTCGTCGATGACGTTCTGCACCTCGCCCATGAAACGCGTCAGAATACGGTTCACGACGAACGCCGGCGCGTCCTTGACCAGAACCGCGGTCTTCTTCAGCTTCTTGGCGACGGCGAAAGCCGTAGCCAGGGAGGCGTCGTCGGTCTGCTCGCCGCGCACGATCTCGAGCAGCGGCAGGATCGCGACCGGGTTGAAGAAGTGGAAGCCCACGACCCGCTCGGGGTTCTTCAGCTTCGACGCCATCTCGGAGACCGACAGCGAGGAGGTGTTCGTCGCGAGGATCGCGTGCGCCGGGGCGACCGCCTCGACCTCCGCGAACACCTGCTGCTTGACGCCGATCTCCTCGAACACGGCTTCGATGATGAAGTCGGCGTCGGCGAAGCCCTCGGCCTTGTCCAGGACACCGCTCACCAGGGCCTTCAGCCGGTTGGCCTTGTCCTGGTTGATACGGCCCTTGCCGAGCAGCTTCTCGATCTCGGCGTGCACATAGCCGACGCCCTTGTCGACGCGCTCCTGGTCGATGTCGGTCAGCACGACCGGCACCTCGAGGCGGCGCAGGAACAGCAGGGCGAGCTGCGAGGCCATCAGGCCCGCGCCCACGACGCCGACCTTGGTGACCGGACGGGCCAGGTTCTTGTCCGGCGCGCCGGCCGGGCGCTTGCCGCGCTTCTGCACCAGGTTGAACGCGTAGATGCCGGCGCGCAGTTCGCCACCCATGATCAGGTCGGCGAGCGCGACGTCCTCGGCGTCGTAGCCCTGCTGGAGGTCGCCGTTCTTCGCGGCGGCGATGATGTCCAGCGCACGGTACGCGGCCGGGGCCGCCCCGTGCACCTTGCCGTCGGCGACGAACCGGCCGCGGGCGACGGCCTGGTCCCAGGCCTCACCGCGGTCGATCACCGCACGCTCGACCGTGATCTCGCCCTTGAGGACGTTCGCGGTCCAGATCAGCGACTGCTCCAGGAAGTCCGCGCCCTCGAAGAGCGCGTCGGCGATCCCGAGGTCGAAGACCTGCTGGCCCTTCAGCTGCTTGTTCTGGTTCAAGCTGTTCTCGATGATCACCGAGACGGCCTTGTCCGCGCCGATCAGGTTCGGCAGCAGCGTGCAGCCGCCCCAGCCGGGGACCAGACCGAGGAAGACCTCGGGGAGCGAGAAGGCCGGCAGGGCCTTGGAGACGGTCCGGTACGCGCAGTGCAGACCGACCTCGACGCCACCGCCCATCGCCGCGCCGTTGTAGTAGGCGAAGGTCGGGACCGCGAGGCCCGCCAGGCGCTTGAAGACCTCGTGGCCGCCCTTGCCGATGGCGAGCGCGTCCGTGTGCTCCTTGAGCAGCTCGACGCCCTTGAGGTCCGCGCCGACCGCGAAGATGAACGGCTTGCCGGTGACGCCGACGCCGACGATCTCACCGGCCGCGGCCTCCTTCTCGACCTGGTCGATCGCGGCGTCGAGATGCGCGAGGGACTGCGGTCCGAAGGTGGTCGGCTTGGTGTGGTCGAAACCGTTGTCGAGCGTGATCAGGGCGAAACGCCCCGCACCGAACGGCAGATCCAGGTGACGCACGTGCGCCTGCGTGACGACCTCGCCCGGGAACAGCTCGGCCGCGCCCTTCAGAAGCTCAGCGGTGGTGATGCTCACTTGTCGCCTCCGTCGAAGTGCGGGTTCTCCCAGATGACCGTCGCGCCCATGCCGAAGCCGACGCACATGGTGGTCAGGCCGTAGCGGACGTGCGGCTGCTCCTCGAACTGGCGGGCCAGCTGCGTCATCAGCCGGACGCCGGAGGAGGCCAGCGGGTGACCGAAGGCGATCGCGCCGCCGTACTGGTTGACGCGCTCGTCGTCGTCCGCGATGCCGTAGTGGTCGAGGAAGGCCAGGACCTGGACGGCGAAGGCCTCGTTGATCTCGAAGAGGCCGATGTCGGAGATGGACAGACCCGCCTGGGCCAGCGCCTTCTCGGTGGCCGGGATCGGGCCGTAACCCATGACCTCCGGCTCGACGCCCGCGAACGAGTACGCGACGAGGCGCATCTTGACCGGCAGGCCGTGCTCGCGCGCGAAGTCCTCGGACGCGATGAGGGAAGCGGTTGCGCCGTCGTTCAGACCGGCCGCGTTACCGGCGGTGACCCGGCCGTGGACGCGGAACGGGGTCTTGAGACCGGAAAGGTTTTCCAGCGTCGTTCCCGGGCGCATCGGCTCGTCGGCGGTGACCAGGCCCCAGCCCGTCTCACCGGCCTCCGGGTTGGTGCGGCGGACGGAAATCGGTACCAGGTCGGCCTGGATCTTGCCGTCGGCGTACGCCTTGGCGGCCTTCTCCTGCGAGCGCACGGCGTATTCGTCGGCGCGCTGCTTGGTGATCTGCGGGTAGCGGTCGTGCAGGTTCTCGGCGGTCATGCCCATGAACAGGGCGGACTCGTCGACCAGCTTCTCGCTGACGAACCGCGGGTTCGGGTCCACGCCCTCGCCCATCGGGTGCCGGCCCATGTGCTCGACGCCGCCGGCGATGGCGATGTCGTACGCGCCGAACGCGACGGAGCCGGCGACCGTGGTGACGGCGGTCAGGGCGCCCGCGCACATGCGGTCGATCGAGTAGCCGGGCACGGAGGTCGGCAGACCGGCCAGGATGCCGGCGGTGCGGCCGATGGTCAGGCCCTGGTCGCCGATCTGCGTGGTCGCGGCGATGGCGACCTCGTCGATCTTCTTCGGGTCGAGACCGGGGTTGCGGCGCAGCAGCTCCCGGATCGCCTTCACGACGAGGTCGTCGGCGCGGGTCTCGTGGTAGATGCCCTTCGGGCCCGCCTTGCCGAACGGGGTACGGACGCCGTCTACGAAGACGACGTCCCTGACGGTACGAGGCACGATGGCTCTCCTCCAGGGTGCGGGATGGCACTGCTGCGACACGCAAGCGCTGAGCGCGCGCTCAGGGCTCATGCTACTTGTGGGTAACGTGGCTGCACACCCCTGCCGGGCGGAGCGGCGAACGTCACACACCCGGGCGGGCCCCGAAAGGTCGCGGCGCCGCCGGTCGCGCACCTGTCCCGGGGGGCGTCAAGCCCGTGGCGGCGCCGTCGACCCCCTCGGCGTGAGCACCGGCGTCGGCACCGGATGCGATCCCGGACCGTCGCCTGTGATCACCCCGAACAGCGTCCGCGCCGCTTCCGCGCCGAAACCGTGTACATCGTGACTCATCGCGGAGAGCGTCGGATGGGTGAGCCGGCACAGCTGGGAGTCGTCCCAGGCGAGGAGGGAGACGTCGCCCGGCACCCCGAGCCCCATCTCGGCCGCGACCGCCAGCCCGGCCACCGCCATGATGTCGTTGTCGTAAACGATTGCCGTCGGCCGGTCCGGCGGGGCGGCGGTCAGCATCGACCGGGTGGCCCGCGCCCCCGCCTCCCCCGAGTAGTCGGTGGCGACCTGCCACGCCCCGGCCAGCCCCAGACCCCGGGCCGCCGCGTCGAAGGCGGCCGTCCGCATCACCGTGTGTCCGAGCGCCGCGGCGCCGCCCACCCGCGCGATGCGCCGATGCCCGAGCGCCGCGAGGTAACGCACCGCCTCCGTCACCGCCGTCGCGTCGTCCGTCCAGACGGACGTCAGGCTGCCGGTCAGCGAGGGATGCCCGACCGCGACCACCGGCATCCCGAGCCGCTCGGCCGCCGCCACCCGGGGATCGTCGGCCCGGAAGTCCACCAGGATCGCCCCGCCGATCTGCCGGCCCCGCCACCACGACTCCTGCAGCCCCGCCTCCTCCTCGACATTGCGCACCAGACGCAACAGCAGCGAGCAGGAGTGCTCGGTCAGCACGCTCTCCACCCCGGAGACGAACTCCATGTAGAACGGTTCCAGACCCAGCATCCGGGCCGGCCGGCAGATCGCCAGCCCCACCACGTCCACCCGCGAGCTCGACAGCGACCGGGCCGTGAGATTCGGTTCCCAGCCCAACTCCCGCGCCGCGACGAAGATCCGGTCCCGGGTCGCCTCCGACAGCCCCGGCTTGTGGTTGAAGGCGAGCGACACGGCCCCCTTGGACACCCCGGCGCGCGCGGCGACGTCCTTGATCGTGACGCGAGGCGACGGGGACGCTGTCATCGAGCGGGCTCCTGGCAGTACAGCGCGGCCCGAGCGGCGGCGGCATCCGGAGTCTCCCAGCCCTCGACCCCGATGGTCACCCGTTCCCCGGGAAGCAGCGTCACGAGCCCCCGGTCGGCCCGTGCCCCGGGGTCCAGCCGATCGGCCTGGAGCAGCAGATCCCGGACGAGCGTGCGGGCCGTGACCGTGACCGCCCCCGGCGCCACCGCCACGTCGAACTCGGGCCGCGGGTAGGGGATTTCACGGTCCGGCACCGGAAAGTGCACGGCCCGCAGCCCTTCCCCGGAGTGCGGGGACCCTGCTGAGTGCCGGGACGCCCCTGCGTCGGCCACCAGGAACTCCTTAGCCCCGGTCGGCTCCAGCTCCGCCGGCACCCGCACCTCGCCCACCGTCCGTGCGTCGACCGTCAGTTGCACGCTCCCGGTGCCGACCACGTCCCCCGCCACGGACACCCGCCGCAGCGTCACCGTGCCGGTCCACCGCCCGGCGGACTGGTTGACGGCCGCCAACACCAGCCCTTCGTCGCGCACTTGAAGCGACAGCAACCGATCCGCATAGAGCCGCCGCAACTCGTGGTACAGAGGTTTCTCCCGTCCGTCCCCGTCGATCGCCGACCAGGAGGTCACCGGCCAGCAGTCGTTGAGCTGCCAGACGATCGTGCCCGCGCACACCGGCCAGTGCGACCGCCAGTGCTCGATCCCGGTCGCCACCGCCCGCGCCTGGTTGACCTGCGTGAGGTAGTGCCATCGGTCGAAGTCGCCGTCCGGCAGGGCGAAGTGGCGGGCCAGCCCGCGCGCCAGCTTGCCGTTGCCGTCCTCCGCCTTCTGGTGGTGCAGCATGCCGGGGGAGTCCGCCGCGAGCTCCTCGCCGGGCAGCGCCCGCCGCAGCGTCGCATGGGCCGGCGGCGCCTGCCAGCCGAACTCGGCGACGAACCGCGGCACTGCGCCGCGGTACTCGGCGTAGTCCGCCCGGTTCCACACCTCCCACGCGTGGTGCGTGCCGTGCGCCGGGTCGTTCGGGTGGCGCTCCCACGACCCCGACCACGGACTCCCCGCCGTGTACGGCCGCGTCGGATCCAACTCGCCGACGACCCGCGGCAGCACGCCCAGGTAGTAGCCCTCGCCCCAGGAGTCCCCGCCGAGCCGTTCCTCCCACCCCCAGTCCCGGAACCCCCACAGATTCTCGTTGTTCCCGTTCCACAGCACCAGCGACGGATGCGGCATCAGCCGGACGACGTTCTCGCGGGCCTCCGCCTCCACCTCGCCCCGCAGTGGCTGCTCCTCGGGGTACGCCGCGCACGCGAACGGGAAGTCCTGCCACACGAGCAGCCCCAGCTCGTCACAGGCGTCGTAGAAGTCCTCGCTCTCGTAGATGCCGCCGCCCCACACCCGGACGAGGTCGACCCCGGCGTCGGCCGCCTGTCGTAACCGCTTCCGGTAACGCTCCCGGGTCACCCGGGACGGAAACACATCGTCCGGGATCCAGTTCACGCCCCGCGCGAAGAGCCGCTCCCCGTTGACGACGAGCGTGAAACCGGTTCCATGGGCGTCCGCCGAGGAATCCAGCTCGACCGTGCGGAAGCCGATGCGCCGCCGCCACACGTCGAGCGGCGCACTCCCGTGATGCAGGGTCAACTCGACGTCATACAGGGGTTGGCCGCCGTAGCCTCGAGGCCACCAGCGCTGCGCGTCCGGCACCTCCACCCTGACGACGCCCGCCGTGCCGACGACCTCCGCCCGGGCCCGGCGTTCCCCCACCCGGGCCTCCAGGGTGAGCCCGGCCTCCACCCGGGTCCGCTCCACGTCCACCCGCAACTCCACCACCCCGACGCCCTGTTCGACGCTCACCAGCGGGCGTACCCGGGCCAGCCGCGCCGTCGACCAGCGCTCCACCCGCACCGGCCGCCAGATCCCGGCCGTCACCAGGGTGGGCCCCCAGTCCCAGCCGAACGAGCAGGCCATCTTGCGCACGTACTGGTACGGCTCGGCGTAGGCGGACGGGCGATCGCCGACCTTCCCCCGCAGGGCCTCCGCCTCGGCGTACGCGGAGACGAACCGGACGGTCAGCGGCCCGCCGAGCCCCGTCACGTCGAACCGGTGCGAGCGGTGCATGTTCCGTACGCGGCCCAGGAGTTGGCCGTCCAGCCTGATCTCCGCGACCGTGTCGAGGCCGTCGAACACCAGATCGCACTGCTCGTGCCCGGTCGGCGAGGCCCGCAGTTGCGTCTCGTACGTCCACTCGCGCCGCCCCACCCATGCGACGTCGGTCTCGTTCCGCCCGAGGAACGGGTCGGGGATCACGCCCGCGGCGAGCAGATCGGTGTGCACACAGCCCGGCACCGACGCCGGGAGCGACTCCGCTCCGTGCCGCAGGATCCATCCCTCGGTGAGCGGTGTTTCCTCCAGCATGCGCACTCCCTAAACCGGTTCAGCGAAAGTTTCGGTTGGTGTCGCGTCATCCTTGGCGGAATTGGGACTTTACCGGTTGAGAAAGCGCTGTCAGAGTGCCGAATCAGCCAACCCGCACGTGCTCGTCCGTCCCAGGAACGGAAGTGATGCACATGAACCGCCGTACAGCCGTCGCCATGGTCGCGGGAGCGGCCCTGTTGCTGCCGGGATGCACCGGGACGGGGGGAAGCGCGAAGGGCGCGGACGCCGAGGCGCCCGACGACCCGTCGAAGGTGAGCGGCACGATCACGGTCCTCACCGTGCGGACCGATCTCGCGCAGGACGGCACCCTGGACAGGTACGCCGCCGAGTTCAACAAGACGTACCCCAAGGTCAAGGTCGAGTTCCAGGCCCTCACCAACTACGAGGCCGAGATCAAGATCCGGATGAACACGGACGACTACGGCGATGTCCTGCTCATCCCCGCAGTGATCAAGAAGGACGACTACCCGAAGTTCTTCGCCTCGCTCGGCACCGCGGCCGAACGCAGCAAGAAGTACCGCTTCACCGACTTCACGACCGTGGACGGCAAGGTCTACGGCCAGAGCCCGGTCGGCGTGATGCCCGGCTTCGTCTACAACAAACGGATCTGGCAGGAGGCCGGAGTCACCCGATGGCCCACCTCACCGGCCGAGTTCCTCGCCGACCTGAAGGCGATCAAGGCGAAGACCGACGCCGTCCCCTACTACACCAACTTCGCCGCCCAGTGGCCGCTGACCTCGTGGACGTACGTCAACGGCACCGTCCACTGCGATCCGCAGGCGACCACGAAACTCGCCGAGGGCGATCCCTGGGCCGCGGGCTCCGACCTGCGGGTCGGCGACACGCTGCTGCACGACATCGTCCGGCAGGGCCTCGCCGAGAAGGACCCGACGACCAGCAACTGGGAGGAGTCCAAGCCCCGCACGGCCAAGGGCGAGATCGCCACGCAGTGGCTCGGCACCTGGGCGATCATCCAGTTCCAGGACGCCGCGAAGAAGGCCGGCGTGAATCCCGACGACATCGGTTTCATGCCGTTTCCCGCCCAGCCGGACGGCACGTTCTGCGCGACGGTGGGCCCCGACTACAACCAGGCCGTCAACGTCCACTCCCCGCACAAGGAGGCGGCCCGCGCCTGGATCGACTGGTTCACCGACAAGTCCGGTTACGACAAGGACAATCTGGCGATCTCGCCGCTCAAGGACGCGGCCATGCCCGACGTGCTGAAGCCGTACGAGGAGGCGGGCGTCGAGCTCATCGAGCTGGACGACTCGGCGGGCGCGAAGGTCAAGCTGATCGACGACGAGTCCGAGGTCGGCATCTACAAGCCCGAGTACCGCCAGGACCTGGTCGACCTCGCGCGCGGCGCCAAGAAGGGCAGCCTGGACGACTTCCTCGGCGGACTCGGCAAGAAGTGGACCGAGACACAGGCGAACGTGAGCGACGGATGACGCACGCGGACACGCACACCCCGGGCCGCCGCACCGAAGGGGCGACAGCTCAGGAAACAGCCTCCGACGCGGTAACCCCGCGCTCGAAGCGCGTGGCCCGGGCAGCGGCCCCGCGTCGGACGCGCACCTGGCGGCTGCTGACCCCCTGGCTGTTCCTGCTCGCCCCGCTCGCCCTGCTGATCACCTTCACCTACGCGCCGATCGCCAACATGGTCGCCTACAGCTTCACCGACTGGGACGGCGTGAGCCCCGAACTGCACTACACGGGCACGGAGAACTACCGGGAGATCTTCACCAGGGAGGACCTCTTCCAGGTGTTCTGGGTGAGCGGTTACTACCTGGCCGCTTCGGTGATCCAGATCGTCGCCGCGCTCTACTTCGCCACGATTCTCAGCTTCAGCATCCGTTTCCGGAATTTCTTCAAGGGCGTGCTTTTCTTCCCGTCCCTGGTCAACGGCGTCGCCATCGGTTTCGTCTTCCTCTACTTCTTCCAGGACGGCGGCACCCTCGACACGGTGCTCGGATTCTTCGGCCACCACACCGACCACGCCTGGCTGGGCACCCCGACCTCGGCGAACGTCTCCCTCGCGGGCGTCTCGATCTGGCGCTACCTCGGCCTGAACTTCGTGCTGTTCCTCGGGGCGATCCAGTCCGTCCCGGGCGAGCTGTACGAGGCGGCCGAACTGGACGGCGCGGGCCGCCGGCACCAGTTCCGCTACATCATCCTGCCCGGCATCAAGCCGGTGCTGACCCTCACGGTGATCCTGTCCGTCTCGGGTTCCCTCTCGGCCTTCGAGATCCCGTACATCATGACCGGCGGGGCGACCGGCACCGAGACGTTCGTGATCCAGACCGTGAAGCTGGCCTTCCAGTTCAACAAGACGGGGCTCGCCTCGGCGGCGGCCGTCGTGCTGCTGCTGATCATCCTGCTGGTCACCTGGGTGCAGCGCCGTCTCGTCCCCGACGACCACGTGGACCTCGTATGACACGCCACACCGTCTCCCGCGCCCTGGTGTACCTGTCCCTGATCGCCGCGACGCTGATCGTCCTGCTCCCGCTGGGCGTCGTGGTCCTGACGTCCCTGAAGACCGAGAGCGAGACGGCGAACGGCAGCGGGGCGCTCACACTCCCGCGCGATCCGCTCAACTTCCACAACTACGTGACGGCGTTCCAGGACGGCGGCATGCTCACGGCGTTCGGCAACACCGCTTTCATCCTCGTCGCCTCCGTCGGCGGCACGGTCCTCATCGGCTCGATGACCGCCTACGCGATCGACCGGTTCACCTTCCGGTTCCGGAAACTGGTGATCGCACTGTTTCTGCTGGCCGCTCTGGTCCCGGGTGTCACCACCCAGGTGGCCACCTTCCAGATCGTCCACAGCCTCGGCATGTTCGACACCCGCTGGGCCCCGATCGCCCTCTACATGGGCACGGACATCGTCTCGATCTACATTTTCCTGCAGTTCGTGCGCTCGATCCCGATCTCCCTGGACGAGGCGGCCCGGCTCGACGGGGCGAATGCCTTCACGATCTACCGAAAGATCATCTTTCCGTTGCTGAAACCGGCGATCGCGACGGTCGTGATTGTGAAGGGGATCGCCGTCTACAACGATTTCTACATCCCGTTCCTGTACATGCCCTCACAAGATCTTGGCGTGATCTCGACGTCGCTGTTCCGCTTCAAGGGCCCCTACGCAGCCCACTGGGAAACGATCTCGGCAGGAGCCGTCCTGGTCATCCTGCCGACACTGATCGTCTTCCTGGCCCTCCAGAAATACATCTACAACGGTTTCATGAGAGGCGCGACGAGGTAACCGCTTTCACTCACCCCTCATCGGAAGACTCGGAAGACAGTGCCGCGACGAGCACGGGCGTCACCTGCTCCACCTGCCAGGGCCGAGCCCCGTTCCCCGCGAGCGCACTCGCGACGGCCGTCTCGTCCAGCGGCTTCGGCGGCTCCCAGCAGACCCTGCGCACCGCGTCCGGCGCGATGAGGTTCTCCTGGGGCATGTTCAGCTCCTCGGCCAGGGCCGAGACGGCCGACCTCGCCGCGCTGAGCCGCGCCGCCGCCACCGGATCCTTGTCGGCCCAGGCCCGCGGCGGCGGCGGGCCCGCCACCGGCTGCCCCGGCTGCGGCAGCTGCGACTCGCTCAGCGCCTTCGCCCGGTCGACCGCGGCCTGCCACTGCTCCAGCTGCCGCCGTCCCATCCGGTGCCCGAAGCCGTTCAGCGCGGCGAGCGCGCTCACGGTCGTCGGCAGTGCGAGCGCGGCCTCCACGATGGCCGCGTCCGACAGCACCTTGCCCGGGGAGACGTCCCGTCGCTGCGCGATCCGGTCCCGGGTCTGCCACAGCTCGCGCACGACGCCCAGCTGCCGCCGCCGGCGGACCTTGTGCATGCCCGACGTGCGACGCCAGGGGTCCTTGCGGGGCTCCGGCGGCGGGGCGGAGGCGATCGCGTCGAACTCCTGGTGGGCCCACTCCAGCTTGCCCTGCCGGTCCAGCTCCTTCTCCAGCGCGTCGCGCAGGTCGATCAGGAGCTCGACGTCGAGGGCCGCGTACCGCAGCCACGGTTCGGGCAGCGGCCGGGTCGACCAGTCGACGGCGGAGTGGCCCTTCTCGAGGACGAAGCCCAGCACGCCCTCGACCATCGCGCCGAGGCCGACCCGCGGGAACCCGGCGAGCCGTCCGGCCAGCTCGGTGTCGAACAGCCGCGTCGGCGTCATGCCTATCTCGCGCAGACACGGCAGGTCCTGGGTGGCCGCGTGCAGCACCCACTCGACGCCGGACAGCGCCTCGCCGAGCGCGGAGAGGTCGGGACAGGCCACCGGGTCGATCAGCGCGCTGCCGGCGCCCTCGCGGCGCAGCTGCACGAGATAGGCGCGCTGCCCGTAGCGGTAGCCGGAGGCACGCTCGGCGTCGACGGCCACCGGGCCGGAGCCCGCGGCGAACGCGGCGATGACCTCGGCGAGGGAGGCCTCGTCGGCGATCACGGGAGGAATGCCCTCGCGCGGTTCGAGCAGAGGTGTCGGCGCCCCGGAAGCAGTAGATCCGCCGTCGTCCGGAGGGGCGCCTCCGGTGGTTCGCAGTGAACTGGCTGCTGCGGTTTCTTGGGCGTCGGTCACCTGTCAAGGGTATCTGTGTATCGACGGCACCCGCCGACGGAACGTTCCGTCGGCGGGCGTCAGAGGGTCGTAAACCAGTCAGGTCGGTGAACGACAGGGAAGGTGCCGGGAAGAAACCGGAAGCAGGACGAGCAAGGTCGTGCAGAAACAGGCCGGGCAGAGGCAGATAGGAGCAGGTGGGGACGGGAGGGGGCCGGAGGGGGATGGGAGGAGGCCGGGACGGAGGCGCTGGGAGTCCCCCGGGCGGATCCCAGGGGAATCTCAGGTGAATCTCAGGGAGATCCCGGGAGTGGGCTGTCGGTGTCAGTGGATGATGCCGGTCCGCAGCGCCACCGCGACCATGCCGGCCCGGTCGCCCGTGCCGAGCTTGCGGGCGATGCGGGCGAGGTGGCTCTTGACGGTCAGCGCGGACAGGCCCATCGAGACGCCGATCGCCTTGTTCGACTGGCCCTCCGCGACCAGTCGCAGCACCTCGACCTCACGGCCGGAGAGCTCGCGGTAGCCGCCCGGGTGACTCGGGGCACCCGGGGGGCGGCGGTGCATACGGGCGGCGGAGCCGATGGGGGCGGCACCGGGCCGGGTGGGGAGCCCGACGTTGGTGCGGGTGCCGGTGACGACATAGCCCTTGACGCCGCCCGCGAGGGCGTTGCGCACGGCGCCGATGTCGTCGGCCGCGGAGAGGGCGAGCCCGTTGGGCCAGCCCGCGGCGCGGGTCTCCGACAGCAGGGTGAGGCCGGAGCCGTCGGGCAGGTGGACGTCGGCGACGCAGATGTCGCGGGGGTTGCCGATGCGGGGACGAGCCTCCGCGATGGACGAGGCCTCGATGACGTCGCGCACACCGAGCGCCCACAGGTGGCGGGTGACGGTGGAGCGGACGCGCGGGTCGGCCACGACCACCATCGCGGTGGGCTTGTTCGGGCGGTAGGCGACCAGGCTTGCGGGCTGCTCGAGGAGAACGGACACCAGGCCTCCTGGGTGGGGGACGGGAGCCGGCTCGTGGGGCTTGTGGGGAGGAAGCCGGGACGAACCGTGCTTTCAAGGTCACAGTCGTCTTCGGCAGCGAACCCGGCGTCCTTTAGAGAATGATCACGATCTAGTGAGTAACAATCCGTTCAATTCGGACACTTGATCGATCATCCGAAGATCGAGTCGGTTTAAGTGGGTGCTTTACGGGATCGAAAATGGCCGTATCGACAAAGAGACGGTCAACGGGACTGCGGTCCCCTGCGCTGCGGCAGCGTCACCACCGACGCGTCCCCCGGCCCGGCCGGCGGCAGCCCTGCCACCTGTGCGAGCAGATCGCACCAGGACGCCAGATGCGCGCCCGCGTCCGGCACCCCGCCCAGGCCCTCGCGCGGCGTCCAGGAGGCCCGGATCTCGATCTGCGAGGCCGCCGGGCGCTCCGCGAGCCCGCCGAAGTAGTGCGAGCTCGCCCGCGTGACGGTGCCGCTCGGCTCGCCGTAGGTCAGTCCGCGCGCCTGGAGCGCGCCGGTCAGCCACGACCAGCACACGTCCGGCAGCAGCGGGTCCGCGGCCATCTCGGGCTCCAGCTCGGCCCGCACGAGGGTCACCAGGCGGAACGTTCCGCGCCAGGCGTCGTGCCCGTCGGGGTCGTGCAGCAGCACCAGCCGGCCGTCGGCCAGGTCCTGGTCGCCGTCCACGACCGTCGCCTCCAGCGCGTACGCGAACGGGGCGAGCCGCTTCGGGGCCGGTGTCGGCTCGACCTCGATCTGCGGCCGCAGCCGGGCCGCCCTCAGCGCGTCGACCGCGGCCCGGAAGGGCAATGGTGCCGACGTGCTCCCATCCCGGTCCCCCTCGTTCGCGTCATCCATCCCGCCAGCGCCGTCCGACAGTCGTCCCTGAGCCGCAGCCATGCGGGGAAGATTAAGGGGAACGGGGGCTTCGCGCAGGGCAAGACACCCGTGCGGGGCTCGCGGACAGGTGCGCGCTGGGCGAACAGGCGCACGGACCACGCGGCCCGAAAGACCACGGAAGGACGACAGAAGGACGACAGAAGGACGACGGAAGGACGAGGGACAGAAGGCAGAGGAACGACAGAAGGGACAGGGGCGGGACGGCCGCGGGACGGCGGCGGGAACGCCGGGGACGGCGGAGCGGCGGACGACGAGGGCGGCGGCAGGGGGCGGCCTCGCGGGCTTCGGCGCCGTGGGAGACTTGCCGTCGTGAGCGCGAACGAGAGCCCGGCGGGCCGGCAGCCGACAGCGACGTACGACAGTGCCTTCCTGAAGGCGTGCAGGCGGGAGCCCGTGCCGCACACGCCCGTGTGGTTCATGCGGCAGGCGGGGCGCTCGCTGCCGGAGTACCGCAAGGTCCGCGAGGGCATCGCGATGCTCGACTCCTGCACGCGGCCCGAACTGGTCGCCGAGATCACCCTCCAGCCGGTGCGCCGGCACGACGTGGACGCGGCGATCTACTACAGCGACATCGTCGTCCCGCTCAAGGCCATCGGCGTCGACCTCGACATCAAGCCGGGCGTCGGCCCGGTCGTCGCGCGCCCGATCCGCACCCGTGCCGACCTCGCCCAGCTGCGCGACCTCACCCCCGAGGACGTCTCCTACGTCACCGAGGCCGTCGGCCTGCTGACCGCCGAGCTCGGCGCCACCCCCCTCATCGGCTTCGCGGGCGCGCCGTTCACCCTCGCGAGCTACCTCGTCGAGGGCGGTCCGTCGCGCACGTACGAGAACGCCAAGGCGATGATGTACGGCGACCCCGAGCTCTGGGCCGACCTGCTCGACCGCCTCGCGGAGATCACGACCGCCTTCCTGAAGGTGCAGATCGAGGCGGGCGCGAGCGCCGTCCAGCTGTTCGACTCCTGGGCGGGCGCGCTCGCCCCCGCCGACTACGCCCGCTCGGTGCTGCCCGCCTCCGCGAAGGTCTTCCGCGCGGTCGAGGGCTACGGCGTCCCGCGCATCCACTTCGGCGTCGGCACCGGCGAGCTGCTGAAGCTCATGGGCGACGCGGGCGCGGACGTCGTCGGCGTCGACTGGCGCGTCCCGCTCGACGAGGCCGCGCGCCGGGTCGGTCCCGGCAAGGCGCTCCAGGGCAACCTCGACGCGACCGTGCTGTTCGCCGGCCCCGAGGCCGTCGAGGCCAAGGCCCGCGAGGTCCTCGACGCGGCCGCCGGCCTGGAGGGCCACATCTTCAACCTCGGCCACGGCGTCATGCCGACCACCGACCCGGACGCGCTGACCCGGCTGGTCGACTACGTCCACACGCAGACGGCCGGATAGACGGCCGCGTAGGCGGCGCTCACCACGTGTGCCGGGGGCGCGCCCGTCTGCCGAACAGCAGGCCGCGCGGCTCCGGCGGCGGGGGCGTGCCCGGCTTGAGCGGCCAGGCGAGCAGCATCCCCGCGAGGAAGCCGACGATGTGCGCCGCGTACGCCACGGTGCCCGCCCCCGAGACGCCCTCGCCCGACGAGTACACCGCCTGCAGCACGAACCAGAAACCCAGCACCATCCAGGCCGGCAGGCGCAGCGGCAGAAACACCAGGAACGGGACCAGCACCCACACCCTGGCCTTCGGAAACAGCACCAGATAGGCGCCGAGCACCCCCGCGATCGCCCCCGACGCGCCGATCAGCGGATCGGTCGAGTCGGCGTTGAGCAGCGCGAAACCGTACGACGCGGCGTAGCCGCAGACCACGTAGAAGAGCGCGAAGCGGACGTGCCCCATGCGGTCCTCGATGTTGTTTCCGAAAATGAGCAGAAACAGCATGTTGCCCAGCAGATGCAGCCAGCCGCCGTGCAGGAACATCGCGGTCAGGACGCTCAGCGCCGGCGACTTCTCGTAGCCCGGCGGGCTCAGCACGCACCTCGCGCCGCTCACCTCGCCGGTGGGGACGAGCCCCGGCAGCTGATGGTGGATCAACTCGCGCGGGACGGCCGCGTAGTGCTCCAGGAAAGCGTGCAGATGGCACGTCTGGGCCAGGCTGCTGTCGCCCGCCACGGAGCCGGACAGGCCCGGCATGAACAAGAAGACGAAGACGTTCGCGGCGATCAGCGCGTACGTCACCACCGGCGTGCGGCGCACCGGGTTCACGTCATGGACGGGGATGACCACAAGGAATTACTGCCCCCGATCCGTTCGACGAACCGGTGAACGCGACTCACCACGAGTGCGTATGAACCGGCAACTGCTCGCGGCACGAGGAAGGCGGGTCGCGGGGACGACGTGAGGAACAGGCGATGAACGACCGAGTTACTCCCCCCATGCACGCCACACCCGACGGCGAGGCCGAGATCTCGCTGGTGGTCCGGCTGCCCTGGGAGGACGTGGCGCGACTCGGCCAGGAGGCCGGGCGGCTCGCTGCGCAGATGCAGCGGCCGGTGACCTTGGACGAGGCTGTCAGTAACCGGTTGCGGTCACGGCCGGCGGCCGCGGCGCATGCGAAGCCGGTGGAACAGCCTGCCGCTGTTTCCGCTCTGCCGAGGTTGAGCGGAGCCGGTTGAGCAACGTTTCCGGGCGCGGGCCGACCACGGCCGGCCCGCGCCCCGGACAGATCCTCACGTGCTCCGCACCGCCGCCGTCGCCTTCCTCGCCGCCACCAGCACCGGATCCCACACCGGGCTGAACGGCGGGGCGTAGCCCAGATCCAGGGCCGTCATCTGCTCCACCGTCATCTGGGCCGTCAACGCCACCGCCGCGATGTCGACGCGTTTGGCCGCGCCCTCCCGCCCCACGATCTGCACGCCCAGCAGACGGCCCGTCCTGCGCTCGGCGAGCATCTTGACCGTCATGGCGGAAGCGCCGGGGTAGTAGCCCGCGCGGCTGGTGGACTCGACGGTGACCGTGACGAAGCGCAGGCCGGCCCTGCGCGCGTCCTTCTCCCGCAGCCCCGTGCGCGCGATCTCCAGATCGCAGACCTTGCTGACGGCCGTGCCGACCACGCCGGGGAAGGTGGCATAGCCGCCGCCCACGTTGGCGCCGATGACCTGCCCGTGCTTGTTGGCGTGGGTGCCGAGAGCGATATGGCGTTCCTGGCCGGACACCAGGTCGAGGACCTCGACGCAGTCGCCGCCCGCCCAGATGTCCTCGTGGCCGCGCACCCGCATCGCCAGGTCGGTGAGCAGCCCGCCGTGCCGGCCCAGGGGCAGCCCGGCGGCCTTCGCGAGCGCGGTCTCCGGGCGGACGCCGATGCCCAGCACCACCACGTCCGCCGGGTACTCGGCCTGCTCGGTCACCACCGCCCGGACAACGCCGTCCCCGTCCGTGCGGACCCCGGTGACCTCGGCGTCGTTCACCATCGTGATGCCCATGTCCTCCATGGCCGCGTGCACCAGCCGGCCCATGTCCGGGTCGAGGGTCGACATCGGCTCGCTGCCCCGGTTGACGACCGTCACCTCGTAGCCGCGGTTGATGAGCGCCTCGGCCATCTCCACGCCGATGTAGCCCGCCCCCACGACGACGGCCCGCCTCCCACGCGTGCGTGCCAGCGTGTCGAGCAGCGCCTGCCCGTCGTCCAGGGTCTGCACCCCGTGCACGCCCGCCGCGTCCACACCCGGCAGGTCCGGCCGGATCGGACGGGCCCCGGTCGCGATCACGAGCTTGTCGTACGACGTCCAGGACCGCGCGCCCGAATCGACGTCACGCGCGCGTACCCGCCGCCCCGCCACGTCGATCTCCGTGACCTCCGTGCGCAGCCGCAGGTCGATCCCGCGCGCGCGGTGCTCCTCGGGCGTGCGGGCGATCAGCTGATCCCGCTCGGCGACGTCGCCGCCCACCCAGTAGGGGATGCCGCACGCCGAGAAGGAGGTGAAGTGGCCGCGCTCGAAGGCCACGATCTCCAGTTCCCCCGGCCCCTTCAGACGCCGGGCCTGGGACGCCGCGGACATGCCCGCGGCGTCACCGCCGATCACGACCAGTCGCTCGATGCTCATGCGAACACGCTACGGGGCCGCCTCAGTTCAGTCCTGCCCTGGCTCGCGCACCCCGGCCGCGTTCACCGCGCTCGTGTCCGTCTCCGCCTCTGCCGGGCTCGCCTCCGGCAGCCGCCGCCGCGGCCGCATCAGCCGCAGCCACACCAGCACGATCAGGACGGCCGCCGCGAGGAACGGCAGGATCGCGCCGAACGCCACGGCGATCCAGCGCAGCACCGTCACGAACGCGTCCCAGCCGCCCGCCAGCGCGTCCACGAACCCCGGGTCGTCGTCCTTCTCGGCGGCCGGGTCGACCGGCTTCTCCGAGAGCGTCACGGTGATCGTCGCCAGGCTCGTGCGGTCCTTCAGAGACGCCTGCTGTGCGAGCAGCGCTTCCAGATCGGCCTCCCGACTGCTCAACTCGCCCTCCAGGGAGACGACGTCGCTGAGCTTCGTCGCCCGGTCCATCAGCGCCCGGACCCGGGCGACGCTGGCGCGCTGCGAGGCGATCCGGCTCTCGACGTCGACGACCTGATCGGTGACGTCCTGGGCCTTCGCGGTGCGCGCCAGGAGCTTGCCCGCGCCCTGGAGATCGGCGAGGACGTCGTCGTAGCTCTCGACGGGGACCCGCAGCACGACCCGGGTCCGCTCGCCGCCGTCCTCGTCCCGGGTGGTCGTCTCGTCGCCGATGTAGCCGCCCGCGTTCTCGGTGGTCGCCCGGGCCTCGTCGAGGGCCTTGGGCACGTCCTTGACCTGCACGGTCAGGGTGGCGGTGCGGATGATGCGGTTGACGGTGAGCTGAGGCGCCGTGGTGGCCTTCGAACCGCCCGCGCCCGCGCCCTCCTTCGCGTCCGGGGCCGCGCCCGCGTCCCCGGCGCCGAGGTTTTCGGGGGCGGCCTCTCCGACGGCGGCCTTGCCGTCCGAACTGCTCGTGCTCGCGTCGTCCGCGGCGCTGCATCCGGTGACGGCCAGGCCTGCGGCGAGCAGCACCGCGGCCAGGGCCTGGACGGGTCGTGCGGGACGTCGCGACGGACGTCGTACGCGATGGCGTGTGGGCATCTGGGTGTCCCCCCGAGGGTGGTGGCAGTTGACGATCCTTCGACGCCCGGGCGGGCCGGGACGTTGGCGTCGGTCGGTTCCGAAGAGGTCACGGTCAGGACGCGGACAGGACACCGGGGCCCGGCGGGACTGTCAGTGGGGTCTGAGAGAGTGGACGCATGAGCGCAACGGGTACGGGCACGGGGCATCACGTCGTCGTCATCGGAGCCGGGATCGCCGGTCTGGCCGCCGCCCACCGGCTGCTGGGGCGCGGGGCGACCGTGACCGTGCTGGAGGCGTCCGACCGGGTCGGCGGCAAGCTGCTGCCCGGCGAGATCGCGGGCGTGCGCGTGGACTTCGGTGCCGAGTCGATGCTCGCCCGCCGGCCCGAGGCGATCGCCCTCGCGCGCGAGGCGGGCCTCGCCGACCGCCTGCAGCCGCCGGCCACCGCCACCGCCTCGATCTGGACCCGCGGCGCACTGCGCCCCATGCCCAAGGGCCACGTCATGGGCGTCCCGGGCACCGCGGCCGCCCTCTCCGGCGTGCTGTCCGACGAGGGCCTCGCCCGGATCGAGCGCGACGCCGACCTGCCCCGAACGGAGACCGGGGACGACGTGGCGGTCGGGGAGTACGTGGCGGCACGCCTGGGCCGCGAGGTCGTCGACCGCCTCATCGAGCCCCTGCTGGGCGGCGTCTACGCCGGCGACGCCTACCGGATCTCGATGCGCTCGGCCGTCCCGCAGCTCTTCCAGGCGGCCCAGACGCACACCTCGTTGACGCAGGCCGTCCGCGAGATCCAGGCCACGGCGGCCGCGAACCAGCAGACCGGGCCTGTGTTCATGGGCATCCAGGGTGGCGTGGGCTCACTGCCGCTCGCGGTCGCCGAGTGCGTCCGGGCGCGCGGCGGCGAGATCCACACGCGCGTGGCCGTCACGGCACTGCGCCGCGACCCGGCCGGCGGCTGGCGCGTCACCGCGGGGGAGCGGGTGCTGCGGGCCGACGCCGTCGTCGTCGCCGTCCCCGCACCGGCCGCCGCCGCGCTGCTCGCCGCCGAGTCCCCCGAGGCCGCCGCCGAGCTGCGCACGGTGGAGTACGCCTCCATGGCCCTGATCACCCTCGCCTACCGGCGCGCCGACACCGCCCTGCCCGAGGGCAGCGGCTTCCTCGTCCCGCCCGTCGACGGACGCACCGTCAAAGCGGCCACCTTCGCCTCCCAGAAGTGGGGCTGGATCGCCGACCAGGACCCGGACACGGTCGTGGTGCGCACCTCCGTGGGGCGCTACGGCGAGACGGAGGTCCTGGGCCGCGAGGACGCCGACCTCGTCGAGGTCTCCCGGCACGACCTGCGCGCGGCCACCGGCCTGGACGCCACACCCGTGGAAACCCGCGTCACCCGCTGGACGGACGGCCTGCCCCAGTACCCCGTCGGCCACCACGCGCGCGTGGCCCGCATCCGCCAGCACGTCGCGAAACTCCCGGGCCTCGCGGTGTGCGGTGCGCCCTACGACGGCGTCGGCATCCCGGCCTGCATCGCGAGCGCGTACGCCGCGGTGGACCAGATCGGCGGCGACCTGAGCGCCGTCCGCGAACTCACCGCGAACCCGGTGCAGAGTCTGCACGGCGGAGCGGGAGAATGAGGCCATGAGCGACGACGCCCCCACCACCGAGGCCGGCAGGATCCCCAACAAGGGCAAGCTGGCCAAGGACCTCAACGAGGTCATCCGCTACACGCTGTGGTCCGTCTTCAAGCTGAAGGACGTGCTGCCCGAGGACCGCGCGGGCTACGCCGACGAGGTCCAGGAGCTGTTCGACCAGCTCGCCGCCAAGGACGTGACGATCCGCGGCACCTACGACGTGTCCGGTCTGCGCGCCGACGCCGACGTCATGATCTGGTGGCACGCCGAGACCGCCGACCAGCTCCAGGAGGCGTACAACCTGTTCCGCCGCACCCGGCTGGGCCGCGCCCTGGAGCCGGTCTGGTCGAACATGGCGCTGCACCGCCCCGCCGAGTTCAACCGCTCGCACATCCCGGCGTTCCTCGCCGACGAGACGCCCCGCGACTACATCAGCGTCTACCCCTTCGTGCGCTCCTACGACTGGTACCTGCTGCCCGACGAGGACCGCCGTCGCATGCTCGCCGACCACGGCAAGATGGCCCGCGGCTACCCGGACGTCCGCGCCAACACGGTCGCCTCGTTCTCGCTCGGCGACTACGAGTGGATCCTGGCGTTCGAGGCCGACGAGCTGTACCGCATCGTCGACCTCATGCGCCATCTGCGTGCCTCGGAGGCCCGGATGCACGTCCGCGAGGAGGTCCCGTTCTACACGGGCCGTCGCAAGGACGTCGCGGAGCTGGTCGCGGGTCTGGCCTGATCAGCGCTTCGGCCGCGCGGCCCGCTCCTCGGAGGGGGCCGCGGGCCCGGCCGCGGCAGGCTCCTGCACGGCCGGCTGCGCCGCGGCCGGCTTCGGCTCCGCGTGCGGTGCGCAGGCCGCGCGCCGCGTCGGGAGCCTGCCCTCCAGCAGATACGCGTCGAGGTGGCCGTTGACGCACCGGTTCGGTCCGCCCCCGATGCCGTGCGTGCCGGAGTCCCGCTCCGTCACCAGCACCGAGCCGGTCAGCCGCCGGTGCATCTCCAGCGCCCCGTCGTACGGCGCGGCGGCGTCCCGCTCGGCGGCCAGGATCAGCGTCGGCGGCAGCTCGCCCGGCCCGGTCCGCACATCGAGCGGTTCCTGCCGGGGCGCCGGCCAGTACGCGCACGGCAGGTTCGCCCACACGTTGTCCCAGGTCTCGAACGGCGCGACCCGCGCGAGCCGCGTGTTGTCGCGGTTCCACACCCTCCAGTCCGTCGGCCACGGTGCGTCGTTGCACTCCACGGCCGTGTACACGGCGTTCGAGTTCTCCGCCTCCTCGGCCGCCTCCTGGACCGGCCCGGCCTGCGCGATCAGCTGCTTCGGGTCGCCCTTCAGGTACTCCGACAGCGCCTGCGCCCGAGCCGGCCAGTAGTCGTCGTAGTAACCGGCTTGCAGAAACGCGCCCTGGAGCTGTCCCGGCCCGACCTTCCCGCCGGCCGGCTCGGCGGCCAGCCGCGCCCGCGCCCGCTCATAGCTGTCCAGCACCGCCTGCGCCGTCCCGCCCAGGCCGTACACGTCGTCGTGCCGGGCGATCCACTCCCGGAAGTCCGTCCAGCGGCTCTCGAACGCCGCCGACTGGTCGAGGTTGTTGCGGTACCAGATCTGCGCCGGGTCCGGGTTCACCGCCGCGTCGAACACCATCCGCCGCACATGCGAGGGGAACAGGGTCGCGTACACCGCCCCGAAGTAGGTGCCGTACGACGCTCCCATGAACGTCAGCCGCTCCTCGCCCAGCGCGGCGCGCAGCACGTCCAGGTCACGCGCGTTGTTGAGTGAGTTGATGTGCCGCAGGGCGCTGCCCGACCGCTTCGCGCACCCTTGCGCGTACGCCTTCGCCTGCGCGATGCGCTCCCGCTTGTACGACTCCGAGGGGTGCGTCGGAGCGGGCGAGGGCCCCTTGAAGAACTGCTTGGGGTCCTGGCAGGACAGCGGCGCCGAGCGGCCGACCCCGCGCGGGTCGTAGCCGACGAGGTCGTACGCGGCCCCGATGCGCTTCCACTCCGGCAGCAGCCCGATCAGCGGGAAGTACAGACCGGAGCCGCCCGGCCCGCCCGGGTTGAAGACCAGCGCGCCCTGTCGCGGCACGCGGTGCTTGCTGTTGTGCGGGTCGCGGTGGGTGGCCGGCACGCGGCTGACGGTCAGCTCGATCTGCTTCCCGTTCGGCTGGGCGTAGTCCAGCGGGACGGCGACCGTGCCGCACTGCATGGTGCCGGGCAGGTCCTGCGCGTCGGAGCACTTCCCGAAGTCGACGCCCTTCGCCGCGGCCTGCGCGGCGGCCAGCGCGACGCCGGGGGCGGCGGCCCGGACGGAGGCGGACAGGCCACGGGCAGGGAGACCGGGAGCCGACAGACCGGGGGCGGACAGGTCGGGCGTGCTCGGGACGCCGCCCGCCGGGGCGGCGGAGAGGGCGGTCAGCAGCAGGGCTCCTGCGGCCGAGTGGAGGGCGGCGGCTCTCATCGGGGGTCCCTTCGGTGCACGGCGGCGACAAAAGGGAAGTTTGGTTCGACCTTGGGGGAAGGCAAGCACCGACGGCTGGTGTCGGCGTCAATGCCCCGTGTGCGCCCCCCAGTGGTCGAGCGCGCCCCGTCCGAGAGGCGTTCTGCCCGAGGGGCGTCCTGTCCGGGCGGAGTCGTGGTCGAGCGGCGTCGTGGTCGAGGGCAGGCGCGTTCGAGCGTCGTCGTGTCCGAGCGGAGCCCTGTCCGAGCGGAGCCCTGGCTCAGTCGCGCCCGTGCAGCCCGCGCAGACCGTCGAGCCCGTGGTACCCGTACTGCCCGCGATGCGCGAAGGCCGCCCGCAGGTCCGGTTCGCCGACCGCGCGGATCCCGCGTACGGCCACGGAGGTCAGATACCTGCGGTCGTCCCCCGCGCTCCCGGCGTGCCGGGCCAGCGCGCCCAGCAGCCGCTGGCCGGCCGGGGAGGCCCAGCGCGAGTACGGATGCGCCTCCACCCGCGCTATGGCCAGGCAGCTCAGGGTGAGAGCGAGGGGCAGCGCGAACCAGAGAGCGACGAGGTTGCGGGGCATCTCCGGTGAGGCGGGCAGCAGCAGTGCGACGACGCCCAGCGCGACGACGGCCACGGCGGCCGCCCGCACCTGCCGTACCCCGGCCGCGACCGTCGTACGGGCGCCGTCCGGCACCGCGAGGCCGGCGTCGACCAGTCGGTCGGCGAGGCCGCCCACCGCGTCAGCGGCCGCCGCCGCGGCCCGTACCGGGGCGATGGGGGACTGCCCCTCGGGTCCGATGGCCCCTATGACCGACCGTTCCATCTCGTCGCGCCCGCGCGGGTCGACGACGGTGGCCCAGCCGGTGTGGGCGAGCAGCAGCCGGCGCTGGCGCGCCATGGAGACCATGGTCAGGTCGGCGACCCGGCCCGGACCGCCGGACAGGAAAGCCGCCTCGTACAGGGTCAGATCATGTCCGTGGCCCGCGTGCGCGTCGGCGCTCGCCGCACTCGCGGAGTTCGCCGCACTCGCCGTGCGAGCGGCGGCCAGGCACAGCCGTGTACACGCCGCGCCCGCGACGGCCCATGCCAGCAGCAGGAGAAGCACCCAGACCATGTCGCGTTTCTATGCCATCGCACAGGGAGACGCCATGCCCCGTTCACGATCCGGACCGGGCGTTGTGGATATGTGACGTTCCGCTTGCCTTCGTCCCGGGCGCCTCAGGAGCCGGGCGGCGGACTGGCCGCGGCGGGCGGCAGCGTGTACGTGGGATACGGCGACGCCGTGAGCGGCACGACCGGCCCGGGGTCGGTCGTGGGCCCCGGCGGCCCGGGGGTGCGGGTGATCGACGGCGGGCTGTCGGCCGCCAGGTCCCGGGCGAGGGCGTCGTAGTCGACGTACCCGGTGGTCTCGAGGATCTTGATGTGGTCCAGGACGGTGGTGTTGGCGTCGTCGGCGAGCTGACGCACGAGCGAGTTCCGCGTACTGGCCCGTACCTGGGCGACGACGGAGAACACCCGGCCGTGCGCGACGCGCAGGATGTTGGCGAACTTCCAGTCGTACTGCCGGCCCTGGGCCGCGGTCAGCTCCGTCAGCCAGCCTTTCTGCTGGTCGTTGGGCTCGTTCGGCAGCGCGAGGCCCAGTTGGGAGGCGACGGAGCGCACCCGCTCGTCCAGGAAGGCGTGCCCTTCGACCAGATGCCGGCCGGCCGTCCGCACGGCCTCGGTCGTGCCCTTCGTCTGCGCCTGCAGGCCGGCCGGCAGCTCCCACAGTCCGGCCAGCCGGACCTTGGTGATGAAGTCCCGGTCCAGCGCGGACAGCGGCCCGTACTGCGTCGAGACGGTCTGCGCGTTCAGTACGTCGACTCCGGTGCCCGAACGGTCGGAGTACGACCAGACCGGGAACACCAGCGCCGCGAGGGTCGCCGCCAGGCACGTGATGATCAGCCCGGTACCACTGAAGATGCCTCTGCCCTTGATCGGGGGTCGCGGGCGCATGGCGCCTCCTGCTCACGGCACTGCACGCAAGTGCACATCGGTTGCGGGACTGGCATATTACTGCGCCTGCTCCGCCAACTGCCGTACAGGGTCGAAGACTTGCATCACGGGCATCTCGGACCAAAACGGGAGGGCGGGAAGAGGCCCCAAAGCCGGGGAAAGTGGTAGTAAACGTCTGTGGAAACGTTGTTGCGTGCAACGAACGCGGCCGGGTGTTAACCCCGGCACATTCGGGAGCGTCCGTCACCGCCGGATCGACGACCGTCCCATCCGACTCACGTGTTCCAGCAGGGACAGCCGGGGCAGCGGGGGCAGCGGGGGCAGTCGGGACAGCCGCGACTTCGGCCTCGGGGCGGGGCCCGAGCGGTCCAGCCACCAGCGGCGCAGTTCGCGGCGGGCCCGGCCTTCCGGCAGCTGTCCGTCCAGGAGTATCCGCTCGGCGAAGTCGAGGGCGTCCTGGCGGTATCCGCCGCGCATCGGGTGCCGTTGCGCGTACGCGATGAAAGCGGCCCGGTAACCGTTTCCGAGGATCTGCGGCAGCTCCGGCGCCACCTTGGCCACCACGTCGGCCCGCTTCGCCGCCAGGGCCCGCGCCTGCACGCCGAGGCGCACCCGGTCGAAGCCCTCGGGGACGGGAGTCCCCGCGACCAGCGCGGACAGCAGGGCGGCCTGGGCGAGGCCGAGGCGCTGACGGGTCGCTTCGTCGGGGCCGATGCCGGGGGCGACGCCGAGGGCGACGATCGGTTCGGCCACCTCGGGCTTGGGCTGGGGCTGGGGCTGGGGCTGGGGCTGCGGTCGAGGCAGAGGCTTGGGCTTGGGCTGGGGCCGGGTGGGCGGGGTGGCTTCGTCGGCGCCCGGGGTGCCGCGCAGCGCCATACCGCTTTCGACGGCTTTCCGGATCGCGCCCAACTCGCGCTCCAGCTCTGCCGGTTCGGGGAAGTTCTCGTCCCGCTCCAACAGCACGCCCGGCGGCGCCACCCGGGACGCGAGGTCGGTCAGGATGTCGAGGACCGGGCGGGGCACCGGGTGCGCGTGACTGTCGTGCCAGACGCCGTCCCGCTCGAAGCCGCCCGCGACGTGCACGTAGGCGATGGCTTCCAGGGGCAGTTCGGCCAGCGCCTTGGCGGGGTCCTCGCCGCGGTTGACGTAGTTGGTGTGCAGGTTGGCCACGTCGATGAGCAGCCGAACGCCGGTGCGGTCGGCCAGGTCGTAGAGGAACTGTCCCTCCGTCATCTCCTCGCCCGGCCAGGCGACGAGCGCGGCGATGTTCTCGACGGCGAGCGGCACGGGCAGCGCGTCCTGCGCGATGCGCACGTTCTCGCACAGCACGTCGAGGGCGTCCCGGGTGCGCGGCACGGGCAGCAGATGCCCGGCCTCCAGCCGCGGGGACGCCGTCAGCGGGCCGCCCGCGCGGACGAACGCGATGTGCTCGGTGACCAGCGGCGCGCCCAGCGCCTCGGCCCGCTCGGCGAGTGCGGTCAGCCGTCTGCGGTCGGGTCGCTCCGCATCGCCGAGCCCGAGCGAGACGCCGTGCGGTATCACGGTGATCCCGCGCTCGCGCAGCCGCAGCAGGGAGTCGGGCAGGTGCCCGGGACACACGTTCTCGGCGACGGCCTCGACCCAGTCGATGCCCGGCATCCGCTCCACGGCGTCCGCGATCTCGGGTCGCCAGCCGATCCCCGTCCCCAGTCGCATCATGGTCCCCGCCTCCTTCGTGCCCCCGCGTACCCCCTGCGTGGTGACGGTGGTATCGCCCCGCCACCGCACTCCGAACCGCCCGCCGCCCTCCTTCAGAGCAACATTTGAGGTTCGGGCGGAGGGATGCCGGGGCGGAGGGGTGCAGGGACGGCGGGTGCCGACGGACAGTGCCGGGCCGGCGGGCTGGTGGGCCGACGGACAGTGCCGGGCCGGCGGGCGGACGGGGCAGCGGGACAGTGGGTCAGCGGGCCCTCAGGGCCGGATGGTCGGCGACCACCGTGCAGCTGCCCGGCGCGATCTCGGTGAATCCCGCGTCCCGCACCAACGGCAGGCCGCTCGTCGTCAGCTCACGCCACCGCTCCGGGTCCGCGGTCCGGACAGCCAGCGGGAAACCGGTTTCGCGCCAAGCCGCCCGCTCCTCGTCCGACAGCTCCCACCAGGCGAGCTGCGCGCCGTGCCCGGCCTGCGCCATCGCCTTCCCCGCCGACATCTCCACCTCCGGACTCATCCACAGCACGACGGTTTCCGGCTCGACGCCCGCGGGCGGCTCGGGATCGTCGAGATCGGTTCCGGAAACCTGAAGCTTCGCGAGTTCCTTCGGCCATCCGTCCAACGGCACCGGCGGAAACACCCGCACCTCCGCCGACTTCCCCGTGACGGTGATCCCCGGCAGTTCCCCGGCCCGCCGCCACTCGGCTCCCCGGGCCCGCCGCACCACCTTGCGAATGCGGGCGTCCTGCCAGTCCCGCATGACCTGCGCCCACTCTCCGTCCCCGACGGAGCGCTCGTCAGCGAGCAGGACGAGCACGGCACGGGCAGCCGTCTCGAGCGCGTCGGTGCGGGCCGGCGGCGCGGACTTCTCTATCCGCACGACGAGGGGCAACACGAACTGCGGAGCCTGATCACGCGGGTTCGGCTCGGTCTGAAAGGGACTCTCACTCACAGGCGCAGGCTACTGGACCGGTACGACGGAACCGGTTACGAGAGGATGCCCGGCATGGAGCGCGATCTACGTCTGGAGAACGTGGGCCGCCGTTACGGCTTACGTGGCCCATGGGTGCGCACGCACGTCCCGGCGATCACCCTTACCCGGGCGAGCACGCAGAGTAACCGGTTACCGGATAGGTTGCTCGGTGTAACCGGTTACCGGACGGCTTGCTCGGTGTAACCGGTTACCCGGAGCAAGCTGTCCGCTGCGCCTCCTGCCACTCGCACACCGGGCACAGAGTGATCCCCTTGTACGACTCCGGATACTCCGTCGGCTTCCGGCACAGCACGCACTCCGCATACGGCGGTCCATCGGCCTTGGGCGGCCGGGTCGCGTCGATCAGGCAGTACTCGCGGTCGAGCCCCTGGTCGCTGTCGTTGTCACTCATGCCTCCAGCGTACGAAAGCGTTTCCGGAGCACGAGGCCGGCGTACAGGACTCACCGCCGCCCGCTCGCCGTTCCGATCAGCTCGGACACCTTCACGAAGCGGTACCCCTGTCGGCGCAGCTCCGGCACGATCGTCCGCACCGCCCGCTCGGTCGTCGGGGCCGCGCTGCGAGTGCAGTGCATGACGACGACCGACCCGGGCTGCACGCCCTCCAGGACCTGCCGGACCACCGCGTCGGCGTCCGTCGCGAACGCGTCCCCGCTGACCACGTCCCACTGGACGGCGGTCACGCCGGTGCCGCTCACCGCGCGCAGCGCTCGCTTGTCGTAGCAGCCGCCGGGGAAACGGAAGTAGGGCATCGCGTCGGTCACTCCGGCCTTGCGGAACGCCGTGTAGGCCTGCTCCACGTCCGCCCGCATCCGGCTCTCGGGGACGGTCGGCAGGCCGTAGCAGTCCCCGGTGAAGGCGTGGTGGCTGTAGGAGTGGTTGGCGACCTCGAAACCGGGGTCGCGGCCGAGGGCGCGGGCCTGGTCCGGGTATTCCTCGGCCCAGCGGCCGGTCATGAACACAGTGGCCGGCACCTTCAGCGCACGCAGGGCCGCGATCAGCCCCGGGTTGTCGAAGTGCTCGCCGGCCGCCGCCCGGTCCCCCTGATCGGAGGTCATGTCGGCGTCGAAGGTGAGGGCGACGGTGCGGTCGGCGGTGCGGGGCGCGTGGTGGAAGACCGGAGTGAGACCGGCCGGACCGGGAGCCAGCGTCGGGGGCCGCGAGGGGACGGCGGAGGTGTGGGCGGGGGCGGCGGGGCGAGGGGCCTGCGGCTGCGGAGGAGCGCCGCAGGCGGTGAGGGTGAGGGCGCAGAGGGCGGTACCGAGGGCGCAGAGGGCCGCGAGGCGGCGCACGGGAGGGATCATCGTATGAAGTTATGAGGTGTATCTCGCGGCCTGTGTGGATATGCGACCGCGTTTCCGTCGGTGTCACCCGCCCGGCTCCCGTGCGCTCGGCGCACCGAAACGCAATCCGACCCGGTTTCCGGGGCTAGGAGCGTGGGTCAGTAATGGGTACGTGGCCAGCTCTCTGATCGATGGGGCTCGATCCCGGTCACGCCGCTGGCACCTGTGGGGTCCTGTCCGTGTGGTGTGCGGCCTACTTTGGGCCTGCGGCGGGGCCGGGGGCTGGCTGGTCAGCTGGCCAGGGCGGCGAGCCCGGTGGTTCCGGCGTGTCGGAAGATCTTGCGGAGGTTGTGGCAGGCGGCCAGCAGTCTCCACTCGCCGCGGGCACCGTCCTCGCCGCGCAGGAGGATCTGGCGACCGTTCTGGCAGGTCATGATCTGGCCGAAGACGGGTTCGACGATGGCCTTGCGGCGGCGGTAGGCGGCCTTGCCGGGCTTGGTCCGCAGCTTGCGGGCCATGCGCTCCTTCAGCGTGGCGCTCGCCGGGATGCGTCCGCGTGGTGCGGGTGGGACCTGTTCGTCGTGGGCGAGTCGGCCGGTGGCCATGAAGGTGTCGGTGCCGCAGGCCCGTTGGCGGTCCTTCGCGGCCTGAAGGTTGGTCTCGGAGCAGTAGCCGGCGTCGACCAGCGCCTGCTTGGGGTGGACGCCGGTGTTCACCGCGGACTGGTCGAGCATCGTGGTGTAGTTCAGCGCGTCCGAGGGGTTGGTCGTCACTTCGGCGGCGGTGATGACCTGGTGGTCGGCGTCCACGACGGCCTGGGCGTTGTAGGCCTGGATGAAGGCGCCGTCGCTGTTCTTCATGATCCGCGAGTCGGGGTCGGTGAAGTTGGCCTGCGCCTTGGGCTTGGGACGGGCCTTCGCGGCAGCCTTGTGCCCGGCGTCGGTGACGGCCTGCTCGTCGCTGGCGCCGGCACGCTCCTGGCGGCGGCGTTCCTTGTCCTCGGCGTGGCGGCGGGCCTTGTCGGCAGCTTCGGCCTCGATCTGCGCGCGGGCGGCCTGCAGCTTGGCCAGGCGCTTTTCGCGCCGGTCGAGTTCGGCGGGCAGATCGGTGTCCTTGCCGTCGATGCCGAAGCTCTGGTCCTCGGCGGTGTCGGTGGCCTCGGCGTCTGCGAGCAGGGCGGCGGCCTGGGCCTCCAGGGCGGCGACCTCGGCTTCGATCCGCTCTTCCTTGTCGACCAGGCGGCGGTAGCTCATCGCCTTGTGCTTGGAGGCGTTCGCTTCGAGCTTGGTGCCGTCCAGGGCGACGCGGCCCATCTTGACCATGCCGAGCTTCTGGGCGAGGTGCAGTGACTGGGTGAACAGGTCCGCGAGGGCGTCCAGGTGGCGGCGGCGGAACCGCGAGATCGAGCGGAAGTCCGGAGCCTGGTCGGCGGCCAGGAACCGGAACGCGATGTCGTCGGCGCACTTGCGCTCGATCGCCCGCGAAGAGCGGATGCCGGTGGTGTAGCCGTAGATCAGCAGCCGCAGCATCAGCCTGGGATCGTAGGGCGGGTAGCCGCGTTTGTCGGTGTAGTCAGCCAGGACCGGCCCCAGGTCCAGCACCTCGTCGACCAGGTCGGCGGCGAACCGGGCCAGGTGGTCCTGGGGCAGCCAGTCGTCCAGCGACGGGGCAACAGCAGGACCTGGTGCGGGTCGAACGCCCTGAACCGCTTGTCCCCTGCCACCCGCGCCGTCGGCTTCCCCCGCTCGGGCGGCTGGACGGGCTCCATGGCGAACAGCTCATCACCATCACGCATGCCCTGATCATCCCGTACGAACAGTCACGCACGGCAGGTGGGCCATCGGCCTATCGGCACGCAACACGGCTGCGGCCGCGACGCTAACCGATCACCGAGACCGCCTCGTCCAGCAAGCCGATCTCGCGGGTAGTCAGGTTGGGGTCGGCCCGGCGGAACCGTACTGCTTGATCCAACGCCTCGGAAGGCACAGCGCCGACGCTGGCCAAGAACGCGGTGAGGAACGTACCGGCGAGCGCGGCGTCCTCCCGCATGGAGTCGACCGCGACCTGCGCCAGGATCAGTGCGGACACAGCGACATCGAACTCAGGCTGGCCCTGCCCGGAGTTACGCCAGTCGATCACGACCGGTCCTCGCGCTTCGAGCATGACATTCGCCGGGTGCAGATCCAGATGCACCAGGCGATCCCCGGGCTTGTGCGGCACCTGTGGCGGCAACGCGTGAAGGCGAGCATGCAGGCCTGCCAACAGGTCCGCCGCCGCCACCGCAGTAATCTCCCCGGCGCCCAGCGCCTGCAGCATGGTCGGACCGGTGAGCCGTTCGAGGACCAGATCACCACCACTCGCCGAGTAGACCCGTGGCACGGGGAATCCCAACCCACCGACATAGGCCATCACAGCGGCTTCAGCGGCCACGTCACCTTCGTCCCGATAACGACGCAGGACGCGATCCGTGTCGAGAGCGAAGACGTCAGCGTCTCGGCCAGTCGCTAACAAAACGAGCTTGGTCACATCGTGACTCTACTGTCGTTACTGACCCACGCTCCTAGCGCCGCCACGGTCCGGTGATCGCGAAGGTCGTCCCGGGGTTGTAGCAGTTGAGGTACATGGTCTCGCTGTCGGGGGAGAAGGTGACGCCGGCGAACTCGCCCCACTCGGGCGCTTCGGATGTCCCGATGTTCTGTCGGCCGCGTGCCATCGCGTACACCTCGCCGGCCCGGGTCACGCCGAAGACGTGCTGCGCGCCGTGGCCGTCCTCGCAGACCATCAGGCCGCCGCCGGCCGCGAGGCAGATGTTGTCCGGGGATTCGCCGGGGAGCTGGATGTCGGTGTCCGGGCCGAAGACGATGACCAGGGTGAGCCGGCGGCGCTCCGGGTCGTAGCGCCAGATCTGACCGAAGTGGTCGGCCGCCGAGCCGTCCGTGCCGCGCGCGAACGACGCGACGAAGTACACCGACCGCCCGCCCCAGTAACAGCCCTCCAGCTTCTGGGCGTGCGTGATGCCCTTCGGGCCGAAGTCCTGCAGACGGATCGGGGTTTCGGCAGCGAGCGGATCCGGTACGTCCACCCACTCGATGCCCTCGAAAGCGGCCCCTGTTTCCTGGATGGACGACAGGTCCGGCACGCCGGGGACGCGCATCGCCTGAAGACGGCCGCCCGCGCGCAGCGAGCCCACCCCGCCCAGCGGTTTCTCCGGCAGAAACCGGTAGAAAAGGCCGAACGGCTTGAGGAACGCGTCCTCCGTTTCGTAAACGGTTCCACTGTGCGGATCGACGGCGATCGCCTCGTGCTGGAAACGGCCCATCGCGGTCAGCGGGACGGCCCCGGTGCGGCGCGGGTCGGTCGGATCGACCTCGAAGATGAAGCCGTGGTCCTTGCTGTAACCGTTTGTGCCGGCTTTGTCCTCGGTCTCCTCGCAGGTCAGCCAGGTGTGCCACGGAGTGGGCCCGCCGGCGCAGTTGACGGCCGTACCGGCGATGGCGACCCGCTCCGAGAGCACCTTGTTGCGGGAGTCCAGTGTCAGCACGGTGCAGCCGCCCTTGCCCGCGGGGTCGTAGGTCAGGCCCTTGATCGTGGGGACGGGGTGCGCCGCGGTGGGGCGGTTCTCGTGGTTGCGGACCAGGTGGACCCGACCGCCGCGGCCGGGGAGAGCCGTCATGCCGTCGTGGTTGGAGGGCACCGGACCCTCGCCGGAGCGCAGCGGATCGCCCTCGCGGGACAGGACCCGGTAGCGGAAGCCCTCGGGGAGGTCGAGCAGTCCGTCCGGGTCGGCCACGAGGGGGCCGTAGCCGTCGTGGCCGAGTTTCTGCGCGGTGGCGGTCGCGGTGCCGGTGAAGAGGTCGGAGAGAGCACCGCTGAACGCGATGCCCACCCCCGCTCCGACTCCGACTCCCATGACACCGGTCCCGGCGAGGAGCTGACGTCGTGTCGCAGACATGGGCAAACCTTCCTGCTGGCGGACAGGAACTGTGATCCCGAACGTGTCTATCACCCGGGGCGCGCCTGAGGCGCCACGCATGGAAAACGTGTCACTCGTCGACACACGCGTCACTCGTCGACGGCCTTCGGCGGAGACGGCGGTGGAGATGGCTGTGAAGGCGGCGGTGGAGGCGGCGGTGAGGCCTGAGGAGGCGTCTCGGCGGGCGCCTGAGGAAGAGGCGTCTGAGCGGGCGGCGGAGGTTGCGGTGGGGCCGGCTGCTGCTGAGGGTGTTGTGGGAGCGGTTGCTGCGCCTTTTCCAGGAAGCGCAGCAGTTCCACCGGGAACGGCAGGACGAGCGTGGAGTTCTTCTCGGCCGCCACCGCCACCACCGTCTGGAGCAGGCGCAACTGGAGCGCGGCGGGCTGCTCGGACATCTCCTTCGCCGCCTCGGCGAGTTTCTTCGACGCCTGGAGTTCGGCGTCCGCGTTGATGATCCGCGCCCGGCGCTCGCGGTCGGCCTCGGCCTGGCGGGCCATCGAGCGCTTCATGGTGTCCGGCAGGGACACGTCCTTGATCTCGACCCGGTCGATCTGCACGCCCCAGCCGATCGCCGGACTGTCGATCATCAGCTCCAGGCCCTCGTTGAGCTTCTCCCGGTTCGACAGCAGGTCGTCCAGCTCGCTCTTTCCGATGATCGAGCGCAGCGAGGTCTGCGCCATCTGAGAGACGGCGAAACGGTAGTCCTCGACGTTGATGATCGCGGCCGCGGCGTCCACGACCCGGAAGTACACGACCGCGTCGACCCGCACGGTCACGTTGTCGCGGGTGATGCCCTCCTGGGCGGGAATGGGCATGGTCACGATCTGCAGGTTGACCTTGCGCAGTCGGTCCACGGCCGGGACGATCAGGGTGAAGCCCGGCTGGCGGACGTCGCCGCGCAGTCGGCCGAGCCGGAGGACCACCCCGCGTTCGTACTGCTTGACGACCCGGGCGGCCGCCGCGATATACACGAGGCCTCCGGCGGCGACCGCCGCGGCCGCGCCCAGCAGCTCCTCGAGCATGGCGACCTCCTCAGCAAGAGGTCCGTAGGGGCCGTTCTGCCGGCTCGTGCCTTCTCCTGCCGGCTCGTGCCTTGTCCTGTCGGCACCTGACTGCTTATGCCCGTTTCTGTCTGTCTCTACCTGTTTCTATCTGTCTCTAGCTATGTCCAGCCGTATCTAGCGCATATCTGGCTGTATCTGGCTGTATCTATCCACCTCTGTAACGATATGCCTGCCGTCCGGCCCGGGGCCACGCCCCGGGTCCCGGGCCGGACGACGGGCTGCGCGGCTACCCGGTCGCGGTCGTCACCGGTTCCGTGACCTTCACCGGCTCCGTGCCGGCCGCGCTGTGCCGTTCCGCCCAGGTCTCCAGGGCCGAGCGGCAGGCGTGGTCGAGGTGGTGCAGGCCCGAGAGGTCCAGCTCGACCGGGCGGTCCTGCGGGAGCGCCTCCAGGCTGTCGAGGATCTTCGGCAGCCGCAGGAAGGTCGCGTTGCCCGACAGATACGCCTGGACCGGTCCTGCGCCCTTGTCGACGATCTCCGTCCTGATGTGCGAGGCCTCCAAGGCCGTCTTGACGACGGCCAGCGCCAGACCGATGAGCACGCCCTCGAACATGCTGACCGCGACGATCGACACGGCCGTGGCGACCAGGATCAGAGCCTCGCCGCGATGCTCGCGCCAGAGCCCGGCGATCGCCCGCACGGGCACGAGCTTGGCGCCCGCGTGGACGAGGACCCCGGCCAGCGCCGGGAGGGGGATGTAGGCCAGCACGTCCGGCAGCAGCGCCGCGAACAGCAGCAGCCACACGCCGTGCAGCACACGGGACGCCTTCGTGCGCGCGCCCGCCTGCACATTGGCCGCGCTGCGCACGATCACCGCGGTCATGGGCAGCGCGCCGAGCATCCCGCAGAGCGCGTTGCCCGCGCCCTGCGCCATCAGCTCCTTGTCGTACGCGGTGCGCGGGCCGTTGTGCAGCCGGTCCACCGCCGCCGCGCTGAACAGCGACTCGGCGGACGCGATCAGCGTGAACGCGACGATCGTGCCGAGCAGGCCGACGTTCGCCAGCTCGCCGAAGGAGCCGAGCGGCGGGGGCTGGACGGCGCCCAGCAGCCCCTGCACCTCGACGGTGGCCACGGGCAGGTCGAGCAGCAGGGCGGCGAGCGTCGCCAGGCCCACCGCGGCGAGCGGGCCGGGGACCGTGCGCAGCTTTTTCGGCAACCGCTTCCACAACACCAGCACGGCGACGGTGCCGACGCCGAGCGCGAGCGAGGCCGACGCGGCGGCGCTGCCGACCGCGTCCACGAGGGCCTCTGGCAGCCCGGCGATCTTCTCCGGGCCGGATTCCGGCGCCTTGGCGCCGACCACCGAGTACAGCTGACCGGCGATCAGCACCAGGCCGATTCCGGCCAGCATGCCCTCGACGACCGAGACCGAGATGGCCCGGAAGTAGCGGCCCAGCCTCAGCGCGCCCATGGCGAGTTGCAGGGCGCCGGTGGCCAGGACGATCACTCCGAGGGCCGGCAGCCCGAACTCCCGCACCGCCTCGAAGACCAGCACGGTCAGTCCGGCCGCCGGACCGGACACCTGAAGGCTGCTGCCCCGCATCAGCCCGGTGACGATGCCTCCGACGATGCCGGTGACGAGCCCGAGCTCGGCCGGCACGCCGGAGGCCACGGCCACGCCGACGCACAGCGGAAGCGCGACCAGGAAGACGACGAGCGAGGCGGCGAAGTCCTGCCGGAGATGGGGGAACCTGGACCCTCGCGCGGATATACGGCGGGATATTCGCGGGCCGGCGTTCTGGTTCATCGGGGCGCTCACAGGGCTTCGAAGCAGTCGGTGTCCACGCGGTGTTCGCGTACGGCGCCGGTGTGCACCTCGTAGTACCAGCCGCGCACCCGCAGCCGGCCGTCGGCCAGCCGCTTCTCCACGCAGGGGTAGGAGCGCAGTCGCAGCAGCTGGGCGAGCACATGGTTCTGCACCGCCCGCATGACCGTCGGGTCGTCGGGATCGGCGGCCCCCGGTTCGTCGGCGGCGTGGGCGAGCCAGTCGCGTACGGCGGGGACGCCGTCGAGGTCGTCGCCGCGCACCAGCGCGCCGACGGCGCCGCAGTGCGAGTGGCCGCAGACCACGACGTCCTGGACGCCGAGGACCTCCACGGCGTACTCGATGGTGGCCGCCTCGCCGGTGGGGCAGGCGGAGCTGTAGGGGGGCACGATGTTGCCCGCGGTGCGCAGCTCGAAGAGCTCGCCGGGGCGGGCGCCCGTGATCAGGGCGGGCACGACCCGCGAGTCGGAGCAGGTGATGAAGAGGACCTGGGGGGACTGGCCTTCGGCGAGCTTGGCGAACTCCTCAGGGCGCCGGCCGAACGTACGGGCGTTGTCGATGAGGGGCTGCATGACGTGGTGACTCCTCCTGGCGCGCAGTGGGGGCGCGTCGGGTGTGCAGGACACAGGACAGGTGGGGGAACTGCTGTTCTGCTCTGTCCGCTCAGCAGCGGAAGACCTGAAGTGCCGCCGGAGAGTGTGTTGCCGAGGGTCTCGACCCGTGCTCGTAGGGTTCGGCCGGCCGGGTGGGCTGGTGCGCCGCCGCCGGGTCCAGCGCCAGCAGGGCGCGCTCGGGCTCCTGGGGAGCGGGGGCGGTGCACAGGGCGGCGCGGTGGCGGTCGCGCGAGCGCAGCGGATCCGCGGGGCCGCCGGACCCGTCGCAGCCACGGATCGTGACGAACTCGTCGCGCACGGGCTTGCCCGAGGGTTTGAATCCGGGCTGAGCCTTGGCCTCGACCTGACGCACGGTATGCGCGGATGCGAACGAAGAGGTGGCTGCGAAGAGCGGGAGGGTCAGGAGGACGGCGGCGAGGAGCGCGAAGGCGGTCTTGGCCGCCCTACCTCGGAACATGCGCCCCCCTCCCGACATGCTCGCCTCTAGTCCAGACCAACGGTTGGTCAACGGCTGGTCAAGAAACACGTTAACCCTGCAAGGTTCTTTGCAGGGTTAACTGAGCGTTTCGAAAAGAAGTGCGCCTCAAAAGAGCGGGTGATCTGGCGCGAACCGACTCATGACCTGAGCTGTCCGACTCTTGACCCGAGCTGTGACGGTGCGTCAGCGAGGCTCGACGAGCCGCTTGGCGTCGCGGGCCAGCGCGGTGAGCCGGGAGATCGCCCGGAAGTACTTCTTGCGGTACCCGCCGTTCAGCATCTCCTCGCTGAACAACCGGTCGAAGGGGAGCCCGGAGGCCAGGACCGGGACCTCGCGGTCGTAGAGCCGGTCGGCCAGGACCACCAGCCTGAGGGCCGTGGACTGGTCGGGCACCGGCGCCACGTCCGTGAGGCAGACCGCCTTCAGACCGTCCGTCAGCGCGCCGTAGCGGCTCGGATGGACCTTGGCGAGGTGCTCCAGCAGGTGCGGGAAGTCGTCGAGCGAGGCGCCCTCGGTGGCGTACGCCGCCTTCGCCACCTGTTCGTCCGAGTACGGCGCCGGCGCCTCCGGCAGGCCGCGGTGACGGTAGTCCTCGCCGTCGATGCGCAGTGCGCGGAAGTGCGCCGACAGGCCCTGGATCTCGCGCAGGAAGTCGGCCGAGGCGAACCGGCCCTCGCCCAGCTTGCCGGGCAGGGTGTTGGAGGTGGCGGCGAGCGCGACGCCGGCCTCGACCAGCTTGCCGAGCAGCGTCGAGACGAGAACGGTGTCGCCGGGATCGTCCAGCTCGAACTCGTCGATGCACAGCAGACGGTGTCCGGAGAGCGTCCGCACCGTCTGCTGGAAGCCGAGGGCGCCGACGAGGTTGGTCAGCTCGACGAAGGTGCCGAACGCCTTGAGGGCGGGCTCGGCCGGGGTGGCGTGCCACAGGGACGCCAGCAGGTGGGTCTTGCCGACGCCGTAGCCGCCGTCCAGGTAGACGCCGCGCGGCCCGGCGGGCGCCTTGGGCGCCTTCGCCCTGCCGAAGCCGAGGAACCCCCGTTTGGCGGTGCCCGTGGCGTGCGCCCCGCCCAGTCCGGCCGCGAAGTCGTCCAGGACGCCGACCGCCGCCGTCTGGCTGGGCTGGTTCGGGTCCGGGAGGTAGGTGCTGAAACGGACCGAGTCGAAGCGCGGCGGCGGCACCATCTCGGCGACCAGCCGGTCCGCGGGGACGTGCGGCTGACGGGCGCAGAGGGAGGCCGGGGCCGCGTCGGCTATCGGGCCGAGACCGGGGGCGGGGGAGGAGGACGACACGGTTCCCCATGCTACGGGGCGTGCCAGACTGCCTGGCATGCGACGGCTGTTCCCTGTGACCGACCAGACAGTCCAGACCGCGACGACTGCGACGACCGCCACGACCGCGCCGCCTTCGACGACTGCGCCGCCTTCGACGACCGCGACGGCCGACTCCGGCGGCAGGCCGCCCGGGGCCACCGGCGAAGGGGGTGGCGCGGGAGGCGGCGCGCGGGACGGCACGGCGCTGAGCCGTGAGTGGAGCCTCGACGAGCTCGCCGACGCCTACGCCTACCCCGAAGCCCCGCCCGGGGAGCCGCGCCGGCCCTGGCTGCGCGCCAACATGGTGTCCACGCTCGACGGCGCCGCCCAGCACGACGGGCGCTCGCAGCCCATCTCCACCGCCGCCGACATGCGGATCTTCGGCACGCTGCGCGGGCTCGCGGACGTCGTGGTCGTCGGCGCGGAAACGGTACGTCTGGAGGGCTACCGTCCCGCACGCGCGCGTGCGGAGTTCGCCGAGCGGCGCGAGGCGGCCGGGCAGGGGCCCGCGCCCGCCGTGGCGGTGGTCACCGCCGGCCTCGACCTGGACTTCTCGCTGCCGCTCTTCACCTCGCCGCTGGTCCCCACCCTGCTCCTCACCGGCGCCGCGGCCGCTCCCGAGCGGATCGCGGCCGCGGAGAAGGCGGGCGTGCGGGTGGTGATCGCCGGAGACGGCACGGGCGTGGACCCGGCCCGCGCCGTGCGCGCCCTCGCCGAGCTCGGGCACACCCGGCTGCTGACCGAGGGCGGGCCCCGGCTGCTGGGGCAGTTCATCGCCGCCGGGGTGCTCGACGAGCTGTGTCTGACCCTCTCCCCGATGCTCGTCGCCGGCGACGCACAGCGCATCGCGGGCGGGCCGTCGGTCGCGGTTCCGCAGCGGTTCGCACTGGCGTCCCTGCTGGAGGAGGAGGGTTTTCTGTTCGGCAGGTACCGGCGGCCGTGATGCCGAAATACGTTCGATGATGTCGAAATAGGTTTGGTCGATATCGATGATCCTGAAATCAATCGATGGTCCTGAAATCAGCGGAATCAGTGGAATCAGCGGAATCGATCGTTCCGTTTCGCTTTCGGCGGGCACACTAAATCTCGCAGTCCCCGTGCGAGCACGGGGAAGGATGGTTTCCGCAGGGCCGCGGAACGGCCCACGGAGGAGAGAGGGCCACGGGGGTCCTCGAAGGAGAATGGGGCGCTGGTGTTCACAAGCGTTTTGATGATCGAGAAGGCCCTGACGTCCGCCGACGTGGAGTTCGTCAGCACCTTGCACGGGGAGGAGGCGGTCGCCTTCCATGTGCTGCTCCAGCCGCGGGGCGACCAGGCGGACCGCCTGCTGCGGGCCATCGACGACGTCGCTCTGGGCGAGCTGGACGAGGCGGCGCGCGAGCGGGAGACGCCCGAGGGCGACGACGCCAAGGGGTTCGGCGAGCGGGCCCTGGCGGTGTCCCTCCAGGCGCTGCAGGCGGCGGGCCACGACGCGGTGGGGCGGCTCGTCGAGGACCATCCGCTGGACGCGTTGAAGTCCCTGGTGGCGGAGGTCGGGGCGGACGAGGTGATCGTCCTGACCGATCCGCACTACGTGGAGGAGTTCTTCCACCGGGACTGGGCCTCGCGGGCCCGGCACAAGGTGGGGGTGCCGGTGCTGAAGCTGTTCTCGCACAGCAAGGCGTAGGCGGCCCACGGGCCGCCGTGCGGTTCCCCGCGCCCCTGGGGAGGTGCGGCGGGCCCGACCCCCTAGGCTGGGGCGCGTCCACCGTCGTAGCGCACCCTGGAGACACACGCATGGCACCCGGCCTTCCCACCGCCATGGACCGACCGCACTTCATCGGCATCGGCGGGGCCGGGATGTCGGGGATCGCGAAGATTCTGGCTCAGCGCGGCGCGAAGGTGGCCGGCAGCGACGCCAAGGAGTCGGAGACCGCGGCGGCGCTGCGGGCCCTCGGCGCGACCGTGCACATCGGACACGCCGCGGAGCACCTGGCCGACGACGCGAGCTGTGTCGTCGTCTCGTCGGCGATCCGCGCGGACAACCCGGAGCTGGCCCGCGCGGCCGAGCTGGGCATCCCCGTCGTCCACCGCTCGGACGCGCTCGCCCGCCTGATGGACGGCCTGCGTCCGATCGCCGTCGCCGGCACCCACGGCAAGACGACCACCACGTCGATGCTGGCCGTGTCGCTGTCCGAGCTCGGGCTGAACCCCTCGTACGCGATCGGCGGCGACCTGGACGCGCCCGGTTCCAACGCGCTGCACGGCGAGGGCGAGATCTTCGTCGCCGAGGCGGACGAATCGGACCGCAGCTTCCACAAGTACGCCCCCGAGGTCGCCATCGTCCTCAACGTGGAACTCGACCACCATGCGAACTACGCGTCGATCGACGAGATCTACGAGTCGTTCGAGACCTTCGTCGGCAAGATCGTGCCCGGCGGCACGCTGGTGATCACCGCCGATCACGAGGGCGCCCGGGAACTGACGCGACGCGTCCAGGGCGTCCAGGGTGTGCGGGTCGTGACGTACGGAGAGGCCGAGGACGCACGCGTGCGCGTGCTGTCCGTCGTCCCCCAGGGGCTGAAGAGCGAGGTGACCGTCCTGCTGGACGGGCAGGAGCTCACCTTCACCGTCTCCGTGCCCGGCCGCCACTACGCGCACAACGCCGTCGCCGCGCTCGCGGCCGGCGTCGCCCTGGGCGTCCCGGCCGCCGAACTCGCCCCCGCCCTGGCCGCGTACACGGGCGTCAAGCGCCGGCTGCAGCTCAAGGGCGAAGCGGCCGGGGTCCAGGTCGTCGACTCCTACGCCCACCACCCGACCGAGATGACGGCCGACCTGGAGGCGATGCGCGCGGCGGTCGGCGACGCCCGCATCCTCGTCGTCTTCCAGCCGCACCTGTTCTCCCGGACGCAGGAACTCGGCAAGGAGATGGGCGCGTCCCTGGCCCTGGCCGACGCCTCCGTCGTCCTCGACGTCTATCCCGCGCGCGAGGACCCGATCCCGGGCGTCACCAGCGAGCTGATCATCGACGCGGCCCGGGCGGCCGGCGCGGACGTGACGGCCGTCCACGACAAGGACGAGGTGCCGTCCGTGATCGCGGGAATGGCGAAGGCCGGTGATCTCGTTCTCACCATGGGCGCGGGCGACGTGACGGACCTGGGCCCGCGCATTCTGGACCGTCTTTCCCAGTGAGGGGCTGAGGCTCATGCCGTACGACGTCGAAAAGCCGGACGAGAAGTGGCGGGCGGAGCTGACCCCGGCCGAGTACGCCGTCCTGCGCGAGGCCGCGACCGAGCCCGCGTTCGCCGGTGAGTACACCGACACCAAGGCCAAGGGCGTCTACTCCTGCCGGGCCTGTGGCGCCGAACTGTTCACCTCCGACACCAAGTTCGACTCCCACTGCGGCTGGCCGTCGTTCTTCGACCCCAAGGACAGCGACGCCGTCGAGCTGATCGAGGACCGCACGCACGGGATGGTGCGCACCGAGGTGCGGTGCGCCCGCTGCGGCTCCCACCTCGGGCACGTGTTCGCCGGGGAGGGGTACCCGACCCCGACCGACCAGCGGTACTGCATCAACAGCATCTCGCTGCGCCTGGCGGCGGACGACGAGGGCTGAGGGCCCGCTCAGCCCGCAGAGCCTCGGTGGCACCGCCGGCGCGGTGTCTGCGCTGCGCCTCAGAGCTGTTTGCGCTGCACCATCGCGGACAGCACCAGCATCCCCGGCGCGAGCGGCACCCAGACCGTCAGCACCCGGTAGCCGATGACGGTCGCCGTGGCCAGGGGCAGCGGGGTGCCGTAGCCGGCCAGGGTGAGCACCAGGGCCGCGTCGACCGGGCCGATGCCGCCGGGCGCGGGCACGGCGCCGGCCGCGGTGCTCGCCGCCAGGAACGCGAAGAGCAGCTGCGCCCAGGACAGGGGCAGGCCCAGCGCCGTCCCCACGGAGGCCACCACGCTCGCCTGGATCAGCGGCGCCGCGACCGCTCCGCCCCACAGGGGCAGGAAGCGGGCCGGACGGGTGTGCAGCTGCCGGACGTCGGTGAGGGCCGTGCGGACGAAGTCCAGGGCGGGCCGGCGCAGCGGCCGCACGACGGTGAGCAGCGCCGCGAGCGCCGTGGGGGCCAGCAGCAGGCCCGCGGCGGCCAGCAACAGCGTCCGCCCCTGCGGGAAGAGCTCGGAGGGCGGCACGGAGCCGGGGGCGGCGAGCAGGAAGATCAGCACCACGGGCGTCTTCGCCACGGCTCTGACCAGGGAGTACAGCGCGATCGAGGCCGTCGCGCGGGGCAGCGGGATGCCCTGGCACTGCAGGAACCGGACGGTGACCGCGTGGGCGCCGATGCTCGCGGGCAGCACATGGTTCGCGGCGCCCGCGGCGATCTGGGAGGCCAGCAGCGGGCCCGGCGGCAGCCGGTCCAGGACCGCGCCCTGGCGGACACAGGCCGCGGCGACCGCGCCCAGGTAGGTGAACAGGAGGCCGATCAGCAGCCACCACGGGTCGGCGGTGGCCAGCCGGGCGACGCCGTCACGGACCGCATGCCAGTCGATGGCCGCCCACACCCCGAGCAGCAGGATCGGGAGCAGGCCGAGGACGCGGCGGCCGGCGGAGGAGGTCAGGGGGCGTCTGCGGTCGTCCGCGCGCGGGGCCGGGGGCTGGGCCGGGGGCTGGGCCGAGGATTCGTCGAGGGGCAGCAGGGACACGGCGCACGTCGTCCTTCCGCGTCGTGACCGCGCGCGGCGGCTTGACGGATCGGGGGCGAGCTGGGGAGGGGACGGGGGAGTGGTTCCCCTCCGGTGTGACGTTGCGGTGTCCGGAAGCCGACGGAGTACGGGCCGAAGGGCGACCGCGATGCGGTGGGGCGGGGCGGTGCGGTGCGAGGTGCGGTGGGGCGAGGCGAGGCGAGGTGCGGTGGGGCGAGGCGGGGCGAGGTGCGGTGCGGGGCGAGGTGCGAGGCGGGGCGGTGCGGTGGGAGGTGTGGTGGGAGGCCGTGGTGGGACTGTGGGATTTCTGCCCGTACCCCTCGAAGTTCATCCCGGACGGCCCCCGAGGTTCACCCGGCCCGCAGCAGCGTCCCCTCCTCGGGCGAGGGCCCTTCCGGCTCGGCGAGCGGCGGGGGCCAGGCCTTTCGGGCTCGGCGCGTGGCCGGGGCCAGGCCTTTCCGGCTCGGGCGGGCTGCGGCGGGCGGCCGAGGGCGGCCGCGGGCGGTTGTGGGCTGCTGCGGGAACAGCGGCCGGTGCGCGCGGCGGGCGGTGGTTGTCGCGGCCGCGGCGGACAGCGGCCTTCGCAGGGGCGGGCGGGGGTCGTTGCTGCGGCGTGCGGGGGTCGTTGCCGCCCGGTGGCCCGGTGGCCCGGTGGCCCGGTGGCGCGGTGGCGCGGTGGCGCGGTGGCGCGGTGGCGCGGTGGCGCGGTGGCGCGGTGGCGCGGTGGCGCGGTGGCGCGGTGGCGCGGTGGCG